>JAQYPT010000092.1 GCA_028726625.1 Prevotellaceae bacterium | reverse complement strand
CAAGGCCCCTGCCAGATATGACGGAGGAGGAACTCACGAAAATGCTACCTTCAAACTTCAAATAACCAATAACCCTTATATGCTGCCAGACATATAAGGGTTGTTTGTTAGTGTGAAAGACGGCTAATATTGGATGGTTACCATTTACAAGTAGGGAACACGAAATAGTACCAATTTTTTGTAGATTTTTTAGTGCTAGCTTGATTGGGTACAATTGGCCAACGTCGTAAGGGCGGGATTTATCACGGTCCGCACACCCGCACGTCCCGTCCCTGGAGCCACAACATGACGAAGGGTGATGAATCACGCCCCTACATTGCTACAGTACAAACAAAGCGGAGTTTTTTTAGGCAGCAAAAGGCTTCCGGTTCAATCTCATGCACTTTACGGGGCAAAGTGAATGCTTTTACCGTCCAAAGTCTATGCAATTGGAGGGGAAAATCAATGCTATTGCAACTGATTGAAATACAAAGAGAAACAGATGTCCAAAAACCGAAAAACGAAGGGGGCCTGAGATATTCTAAATGAAAAATGATGCGTGAAAAGGTACCCTCTCCTGGTTGGGAGCCAAAGAGGACTGTCGGCGCACGTCACTGCTCATTTTTTGTCGGGCGAACAGGGCGGGTGCCAGAAACCTTCTGGCTCATCTGCTCTATACTGTCTGCGATGTATTGTTTGAAACGTTGATCTTTCAAAACCTCGATGTCTTGGAACAAACCCAACACAAATCGTCCGATGCCCAGATAGCTGGCCACGTCGGTTTTGAAAATCCAGTGTTTCTCATCTTTCTCGGGCGCCAGGAATGGGTGCGACTGCGGGTACTCCTCCAACAAAAGATTGTATGACAACTGCCCCAAGCGCAGTTTCACGGGCAGCTTTTCGTCGCCACTGAACATGAAAATATCCGTGAAGAGGTCGCGGTGCTTGGCCTGGTTCATCCAGAATACATCCATCACCTCGACGCTCTTAATGCGCGACACCTTGAACGTTTTGCACATTTCCGACTGCATCTCATAGCACCGCACGTCCAAATCGTCGTTCATCAACAGGTAAGGCTCCACCACGCGGTCGGAAACGGTCTTGCTGTGGGGCGACGAATAGCCCCTGAGCACCACGACGCTCTGTGTCTCCATGGCCTCTTTCAAGGTGCGCACGTTGTTGTGGATGCGCTTCAAGGCGGCTGGTGAGAACGACCCTTCCAGACTGTAATAGCGGTCGAGTTTGGTTTTGAGGGTAGCCAGGATGAGGTCTTTCTTGTTACTGGCCTCCAGCATTCGGCGCAGGTAAGCGGCTTCTTCTTTGGTGAAAACGATGTTGTCGTGCAGTCGCCTGAAAAACTTACTATTGGGGTCCAGGCGGTAATAGGCCCCGGTTTTGATGACCTGAAACCCACTGTTGCGCAGATAGTCAAGATAATAATAGAGGTTACGCCGCGTGACGTGCAGCCTGTCGGCCAACTGCTGGGCGGTGTAGTTATTGTTGTCGGTGAGCAACAGCAGCAGCTCGAGTTCGTTTCCGAATTTTTCTAATCGCATGGGGAAGTAGTTTGTGAGTTTTTGAGTTTCTTAAGTTTTTAAGTTTTTAGTTCTTGAGTTCTTGAGTTTTTAAGTTTGTGAGTTTTTTAGTTTCTAAGTTCTTGAGTTTTTAGGTTTGTGAGTTAATGAGGACGTTCATGCTGGATTCCTCCAATCAACTGCGAGCTAAGCATTCAAGCATCAGAAGCCAACGCATATCAAGCAAAAACACGCAATCTTGTAAGACAAGCGTGATGCAACGTGCATCAGTTGGACAAAAAGCAGTGCACTAAAAATCTAAAGATAGCTCTGTACTGCCCAATAGGTTGTACGAACGGCGGTGATAGGGCGTGACGCCATACGCACGGATGGCCTCCCGATGCTTTCGTGTGGGGTAGCCCATGTTCGATTGCCAGTCGTATTGCGGGTATTCTTGCGCCAGGCGGTCCATGTAATCGTCCCGAAAAGTCTTGGCCAAGATGCTGGCCGCGGCGATGTCTTGGTACTTGCCGTCACCTTTTATAATAGTGGTATAGGGCAAATCATGATAAGGCGTGAAGCGATTTCCGTCCACGATGATGGCCTGCGGACGCGTGGTGAGCTGGTCCAGCGCACGATGCATGGCCAGAAAACTGGCGCGCAGGATATTGATTTTGTCAATCTCTTGCGGTGTTACCTCACCCACAGCCCACGCCACGGCATCGTGGATGATGGTTTGTCGCAATGCGTTGCGCTTTTTGCGCGAGAGCTGTTTAGAATCGTTCAGGTCCGCATTGTCATAGTTGGGCGGCAGGATGACGGCGGCGGCGAACACGCTTCCAGCCAAGCATCCACGCCCCGCCTCGTCGCAACCAGCCTCAATGAGGTTGGGGTAAAAATGAGATTTCAAAGTGTTGTGCATCCTCTATATGTGAAATAAAGTTAACCTACAACAAGTATTAACTACCTTTGTTTGGTATGGAAAAATGAGTTCCAACTCTTGTCGTACTTTTGCCGTATCAAACAGAACATAAACCATCAAATACAAACGACAATGGAAAAGAACATTCTTTTATCAGAAAGCACACCCTCGGCACGTTTCAATTATCAGCACGTCATCGGTAAATTATTGATGCCGATAGAACTTTTGCGGCGTTATTACGCCAAAGTGATGGAACGTGAGGTGAACACGCGGCAGACGCTATTGCTGCTGAATGCCCAACTGGCATTCGTGATGACCGTGTTTCCCATCGAAGCGCCGTTCGCCGTGCGCATGGTTTGCTGCCTGTGGCTGCTGAACGCCTTGTGGAAATGCAAACAAGCGTTCTGATTAGAACATCCGACTGACGCGCTCAATGCCCGCAACAAGTTGGTCGACCTCCTCGCGTGTGTTGTACAAAGCGAAGGAGGCGCGTGCCGTTCCTAAAACACCCAACCGCTGCATCAGCGGCTGCGCGCAGTGGTGCCCTGTACGAATGGCGATGCCGAGCCTATCCAACAAGGTGCCCATGTCCATGTGGTGGATGTGGCCAACCTGAAAGCTGATGACCGCGTCGCGATGGGCCGCCTCGCCGAAGATGCGCATCCCAGGAATGGTTTGCATGCGCTCAAGGGCGTAAGCGGTCAGCTCGTGTTCGTGCTTGGCTATGTTGTCCATGCCCAAGGATGACAGGTAATCGAGCGCGACGGCCAACCCATGCGTGGCAATGTAATCGGGTGTGCCCGCCTCGAACTTCAATGGCGGTCGCTCGAAAGAAACCTTGTCGAACGACACATGGCTGATCATCTCGCCTCCTCCCTGATAGGGTGGCAAGCGTTCGAGCCATTCTTCCTTACCATACAGCACGCCAATGCCCGTGGGACCGTATGCTTTGTGACCGCTGAAAACGAAGAAATCGCAATCAACATCTTGCATGTCTACCTTGAAGTGGGGCGCACTCTGCGCACCGTCTATCACCACCGGCACGCCATGGGCATGCGCCGTGGCCGTCATCTGCTTCACGGGATTGACGGTACCTAGCACGTTGCTCACCTGCGTGAGGCTCACCAATTTGGTTTTGTCGGTAAACAACTTGTCGTATTCGTCGAGCATCAGCTCCCCCGTATCGGTCATCGGAACCACTTTGAGCACGATGCCCCTCTGCTGAGCTTGCAGCTGCCAAGGCACAATGTTGGAATGATGCTCCATGGCAGAGACGATTACTTCATCGCCTTCGCGCATGAACGCCTGACAATAGGTGGAGGCGATGAGGTTCAAACCCTCGGTGGTGCCTCGGGTGAAAACCACCTCAGCGGCAGAGCGGGCATTGATGAAGCGGCGCACCGTCTCGCGGGCAGCCTCGTGAAGTTCGGTGGCCTGCTGCGACATCCAGTGCACGCCGCGGTGGACGTTGGCGTTGACGTTGAGGTATTCGTCACGCATGGCATCCAACACGCACAAGGGTTTCTGCGTGGTGGCCGCATTGTCCAAGTAGATTAAGGGCTTGTCGTAGACCTTTCGGGAGAGGATGGGAAAATCCTGACGGATGGAAGAAATATCGTACATAGAATGAAAATGTATGGGTAGGACTGGTCACAAGGTCGCTCGGAGCCGACTATCGGTTGGGCCAGTCACGGATGATTGGTTTGAACGTTCACGAAAAAACCTCCGCCCAAGTTTGCTTTTGAAAGCACTTGGGGGAGGCAATGATGGGTTGATTAACAATTTCTACATCCCGCACACTTGTCGAGTTCGCCTCTGAAGCGCTTCTCAACCAAGTAGTGCAGACGGTCTTTCAACGGTTCGAGCTGCATGCTATCGACCACCTCATTGATGAAGGCAAACTCCAACAACAGCTTGGCTTCCTGCTCACTGATGCCGCGTTGGCGCATGTAGAACATAGCCTGGTCGTTGAGTTGACCCACGGTAGAACCATGACCACATTTCACATCGTCGGCATAAATCTCCAACTCAGGCTGCGTGTACATGCGCGCCTGCTTCGTGGTGCAGAGGTTTTGATTGCGCATCTCCGAGTTGGTCTTCTGCGCTCCCTTCTCTACAAGCACCCTACCGGCGAAGGCTCCCGTGGCCTGACCATCGAGAACGTACTTGTACAGTTCATGACTTTCGCAGTGAGGCACGGCATGACGAATGAACGTGTTGTTGTCCACATGCTGCTTTTTGTCAGCAATGACGCAGCCGTTGCAGCAACAAGACGCCCCTTCGCCACGGAACACCAAGTTGAGTTGGTTGCGCGTAATGCCATTGTGCAGCGTGAGCACGTTGTGATTGAAGCGACTGTTTGCCTGCTGTTCCACATACACGTTGCTCACGCGGGTATTGTGTTCGTGCGTTTCCTCCATGCAATAAAGGTCGAGCGAGGCATTCTCGCCCACATAAGCCTCGATTACTTGCGTGGCCAGAAAATGCTTGTCGTCCATGGTATGGTCGCAGAAAAGGAACTTGGCCTCGGCTCCTTCATCCAGCACGATGAGCACTCGTCGGTTCACCATCAGGTCGACATCAGAGCGAAGGAGGTTCACCACCTGGACAGCACGGTCAATCTTCACCCGCTTGGGCACATAGATGAAGAGGCCATCTTGCGCCAACATGGTGTTCAGTGCGGTGATGGCATCGCCCTTTGTTTCGGCCAGTTGGGCATAATACTTGCTCACCAATTGCGGATGTGTGTCGGCCACCTTCCGCAATGAGTCGACGATGACACCTTCGGGCAGCGTTGCTTTGGGCAGCGCCTTGGCGTGAAAAGCGTCGTTGACGATGAAGTAAAGCGAAGTACTCAAATTGGGTACGCTGCACTTGAAAGCCTCATAGGGTTTTACGGGGATATCCAACCGGTTGAGGTTCAATCCATAATTGGGTTCAAAAAGCGCCGCCATATCCGTATAGCGATAGCGTTCAACCTTGCGTGATGGGAAACCTTGGCGCTTAAAATCTTCGAAAGCAGCGTCACGAATGTCATTCATCACGGGCGAACCATGCTGAAAGATCATGGCGCGGGCATCCGCATACAGGTCGACATATTGTTTCTCACTGTTCATCATTCTGCCTCCGCCTTAATCCAGTCGTACCCCTTGTCTTCGATTTCCTTGGCCAATTCAGGCCCTCCGGTCTTCACAATGCGTCCATTGAATAGCACATGAACGATGTCGGGCTTGATTAAATCGAGCAAACGGTCGTAATGTGTGATGACAATGGTGCTGGTATCGGGCCTCTTGAGCTTGTTGACACCTTCGGCAACCACGCGAAGAGCGTCTACATCCAAGCCCGAATCCGTCTCATCGAGAATGGAGAGAGTAGGCTCGAGCATCGCCATTTGGAAGATTTCGTTGCGTTTTTTCTCTCCGCCACTGAATCCTTCGTTCACGCTGCGGTTGGACAGTTTGCTGTCTAACTCAACCACCTTTCGCTTTTCCTTCATCAACTTGATGAAGTCGCCGGCACTCATCGGCTCCAGTCCTTGATACTTTCGCTTCTCGTTGATGGCTGCCCGCATGAAATTAGTCATGGACACACCAGGGATTTCCACGGGATATTGGAAAGAGAGAAACAATCCCTCGTGTGCGCGATCTTCTGGCGCCATGGCCAACAGGTCTTTGCCATTGAATGTCACTTCGCCCTGCGTAACCTCGTACATCGGATTGCCCACGAGCACTGCGCTCAAGGTACTCTTGCCCGAACCGTTAGGTCCCATGATGGCATGTACTTCTCCTGTCTTGATGACAAGATTGATTCCTTTCAATATTTCTTTGCCGTTGATGGTGGCATGTAAATTCTTTACCTCTAACATAATGTTTCTTTTGATATAAATCGGTTTATCCAACGGTGCCCTCCAGCGAGACGGAAAGCAACTTTTGCGCCTCGACTGCGAACTCCATCGGCAACTTGTTTAATACTTCCTTGGCATATCCATTGACAATCAGGCCAACGGCATCTTCCGTAGGAATGCCCCGCTGATTGCAATAAAAGAGCTGGTCTTCACTGATTTTGCTCGTCGTGGCCTCATGCTCAACGATGGCACTGTCGTTATGAATGTCCATATAGGGGAACGTATGGGCACCACATTCGCTTCCCAACAGCAGACTGTCGCACGAGCTGTAGTTGCGCGCATTGTCAGCATTGGCGGTTGCACGAACCAATCCTCGATAGGAGTTTTGGCTGTGTCCAGCACTAATTCCCTTTGAAATGATGGTGCTCGTGGTGTTCTTTCCCATGTGAATCATCTTCGTACCCGTGTCGGCTTCTTGATGATGATTGGTCACTGCCACTGAATAGAACTCGGCCTGCGAGCCGTCTCCACGCAAGATACAAGATGGATATTTCCATGTAATGGCGCTACCTGTTTCGACTTGCGTCCACGAGAGCTTGGAGTTGACTCCCCGACAATCGCCCCTTTTGGTGACCAAGTTGAGCACTCCGCCCTTGCCATGTTCGTCTCCGGGATACCAATTCTGAACGGTTGAGTATTTCACCTCGGCATTGTTCATCACGATGATCTCCACGATTGCGGCATGAAGTTGATTCTCATCGCGCATCGGAGCGGTGCAGCCTTCGAGATAACTCACATACGCATCGTCTTCAGCCACAATCAACGTTCGCTCAAACTGTCCGGTATTGCGCGCGTTGATGCGGAAATACGAACTTAACTCCATGGGACAGCGCACGCCTTTGGGGATGTAAACGAACGAGCCATCACTGAAAACAGCGCTGTTCAGGGCTGCAAAGAAATTGTCATAATAAGGAACTACCGTGCCTAAGTACTGGCGCACCAAGGCAGAATGCTCCTTGATAGCCTCGCCCATGGAACAGAAGATGACGCCTTTCTCCTTCAGTTTTTCCTTGAAGGTGGTCTTCACAGACACAGAGTCCATAATGGCATCAACGGCCGTTCCACTGAGTGCCAACCGTTCTTCCAATGGAATACCCAGCTTGTCGAACGTCTTTTCCAATTCTGGATCAAGCTCCTTGTTGGCCGGTTTCTTCGCCATTGGGTCGGCATAATAGGAGATTTCTTGGTAATTAATGTCGGGCAACGTCACATGTCCCCATGAGGGTTGTGTCATTGTCAGCCAATGTCGATACGCTTTCAGGCGAAATTCGAGCATCCATTCCGGCTCTCCTTTCTTGTCGGAAATGAGCCGAATGACATCCTCATTGAGCCCCTTCTCTATAATCTCGGTATGAACGTCAGTGGTAAAGCCAAACTCGTACTTCTGTTCGGTCAGCTTTCTGACGTATTCGTTGTTCGTGTTATTTACTTCTTCCATAAATGTAAATGCAGGAACTCCCTGATGTTTCATGGACGCCCCTGCAATAGATGATATGATTAGTTTGTTAGTTGACGAGTTCACAAGTTAACGAGTTGACGAGTTGTTGGTGCTCAAGGGTTCATAAATTGAAGTATTTACGAACGCAAAAGCTTAACAACTCAAGAACTTATCAACTCAAAACTCACACGCTCAAACTTACAACGTTTGCTTTACTTCTATTTCTGTAAAGGTTTCTATGATGTCACCTTCCTGGATATCATTGAAATTAACCAGACTGATACCACACTCGAAACCGGTTGCCACTTCCTTCACATCGTCCTTATACCGCTTCAACGCATTGATAGCAGCGGTGTGAACAACGATTCCGTCGCGAACAACTCGAGCTTTGTCTGAGCGGTGTACCTTGCCATCGGTAACCATGGCACCAGCTACGGTTCCCACCTTTGAAATCTTGTAAACTTGCTTCACCTCAACCTCGCCAGTGACTACCTCCTTGGTTACCTTGTCAAGCATGCCTTCCATAGCCGACCTCACGTCATCAATGGCGTCGTAGATGACGGAGTAAGTGTTGATTTCAACACCGTTCTGTTCGGCCAGTTTACGGGCAGAAGCAGACGGACGAACCTGGAAGCCCACAATGATGGCGTCGGAAGCATCTGCCAAGGTAACGTCGCTCTCACTGATCTGACCTACCGACTTGAAGATAACATTGACGTTAATCTTCTCGGTAGACATCTTGATGAACGAGTCACTCAAAGCCTCGATACTACCATCGGTGTCACCTTTGACAATAATGTTCAGTTCTTTGAATGACCCAAGAGCGATACGATGTGATACGTCACTCAGCGTCAGGCGCTTCTGTGTACGCAATCCTTGCTCGCGTTGCAGCTGCATACGCTTGTTGGCAATGTCGCGAACCTCCTGCTCTGTTTCCAGCACATGGAACTGATCACCGGCCGTGGGCGCACCGTTCAGTCCGAGAATGATGGCAGGTTCAGCTGGCTCGGCTGATTCAATACGCTGGTTGCGTACGTTGAACATGGCCTTAATGCGTCCCCAACTCGTCCCAGCGATGATGTCATCACCCACACGCAGCGTACCATTGCTGACCAAAACCGTAGAAACATATCCACGTCCCTTGTCCAAACTCGACTCGATGACACTACCCGTCGCACGACGATTGGGATTGGCTTTCAAGTCAAGCATGTCGGCCTCGAGGAGTACTTTCTCCAACAATTCGTTGACACCTATACCTTTTTTCGCACTGATTTCCTGACATTGGTATTTTCCACCCCACTCTTCAACCAGCAAGTTCATCTGAGCTAAGTCTTCACGAATCTTATCTGGGTTGGCTCCGGGCTTGTCAATCTTGTTGATGGCGAACACCATGGGCACGTTGGCAGCCTGCGCATGCGCGATGGCCTCCTTGGTAGTAGGCATCACACTGTCGTCGGCTGCGATGATGATGATGGCAATATCCGTCACCTGCGTACCGCGGGCACGCATGGCGGTGAAGGCCTCATGACCAGGAGTATCCAGGAATGTGATGAAACGTCCATTCTCCAGCTGTACGTTGTAAGCACCGATGTGCTGGGTAATGCCACCGGCCTCGCCTTCAATCACATTGGTGTTTCGGATGTGATCCAGCAGAGACGTCTTACCATGGTCTACGTGTCCCATCACGGTAACGATGGGTGCGCGAGGCAACAGGTCGTTCTCGTCGTCGATTTCTTCAGCTACAGCCTCCTGAACCTCTGCGCTCACATATTCGGTCTTGAAGCCAAACTCATCGGCAACCAAGTTGATGGTCTCGGCATCCAATCGTTGATTGATAGATGCCATCACACCAATGCTCATCAAGGTTCCAATCAGTTTGTTGACATCGATATCCATCATCGTAGCCAATTCGCTAACTGTCACGAATTCGGTGAGCTTCAGTACCTTACTTTCCTTACGTTCTGCCCTTGCTTCCGCACTCATGCGTTCTTGCATGGCATCACGTTTTTCCTTACGATATTTAGCACCTTTCCTGTTCTGCGTACCCTTACTGGTGAGTCTGGCCAGCGTTTCCTTTACCTGGCGTGCTACCTCTTCCTCGTTCACCTCCAGCGGTTTCTGGTTACGTCCTCTGTTCTTTCGATTTTTCTTATTAGCATTTCGTCCGTCAGCATTCCCCGACTTATTGCCTCCGCCATTGTTACCGATTTGCTTAGAAGCGGCATTAATGTCCACCCGTTCTTGATTGATGCGTACCCGCTTTTTGCGTCCACCATCTCGCTTTTCTTCACGTTCTTTGCGACGTTCTTCCTTGGTTTTCTTCTTGGGTCGAGTACTCTGATTGATGGTGCTGAGGTCTATTTTACCCAACACATTCACCTTGGGCGCATTTTGCAAGCGCAACTCACTCTTGGTCTGGAAGATTTCGTCTCCGCCGCTTTGAGGTTCTTCACTCTCCTGCGGTTCGTCAACTACCTGTGGCGTTTCACTTTCCTGCGGCTCAACACGCTCGTCAACCTTTTGTTTCTGGTCAACTTGCGCCTTCTTTACAATTGGTGCCTCGGTCTTGACTTCCGCTTTCTGGTCGTCCTTCTTGCTTTCTTCCACCACAGTTGGTGCTGCCTTTGGTGTTTCTGCGGGCTTCTCTACTTTTTCTTTTTTAGGCTTTGGGCTGACGGCAGCAGCCTTCTTTGTCGGTTTTTCTTGTGATTCCGATGCCTTTTGATCGTCTTGAGCATCAGCGTTCTTAGCGGCAGGCTTCTTGTCGAATACGCTCAAGTCAATCTTGCCGAGCGGTTTGTATCGCTGCTGCGATGAAGCTGTCTCGACTACTTCTTCAACACGCTCTTCCTTTGCCTCGGGAGTGCGTTTCTTTTCTTTGGGCTTCTTCTGGAAAATCTTTTCCGCCTGATTGCGCACCTCTGCGTCTTGCTTGAAAGCCTCTACCAGGGCTTGGTATTGTGCGTCGCTCAACTTAAAGCTTGGCTCGCCCTTCACCTCTCCCAGCTCACTTTTCTTTTCAAGGAATTCAACTGCCGTTTGAAGTCCTATGTTTAATTCACGTAATGCTTTGTTTAATCTGATGCTCATTGATAATTATTTAACTCTTGTTCTTATTGATGTTCACACTCCCAACTGTTCTGCCCATTTGCAGAAGTTTTTCTACAGCGTCCTCGTTCGCGGAGGGCTGCATGCGTCACGGGGTGTTACTGTTCAAATTCTGATTTTAACACCTGAATCAGGTGATCGACGGTTTCTTCCTCCAAGTCGGCTTTCTCGATTAACATTTCACGAGGTGCGTTCAACACCTGTTTTGCTGTATCAAGGCCGATGCTTTTGATGGCGTCGATAATCCATTGATCGATTTCGTCATCAAACTCTTCCAAGTAGATGTCTTCGTCAGCGTCAGCATCTGAAACTTCACGGTACACGTCGATGGTAAATTCTGTCAGCATGGAAGCCAACTTGATGTTCAGTCCTCCTCGACCGATGGCCAGGCTCACCTCTTCGGGTTGCAGGTAAACCTCGGCCTTGCGATTCTCCTCATCCAGGTTGATGCTACTGATGCGAGCGGGGCTCAACGCGCGCTGAATGAACAGTTTGATGTTTGACGTGTAGTTGATAACGTCGATATTCTCGTTGCACAGCTCGCGAACGATGCCGTGCACACGACTGCCTTTCACGCCAACGCAGGCACCTACCGGGTCAATACGGTCGTCGTAGCTCTCTACGGCCACCTTCGCACGCTCGCCTGGCATGCGGGCAATCTTCTTGATAGAGATGAGTCCGTCGTTAATCTCAGGCACCTCGGCCTCCAACAGTCGTTCCAGGAATACCGGACTGGTACGCGAGAGGATAATCTTGGGGTTGTTGTTCTCGTTGTCCACCCGCAGGATGACGGCGCGGATGGTTTCGCCCTTGCGGTATTGGTCGGCCGGAATCTGCTCTGACTTGGGCAGTATCAGCTCGTTGTTCTCATCGTCTACCAACAGCACCTCACGCTTCCATATCTGGTAAACCTCGCCGGAGATAACCTGTCCCACGCGATCCTTATACTTATTGTACAACGAGTCGTGTTCCAGCTCCAGCACTTTTGAAGCCAATGTCTGTCGAAGATTCAAAATGGCACGGCGACCAAACTTGGCAAAGTCGATTTGTTCAGAAACCTCTTCGCCCTCTTCATAGTCGTCTTCAATCTCGCGAGCCTCTTTCAGCGATATTTCCTTATTTTCGTCCGCCACCTCGCCATCCGGCACAACGATGCGGTTACGGTATATTTCGAAGTCGCCCTTATCAGGATTTACGATAACGTCAAAATTCTCATCGCTACCATAAATCTTGGCTAGCACGTTGCGGAAACTTTCCTCCAACACGCTTACCAATGTGGCACGGTCGATGTTTTTCGTGTCTTTAAATTCACGAAAGGTGTCAATCATGCTGATGGTTTCTTCTACATTCTTTCTTGCTGCCATAGCGTTATATGTTATATATTAGTTTCATTCAATGATCAGTTTCTGCCTCATCATTTAAAGTTGATGAGGTACTTGGTATACTTCACCTTGTCCATCTGGAAAGTATGATCCACGGGCTGTAGCTCTGGGCGTTTCTTTCCTTCAACCTTCACCTTCTCGTCAACGGTCACAACAAAGTTGTTCCCATCTACCGATTTCAATACACCTCGGTATTTCTGTCCGTCGCCATCAAGCACCTCAACCTCTTTTCCTATGAAATTGATGTACTGCTGTGGCACCTTGAAAGGTTGACCCAATCCAGCCGAGCCTACTTCCAACTCATAGTCTTCATCGTCACGGTTCAGCCGATCTTCAATGTACCGGCTCAATTCCACGCAGTCTTCAATCCATACGCCGTCTGCATGGTCGATTTCGACAACAATCTTGTCGTCTTTACTGACCTCAACATCCACCAAGAAATAGTCTTTGTCCTGAAGCCAATCTTCAACCAATTCTTTTACGACACTTTTATCAATCATATATATTTAATTAGTACTATATATTCTTACCGCTCGTGCCAAGCATCTTGCAAGCAGCGATGCCAGCCGTATTCAAAATAAAATGAGGAGCTTTCTGCGAAGCCCCTCATTCCACTGAACGGTGCAAAGATAGGTTTTTTCAACGAAATATCCAAATAAAACGGCGATTATTCACGAAATTTTCACATCATAATAATGCCCTACGGCCAGACGTTGCATCAAAGTGATGGCACATTGCAAACTTCTACGCGCGTTGAATGAGCTTTGGAAATGAACGAAGGAAGTAAATTATTTTTATCAAAAAAGGCCTATAAAACGGTATTTGCAAATTGGCAATCTAGAAAAAATCAATAGGCCTGCAGGGAGCATCAAAGCAATGGCTGGGCAAGAAAATGCAGATTTTACGCTTAGAGCATTGACTTTGCTACCTTAAAAGCATCACTTTGATGCCCTATATGGATGACTTTAGCGGGTAAACCCATGCTTATTTCACGACAAAAGCCATGTTTTTAGCCTAAAAAAGCATGAAAAATAGGGGTTCAATTACGCCATGCAGGCGTAAATAATTAAATATCAATCACATATAAACCTCGCTCATTTTGAGCGTATTTTCAACCAAAGGCAAGACTGGTTGTAAATACGCCAAATATGAAGAGGTTGGTTGTTAAATATTTTCATAACGTATTGACCCCATGACTTCAATTCCACCAACACGCAACGAACACGGCACAATGAAAACAAAGCGACGAATTTGCACAAAAGATAGTTGACATTACCATATATTTATTGTATTTTTGCAAGGAGTGTTGAACAACCTAATCTGGATGAGAATGATGCAAAAAAAAAGACGATTTTCCTCACGGGTGCCACCGGACACATGGGGTCAGAGGGCTTGAAACAGCTATTGAAACGGCGTGACGAGTTTGACATTCGCTTGCTGGTATTGCCCACCGAGAACGACCGTAAGACCATTGCGCCCTACGCTTCGCTGCCGGGCGTGGAAGTGATTTATGGCGATTTGACGAATTACGACGACGTGTTGCGAGGGGTGACGAATGCCGATTATGTGCTGCATGTGGGCGGAATGGTGTCGCCGGCAGCCGATTATTTTCCGCAAAAGACCATGCAGGTCAACGTGGGGGCGGTGAAAAACATCATCCGAGCCATCAAGGCACAGCCCAATCCCGACCGGGTTCACCTGGTATACATCGGAACGGTGGCGCAAACGGGCGACCGCAACGATCCCATTCACTGGGGACGCGTGGGCGACCCCATTAAGATTAGCGTCTATGACATCTACGCTTTGTCGAAAGCCTTGGCCGAAAGAGAGATCATCGAGTCGGGGTTGAAGCATTGGGTGTCGCTCCGTCAAACGGGCATCTTATACCCTTCCATTCTCAACACATTAGACCCCATCATGTTTCACCAGCCCCTGAACGGCGTATTGGAATGGGTGACGGCCAAAGATTCGGGCGTACTGCTGTCGCATGTGTGCAATGAAGACCTGCCTGAAGACTTCTGGTGCCGCATCTACAACATTGGCGGAGGAGCGGAATATCGCACCGTTAACTGGGCGTTTATGCAATACACCTTCACGGCTTTGAACTTAGGAAACCTCAAAGACCTCACCGAACCCAACTGGTTTGTGCTGCGCAACTTCCACGGACAGTGGTACACCGATTCTGATACCCTTGAATCGTACCTGCATTTAGAAGTGGAAAGATAGACCAATTCATTCAAGAAATGGCTGAAAAAGCTCCGTTGAAGATGAAATTAGGGGGCTTGGTCCCTTCCAGTCTCATCAAACATCTTGTATTGAAGCCCACCGCCAAAAAACCCTTGGGACCGTTATATTGGACGAAGCACAACATCGAGCCTCGCATCACGGCCTTCTATGGCAGCATGGACGCATGGAAAGCTATTCCGGGATGGAACGAGTTTAAACTGTATCACCCATCGCCTCAGCCCGTGATGTTGGACCATGGATATGACGAGTCGAAACCAAAAGACGAACTGGATATAGAAGATATGCAGCAAGCGGCAGCCTTCAGGGGCGGCAAGTGCCTGTCCAAGCAGATGGTGCGCGGCGACCTATCCACCCAATTGGAATGGCAATGCACTTTTGGACATCGCTTCAAAGCCTCTCCCCGACTGGTTCTATTAGGTGGTCACTGGTGCCCCGAGTGCTTCCCCATGCCGTGGAATTATGACGAAGAAGCCAAACGAAATCCTTTCTTTGCCCAGGTATGGAAGCCTCTGCACAAACCTGATGAGCACAACGTGTATGACGAATCCATTATCAAGACGCAAAAGCGATAAGATATACACGTTCTATTGGAGTTGACGGTCAACACGTTTTCAAATCAATTACGCCACTACCTTCTACTTGTCTCTACGTTTTTCTAACGCAAAAAGAGCGGAAACCCCGTTAAAAAGGATTTCCGCTCTTCGCGCTTCAAGATGGGCTTGAACCAACGACCCCCTGATTAACAGTCAGGTGCTCTAACCAACTGAGCTATTGAAGCAATGACAAATCAATATTCTTGATTGCGGATGCAAAGGTAGAACGTTTTTTTGAAACCTCCAAACATTTTGCAAAAAAAATAGAGCGGAAAGCTAAAATACAATAAAAAAGCGAACACTACACCTATATTATAGTCTTAAATATTACCTTTGCTCAACAAATTGATATCATGACAATGAAAAAACTACTGTTATATCTCTTGCTGTTGGGACTATTGCCTAACGGTTTATTCGCCCAAAAGGACAAAAACCACCTTTTTGAGGCGGCCAAAAACATGGAACTGTTCAACGCCGTTTATAAAAATCTTGACCTGATGTACGTAGATACCCTTGATGCCAATGACGTGATTGGCACAGGCATCAAGAGCATGTTGCGCAGTCTGGACCCCTACACAAAATATTATCCAGAGAGCGAAACGCAAGAATTGCGGCAGGCCCTATCTGGAAAATACGGCGGCATCGGTGCGCTCATCCGCTACAACCAACAGCTGAAGAACGCCGTGATTGACGAGCCGTACGCCAACATGCCATCATCGGAAGTGGGGTTGAAGAAAGGGGACATCATCCTACAGATAGACGATTCGACGATGGTGGGCAAAGATACCAAGTATGTGAGTGAGCATCTGAGGGGAGAACCCGGCTCGACCTTCGCCTTAAAGATTAAGCGACCGTCAACGGGCAAGGTGATGAAATTCAAGGTGAAGCGCCGTGCCATTCAGATGCCCGCTATTCCCTACTACGGCATGGTGGCCGGAAACGTGGGCTACATCAATCTGCTTCAGTATTACGAAGGCTGCGCGAAAGAGGTGCGGCAGGCTTTCATCGACCTGAAAAAGCAAGGAGCCAAAGGCCTCATCTTGGACCTGAGAAACAACGTAGGAGGCTCTGAACAGGAAGCGGTAGACCTCGTGAACATCTTCGTCCCAAAGGACATCACAGTGGTGACGAACAAAGGAAAGCTGAAACGTGCCAACATTGCATTCAAAACGCGCATGGAACCCGTCGATGCCTCCATGCCCATTGTGATTTTGGTCAACGGCATGACGGCCAGCGCCAGTGAGATTACGGCCGGGTCGCTGCAAGATTTAGACCGCGCGGTCATCATGGGAACCCGCACTTTCGGCAAGGGATTGGTGCAGATGACCACAAAGCTGCCCTACAACGCCAACATGAAAGTAACCACCGCACATTATTACATTCCCAGCGGACGCTGCATCCAGGCCATCAACTACAAACACACGGCGGGGCGCAACAGTGCCACACAGCTGCCCGACTCGCTGACCAGCGTATTCCACACCAAGAACGGACGCGAGGTAAGGGACGGCGGAGGCATCATGCCGGATGTGGAAATCAAGCCCGACACCATCGCCAACATCTCGGCTTATCTGCAACGCGGAGACAGCACCGAGACGATGTTCAACTATGTGGTTGACTACATCAGCAAGCACAAGACCATCGCTCCCGCCAGCGAATTTACGCTCACGGACACCGAATACAACGAGTTTAAGCAGCTGGTTTTGAAAAATAAGTTCACCTACGACCCCGGAACGGAGAAGATTTTGGCCGAACTGGAGAAGATGGCCAAGTTTGAAAAGTATTATGAGGATGCCAAGCCCGAGTTTGAGGCTTTGAAGAAAAAGCTGACCCACGACGTGGCAAAAGACTTGGAGCTGAACAAGGATGAATTGAAACAGATGATTGCCACAGACATTGTTACGGCTTATTATTTCCAAGCCGGGGCAGTTCAGCTTGGTTTGAGATACGACAAACAGACGAAAGAGGCCATCAAACTGCTCCAAACGCCTGAAGAATACAACAAACTTCTCATGCCCAAGAAATGAGCCACACACGATAACGGCACACATTTTTTGTTTTATTTTACCTCATCACATGCAAGATTCCTGCTAACCTGATGTTCTGTCTATAAAAAAAATCATGGTTATGCGCAAAAAATTATGGAGTCTTGCACTCGTCGTATGGCCTCTTTTCGCCACGGCAAAAGTAACATGGAACGTCAAGGGAGCATTGGGGTCCAGTGCATTCATCGCCAACAGTGGAGAATCTCCACAGCTATCCTATCGGCTGGGCGGGGGTATGGCAGTACCCTTGGGCCGCACTTTCTACTTTCAGCCATCCCTTTATCTGGCCAATAAAGGTTTCAATTTTGACGGATATTTCGGCAACGAGCAAATCAGTGAGGCGCGCTATCATGTCAACATGCACTACGTTGAGTTGCCGTTGAACATTGTCGCTCACATTCACCTGACCGATGACCTTTACCTGAATCTCTACACAGGGCCTTACATCGCATGCGGTCTCAACAGCAAGGCCAAAGTCAGCATGGCGAATAGCGACTACAAACACACCTTCAAGGAGAATCTGTTTGAGCAAGGAAGCAAGATGCTGGGCAACAGCTATAACGAAGACAAGAAGCTGGTGGAACTACCAAAGTTCAAACGCATGGACGTAGGACTTCAATCTGGTGTGGAGCTAGACATCAATCGAATCATCATTGGGGTCGAAACAAGCTTTGGACTCACCCCCGTAACTAACCAACCCATCGTGAAGGAAGACGTTGTGTTGCAAGTGGTTCAAGCCTTACTCTTAGGAACCGCCACTCCCCATCATTTTGTGTTTCAAGCTACGGTGGGCTATCGGTTTTGAGAACGACAGAACACGGTGTAGCATTGCGACATCAAACGCATTGACTTTGAATGGCAAACCCATTGACTTTGGACTTCAAAGTCAATGGGTTTGCGCACCAAAGGCATTGAGTTTGCAACAGCCTGTTGTTCAGTTATATAGGAATGTAGTTCGTCACGTTTCACACACAACATAACAGAGCATCAAAATACTCACGCAAGGTTTTGATACATCCACCACAAAGTGATGAAACCTAGCCTTACTTCAAGAACAACAATCGCTCTTCCAACGGCTCAAAAGTCTTCTCTCCCGGCTCGCCCGCAGGTACGCCAAAAGGCATCTGCGCACGAAGTTTCCAGTCGACATCTATCTTAAATTCCTTGGCAACCACCTCATCAATAATCGGATTGTAGTGCTGTAAGGATGCGCCGAAACCTGCATCTTCAAGGGCTGTCCAGATGGTAAACTGGTGCATGGCGTTGGTATGTTCTGACCAAACGGGGAAATTGTCTGCGTAAGTGGGGAATTTTTCCTGCAATTGTCGCACGGGAGCTTGCGCTTCATAATATAAAATGGTGCCATAACCACTCTGGAAAGACTCGTTAATCTTCGCCTCCGTCTTGGCGAAAGCGTCGGCTGGAACGATGGCACGCAGCACGTCCTTGGTCAGCTCCCACAACTTACAATGGCGCTCACCCAGCAACACGACGATGCGTGTCGACTGACTGTTGAACGCCGACGGCACATGTTTCACGGCCTGCGCCACCAACTCACGGAGGGCATCATCTGTGATAGGCGATTCATTTTTCAATGCATAATAACTACGGCGATGCGCAACGGCATCTAAAAAACTTCTGCTCATAATTCGTATTCTACTTTAGTTTGATGTAAAAAAGAAACTTCTAACTGTCTATCTCGCCAGAAATCCATGTTACAAATATATCAAAAATTCCGCACACCCCCACTCGTTCGGCGAAGAAAAATAGAAATAGAGCACTACAATCAGCAACAAGACACCCATTGTACGTTTCATGCAATGGGTGTTTTGCTATCTATAACGATTGACTATCATGCGTCCTCACCTTGCGCTATCTGCATGGTGAGGCGTCTTTGTTTGGCCTGATACCAAGCAAACAGAGATGGCATGGCGCGAAAAGAAGGTGCATCATAACAACGAAAGATGATACACCCTCCGAAAAGCTGAGTAAAGATTCATGTATAAGACCTACCCTCTTCCTGCTGCTACAGCTTGATGGTTACCCCACCATACCATGTGGCTCCATACACGGGCGCATACATAAAGGCTGCATCGTCAAGATGCTTCTCATCCTGAATGTAGCTGAAAATGTTCTTACCGCCGGCATATAGGGTGAAATTACCCAATCGCTTGGCCATGCGCAGATTCCATGTAGTGAAGGTTTCGGTTTGCTTAATCTTTGAATTTTGGGCGATTGCCAAGTCGTTTTCGCCATCAAACGTATAATCAATGTACATCTTTCCCTGCACTGAACCGATGAGCGAGAAGGTCCAGGTGCCAGGCGTGTACTCTGCAACAAAGTCACCTGTCATGGCTGGGAAGCGCGAAACGTTCTTGCTGTCCTTGGCATACTGTTCATATTGTTGTACCAGTTTTGGCGCTTTCGCCTTCACCAATTCCAGACGGTCGGTCCAGTCCGCGCGCTCGTGCTTGTACTGTCCCTGGTTGAAGGTCCAGTTCACGCCCAGTTTGATGTCGCGTATGGGGTTGTATTTCACGCTCAGTTCTACACCCTGAACATACGCATCATCCACGTTTTCCCACTGGTAAGTATAACCCAAGCGGCGTACTTGTTCATCTGCATCAGAAAATTCAATCTTATTTTTCAGGTTGGTGCGGAAGAGATTGGCACTCAGTTGGTAGTTCTTGCCATAATAATCTGCCGACAGATTGAAGCTCATCGACTTTTCTGCCTTCAAGTTAGACGATTTCCACACACGCGGCGAACCGGAGCAAAGGTGCAAATCTTCGCTGAATCCGTAAGGTGCTCGAAAGCCTGTGCCAAGGTTCGCACGCAAAACCAACGATGGGTTCACCTCATATTTAATGGCCAAACGGGGATTGACGCTCGTCTCATTGAAATGCGTATCAGGGAACGCACTGTCAAAAACCTTCTTGCTCGACTCGTATTCCTCACCCGAACGATGCGTATCGAGGCGCACTCCCGGCACGACGGACAGGTTGTCCAGGATGTTCCACGCGTCTTGTGCGAAGAAACCAAACTCGGTTGCGTGCTTCTTGCCTAGCGATGTATAGGCTTCACCCAGGTATTGAGAAGTTTCGTCGGCAATGCAGTACATGCCCGTTTCGCGCAGTTTGGTTAAATAGGCCTGTGCGCCAACCAGTAAGTTGTGGTCGCCCAGCCGGCTTCCGAAGGTCAGTGAGGTGGTAAACGTGTTCTCCTTGGCCATGTAAGGGCGCATCGTCTGCACGTCGGGTGTTTTTCCGTCATGCGTGGCCATGTAGTCGCTTAAAAAGCTGTCGTTAGTGGCCTTGCGCTGATGATGAACGTAGGCTGCCGAGTAGTTCAACTCCGATGTCAAGCCGATGGGCAGTGTGTACACCAATTCTGACGTCAATCTGTTGGTGTTGATGTTCTCCGTGCCTTCGGTAAAAGGATTGCGAAACACGTCATCGGTCATGGTTCCACCCACACGGTCTTCCTGCGTTGCCTTGCCGCGGATGACCAACTTGTCGTTCTTGGCAAACGGACTGTAGAAATAAACGCCTACCCCAAAATTGTTGAGCTTGCTCTCTACACGGTCAGACACGCCGTCTTTGCCCTTCACTTCCTTGCGCGCCATCCCCTCTTTCGTGGCATCAATGGCATCGGTCTCCATGCGCTGGGCGAAGGCCGTGAACCCGATGCGCTGGTTGCGAAGAGATGTTGAGGCATTGTAACTCTTGAGTCCCCAGTTGCCAAACTGCAAATCGGCCTTGATGCTCGGCTCAAACGTGGGCTCTTTTGATATCAAGTTGATGGCTCCGGCCACCGCACTGCTGCCATAAAGGGCAGAGCCGGCTCCCTTCACTACTTCGATACGATCCAAGTCAGTGGTTCCCATTTGCTGCAAACCATACACGCCGGCCAACCCCGAATAGATGGGTTCGCCGTCGATGAGCACCTGTGTATGCTCGGCACCCAAGCCCTGCATGCGTACTTGTGAGAAGTTGCAGAACTGGCATTGCTGCTCCACTCTTATGCCGGGAACGCCTTGCAGCGCTTCATAAACATTCAGTGCATTCTTATTTTTCAACGCTTCTGACGTAATCACCTCTGTCCGAATGGGCACATTCTTCACATAATGTTCCGTACGAGTACCCGTCACCACCACCTGGTCGAGATTCAACACATCGTCATCCAGCACAAAGTATACCTCCGAACCCTTGCCGCTCACCATGTTCACCTCGATGTCTTGCTCCTGATAGCCAATAAGACTGGCTGTAATGGTCTGCTTGCCCAAAGGAAGGTGAGCCATTTTAAAGTGTCCGCTTCCATCTGCCACGGTCTTCATCTGCGTGCCTTTTACGCTGATAATGGCATAAGGCAAGTGCTTGCCCGTAGTTTTGCTCTTCACGTCTCCGAAGAGCATGGCGTCAGTTTTTTGGGCATAAGACGCCACCATACCGCATAATGCGATTAAAATAAATAGTAATTTTTTCATCATTTATAATCATATTTTTTTCGAGGTGCAAAGTTAGGAACAATAAAATTCCCACCCAATACCTAAAAATAGGTAAATATGGTCTGCTGACTGACTGGAAACAGCGTAGATTGAGCAATGCGAATATTCTTGACACGACACCCTTCTCTCCTTGGCGTATTTGTAAACAGCCTTGCTCTTGGGCGCAAATACGCCAAGCACGAGCGAGTTTCTTATCTTGCTGATAATCTTTTTATTACGGTTAATTATCAGCAATCAACTCCCATGCGCCATGCGTTTTTCGAACAAAAGCATTGCTTTTAAAGGGTAATAAGCATGCTTTTAAGCGACAAGAGCATGTAAATTGCTCGCCAAAAGCATGGTTACAGTAGAGCAAACGCGTTATTTTTGGCGTAAAAATTCATTTTTCTTGCCAAATCATCTCCATTTTGCATCCTCGTTGCCTATTGATTTTTTCTAGATGTACAGTTTTGAAGAGCCGTTTTAGGTGCATAAAACGAGCAAAAAACCTAACATTTCATGTTATTCCACCAACCATCTGGTTCTGGCGTGATGCATCACAGAAAAAAGCATCCTGATAATTAAACAAACAACATTTTGCGTTATCTGGTTTTTGAACTAACTTTGCATGGCATGAAACAAAGACATCACCACAACCCCCGTTTGAAGCTCATGACATGGGTCATCCTGCTATCTGCCATCATCGCATGGGTGACATGGAGCTTTTGGCCTTCATCTGCACGACGGATGAAGCGCTCGGTGGCTATTGTCGCATGTCAGTCGTGGTACGAAATGGTGTGCAAAGGAAAGACGATACTCTATTTTGCCGACATCGCCGCCGACACCGCCTTGATGCGTCCCTCCTTGCAACAAGACTCATGCGTGCGCACCACTTATTCGACAGGCGTGTGGGTGAACAGCTGCTTTTTCATTCCTTCATGCCGAGGAAGAATGATTACCGTCATGGAAAAGCCAGACGAGATTAATCGGCAAGACGCACGGAAACTGATTGAAAATGAAAAAGAGAGAAACGAGAAAAAAATACGTCAGCTGCGTGCTCAGCTGAAAGAACTGAATTACTACCTGCGCATTCATGAAGTTCATGACGAGGGATATAACACGGTGGCGGCATACGCTTATGAAAAAGAAGATGAAAAAGCTCATTGCATAAGGCTTGCACAGTTGTTTGATACGGTGCGGAAAGCCGACCGTCCGCAGCTGATACGCAAGGCGGTTTATACCACTTACTACCGCCTTCCGAATGGTGAATGCCAGCAGGTACGCATGCGTGAGGTCGGCTCTTCCAAGCAGTGCCTAACGGTCTTGCTGCAAACGGTTGAACGAAAGATGCCCACGGGCGTGGCTCCGCTGTCCATCTTCTTTGTAAATGGCAAGGCGCATGGCGCAGCACTTGCTGTGGGCTACGGCGGACTTGGTGTGAAGGAGCTGGCCAGCAGCGATGCTTCGTGCAGTATCATCCCAACAACACTTCATGATAACCGGCACGATTTGCCGGCGGTGTTGGGCGGTGACGGGTCGCCTGTCTTTAGCACACGCGGTTATTTCATCGGTATCACCAAAGGGAACGAAGTCATCACGCGGAGCCAACTGCGCGACCTTTTGAGAAAGGAGAAGCAACCATGAAACGCCATCTACTCTCTTTGAAATGGGTTCACGTCATGGTGGCGACATTAACGCTGTTGCTTTTTAGCTGTAAGATTCAGCCAGACGAACAAGAATTGGTGCGCCATGGAGATTACACATACAGGGGTTCGGTGGCGAATGGCGCATACGAAGGCTACGGTGAAATGCGGTATAAAAATAGCATCGTGTACGCGGGCCAGTGGAAAGCGGGCAAGCGGGAGGGAATGGGTGTGAGTTACGATGCACATGGACGGCGCATCGTGGGCGAATGGAAGGCCGACACGTTGATGCATGGAACACGTACCGACGCTGACGGAACCTATCATGGGCAACTGAATCAAAAAGGCTTGGCTGAGGGTGCAGGCACTTATCAATCGCACGACGGCACTTATTACCATGGCTATTGGCAGGATAATCAGCACTGGGGATTCGGCTTTTCGTCGTCTTCCAAGAAGCTTCGTTTGGGCGAATGGAAAGCCGACAGGTACTTGGGTGAACGACTTGTTTATACCGACCAGCGCATCTATGGTATCGACATCTCCAGACATCAGCACGAAATTGGCAAGAAACACTACCCCATTCATTGGAATAAACTGCGCATCACGCACCTCGGTACTATCAGTAAGAAACGCATACGAGGCACCGTGAGCTATCCCATTTCGTTTTGTTACATCAAGTCAACCGAAGGAACGACCATCCGGAACAGGTACTTCATGAGCGACTATCGGGCGGCAAAGAGGCACGGTATCCATTGCGGAGCCTATCATTTCTTCTCCACTTTATCCAGTGGTAAGGCGCAAGCAGCCTATTTTATACGGCACACTCGCTTTGAAAAAGGCGATTTTCCACCCGTTCTTGACGTTGAACCCTTCCCCTGTCAAATTAAAAGGATGGGGGGTACCAAGGCCTTGTTCACCGAAGTGAGAGCGTGGCTTCAAGCAGTAGAGAGGCGTGTGGGCGTGAAACCGATATTATACATCAGTCAAACGTTTGTGAACAAGTATTTGCCCGAGGCACCCGACCTCATGGAAAACTACAACGTATGGATAGCTCGTTATGGCGAATACAAGCCAGATGTTCACCTGGTGATATGGCAATTGAGTCCTGATGGGCGAGTAAATGGAATCAAAGGGGATGTAGACATCAATGTTTTCAATGGCTATCAAGACCATTACGAAGACTTCTTACAAAACGAACGAATCAAGTAAACCTCACCTTGTCAACGTCCATTCGGCCCTATAAAGCTAAAAAGGGGTGAATAGCATGCTTGCCATTCACCCCTTATTTATGCGTCCCAAATCGTTGGAACCATCAATTATCAATGCTTGATGCGCACGACCAAAGTGTGTTTTTTACTCTGCATCAAACGTATCATTCAACTCGTTGGACTCGTTGTTGTAAGCACGATCAGAGCCTTCATTGCGATGTTCAAAGCGACGAGGTTGACGATCACCATTCTCATAATGACGACGTTCCTCACGATTGTCATCGCGACGTGGGCGACGCTCACCACCATTCTCGCGGCGAGGACGACGTTCGCGCTCTACATAGCCTTCGGGTTTTTCTAACAACACACGGCGAGAGAGCTTGTATTTGCCAGTCTTTGGATCGATTTCCAACAACTTCACCCTAATCTTGTCACCCTCATGAATGCCGGCATCCTCTACCGTTTCAAGGCGTTTCCAATCTATTTCAGAGATATGCAACAAGCCATCTTTGCCCGGAAGTATCTCTACAAAGCAGCCGTATGGCATGATAGAGCGTACCGTTCCTTCGTATATCTCGCCTACTTCAGGGATGGCAACGATGGATTTGATTTTGTTAATGGCCGCATCGATAGACTCCTTGTTGGGCGCACTCACTTGTATTTTACCCACATTGTCAACCTCATCAATCGTAATGATGGCCCCTGTGTCTTCCTGCATCTGCTGGATAATCTTTCCACCAGGACCGATGACGGCTCCAATAAACTCTTTTGGTATTTCTAATGCTTCGATGCGTGGCACCTGAGGCTTCATCTCTGGGCGAGGTTCAGCTATTGTTTCGAGCATTTTGTTCAAGATATGTTCGCGTCCTGCCTTTGCTTGCAACAGAGCTTTCTCCAAGATTTCAAAGCTCAAGCCATCGCACTTGATGTCCATCTGCGTAGCGGTCAATCCGTCGCGCGTACCTGTTGTCTTGAAATCCATGTCGCCCAAGTGGTCCTCATCGCCAAGGATATCGCTCAAAACGGCGTATTTATCTTCGCCAGGATTCTTGATTAAGCCCATGGCAATGCCGCTAACAGGCTTCTTCATGGGTACACCTGCATCCATCAAGGCCAGCGTACCGGCACAAACAGTGGCCATGGAAGACGATCCATTGCTTTCCAATATCTGGCTTACCAAGCGTACTGTGTAGGGGAAGTCATCAGGTAATTGACCCTTTAAGCCTCGCCATGCCAAGTGTCCATGGCCTATTTCGCGGCGACCTACGCCACGTTGAGCCTTGGCTTCACCTGTAGAGAATGGAGGGAAGTTGTAATGCAACAAGAAACGTTGATAGCTTTTGTCCAAGACATCGTCTACCATTTTCTCGTCAAGTTTGGTTCCTAACGTACAAGTTGATAACGACTGCGTTTCGCCACGCGTAAAGATTGCACTTCCGTGAGGCATTGGCAGCGGACTAACTTCGCACCAGATAGGACGAATCTCATCGGTCTTACGACCGTCCAAACGCTTACCTTCGTCCAAAACACAACGGCGCATGGCATTCTTCAACACGTCATCATAGTAACGTGTAGCCTCTGCATGCTTCTCCTCCAGTTCCTCTTCGGTCAGATCGGCAGCGTGAGCAGCATCGTATTCTTCCAAGAAATCGGTGAGTACTTTATCGAAAGCGTCGTGACGTTCCTGCTTAGGAAGAGCCTGTTTGGTGATGTCATACACGGGCTGATACAGCTCGTTGTTCATCTTTTCACGCAAGTCTTCATCGTTCACCTCGTGATCATACTCGCGCTTCACATCCTTACCCAACTCCTTGTTCAGCTCATCTTGAACGACGCACATAGGCTTGATGGCCTCGTGTGCAGCCTTCAAAGCATTAATCAGGTCAAGCTCAGACACTTCTTTCATTTCGCCTTCTACCATCATGATGTTGTCCTTGGTGGCACCTACCATCAAGTCCATGTCGGCTTGTTTCATCTGTTCGAAGGTTGGGTTGATGACATATTCGCCGTTAATGCGTGCCACACGAACCTCACTGATATAGAAATCGAAAGGAATATCTGAACATGCCATGGCTGCTGATGCTGCCAACCCTGCCAAAGCATCGGGCTGATCTACGCCATCGGCAGAAAGAAGCATGATTTGCACATACACTTCGGCGTGATAATTGGACGGGAAAAGCGGACGAAGCGCACGATCCACCAATCGAGAAGTTAAGATTTCATTATCACTTGGCTTGCCTTCGCGCTTGGTGAATCCACCTGGGAAACGACCTGCGGCACTGTACTGCTCGCGATAATCAACTTGCAAAGGCATAAAATCTGTTCCGGGAACTGCATCCTTTGCTGCACAAACAGTTGCGAGAAGCACCGTGTTACCCAAGCGAACTACCGCTGAGCCATCGGCCTGTTTTGCAACTTTCCCGGTTTCAATGCTGATGGTTCTGCCATCAGGCAATTGAACTGTTTTCGTAATTACGTTCATCTAAAAAAATAAATAATACTTATTGTCTTGTCTATCATCTAATATTTCATCCAATTTGGGATTTTCTTTCAGGCTACTTTTCTGTTCATTCGAGATGTCCTACCGACATCTCCCTGTATCGTTTAGGTCATTCACCTTCCCATCCCAAAACTTCGCAAAGGTATGAAAATAAATAGAAAAGAACGAAAAAACACGCCTTTATTTCTCTTTTTTCTTCTTTTTCGGGGCATGAGTTTATCTTGAAAGCCTTATCTTTGCAACAAAACCAAATGTAATAACCAAAAACAATATTTTACATGAGAAAAGAAATCTTAGCCATACTGCTGCTTTTCATAACCAGTATGACCTATGCGCAAGTACTTACTTTTGACAAAGCGAAGTTTAAGATGGGCGACAATCCCGAATGGAAAAATGCCGATTTCGACGACAGCAGCTGGAACACCCTCAAAACTACCATGAAGTGGGGAGAGCAAGGACCCACCAAGACGAATACCTACGGATGGTATCGCTTCAAATTTATCTTGCCCCAATCGATGCTGGACAACTCTGATTTAAAACAAACCATCAATATCTACCTGGGCAAGATTGATGATGCCGATGAAGCGTTCTTCAATGGTGTGCGCATCGGTGGCACGGGAAGCCTGCCCGATTCGCCACAAGGATACAAGGAAGCGTTCGACATTGAGCGCGAATATAGCATCTCCGCCAAGCACAAAGCCGTGAAATGGGGACAAGAAAACGTCATTGCCGTGCGCGTTTATAATGGCGGAGGAGACGGCGGCATGTACTTCCGTGCCCCAAAGCTGAGCGTTCCCAACAAAGTGGATGGACTCAAAATCACCTTCGGCGAGACCCGGGTGAAAGGCAAAGACGTGTGCAAGATTCAATTCAAGAACATCTTCAAGTTTGCACAAAAAGGATCCCTTCAAATCAACATGGTGAACCCCGAGACTGGCAAGGTGTTGAGTCAGCAACAACGCAAGCTCTCCCTGAAACCCAATGGGCAGTCGGCCATCGCCGTTTTTTATAACCCCCACAATTATGTTCGCATCCAGTGTGTTTACACAGATGCCAAAAGCAAAAAGAGCATCACACGCCACTATGCGCCCAAATACATTCTTACGCCCATCGCACCAGCCACCCCTCGCATCAACAGTGCAGCGGTGATGGGTGTGCGCCCGGGTTCTCCAGTAATCTTCCGCATCCCTGCTTCTGGCGACAGACCCATGAAGTTCAGCGTGAAGAACCTGCCAGCCGGGCTCTCTGTCAACGCCGAAAACGGGGTCATCAGCGGCAGTTTGAAAGAGAGGGGCGAATACAAGCTCACCTTGATTGCCGAAAACAGCAAGGGAAAAGATGAGAAAGACTTCAGTATCCACGTTGGTCATCAGATTGCCTTGACACCGCCTATGGGTTGGAACAGTTGGAACTGCTGGGGCACCAGCGTGTCACAAGAGAAAGTGATGGCATCTGCCAAGGCGCTCATCGACCGTGGATTGGCAGACTATGGCTATAATTACATCAACGTGGACGATGCCTGGGAGGCCGAACAGCGCAATGCCGACGGCACCATTGCCGTGAACGAGAAGTTCCCGAACATGAAAGGACTGGGCGACTGGCTGCACGACAACGGACTGCGCTTTGGCATCTATTCCTCGCCAGGCGACCTTACATGCGGGCATTACCTTGGCTCGCTCGACCATGAGGAGCAGGATGCGAAGACCTACAACGAGTGGGGTGTTGACTACCTGAAATACGATTGGTGTGGTTACAGCCGCAAGTTTGATGCCGATGGCGACCTTTCCGTTGCCGCATACGTGCGCCCTTACCTGAAAATGCAGGAATACTTACGCGCACAGCCACGCGACATTTTCTACAGTTTATGTCAATACGGCATGGCCGACGTGTGGAAATGGGGCCATGCGGTTGATGCCAATTCGTGGAGAACCACGGGCGATATCACCGATACATGGCAGTCGTTGTACTACATCGGATTCGTACGTCAGGCCGAACTCTATCCCTATGCCGGGCCAGGTCATTGGAACGACCCCGACATGCTTGTTGTAGGTAAGGTGGGATGGGGTCCAAAACTCCACGACACACGCCTGACACCCGACGAGCAGTACACGCACATCTCGCTCTGGACCCTGCTGGCTGCCAACATGCTTATGGGCGGAGACCTCAGTCAGATGGACGACTTCACCTTCGGTTTGTTGTGTAACAACGAGGTAAACGCCATCAACCAAGACGCACTGGGCAAGCAGGCCAAGCGCGACGTGCTAGACGGTGATATCCAAATATGGCAACGTCCACTGGCCGACGGCTGTCATGCCATCGGTATCTTCAACGTAGGAAGCGAGGATGCGCGCGTGAATCTTTCCAAATATTTCGGCCAACTGGGCATTCGGCAGTTGCAGTCCGTTCGTGATCTGTGGCAGCAGAAAGACTTGTCTACCACCGATACTAATTACTTTGTGCCCACTCACGGCGTGAAATACATCAAGGTGAGATACTGATAGTTAGGCCTTTATACAACAACACGATGGCCTGGAGGAGCGTGATACCATCACAACCCTCCAGGCCATTTATATTTAATTGGAGCGTGAGAAATCACGACCATACATCATACCATCATCTTATCGGTTTTCAAACTCATTGACTTTAGTCGTCAAACTCAATGGGTTTGGCAGTCAAAGTCAATGGGTTTGATGTCCAAAGTCAATGGGTTTGATGTCCAAAGTCAATGAGTTTGCAAAGCCGTAGATGACAGCAAGTTACAATCATGCGTTAAGCTGTGAAATCCATACTCGCCCTCTATCGAAAAAAGAAGGCTGGTTTGTCCATTCAAACCAGCCTTCGTCCGTATGATACATCCTTCACCTATCTGTCGTAAAGGTCTTTGATATCCTCCAACGTGATGTTCCCAATGAGGTGGATGAGTGACAGCTCGTCTTTCTCCTCATTGAGAAGAACAAACTCATTGTTGCCCTTACCCACCACTTTCTGGTAGATGGTGGTACGCTCGTCGTCGTCTTTCACCCGCATAATCACTTCATAGCGGTTGTTGTCATAGTACGCCTGCGCCTGCTTCTTGATAGAAGGAATCAGCGATGGGCGTTCGCATTGCAGGATTTGCAAGCGCGTAAGCCGAGAGGCCAGCTTAGCCAAATCCTTGTCGCCCACGTCGAGTTTGGGCATCAGCTTGAACATCGCGGGCGAGATGTACACCGTGGACACACCCTTGGTGTTCTCAAACTGCTTGAACAGACGGTCCTGTGCCGACAGCGACACACCCCCCAATACGAGGCAAATGGCCAGGGACAATGATCTCAGCCATGCGGTCAAATCACTCTTGTGTAACATTTTCTACTTTATTTAAACCTTTGTTTATTGACTTGGAAAACATCATCAGGGCCTTCTGTGTTTCGGCATACGCATCCCTCGGGTCGTCGAATGTATCTTGCTGCACGGCATATTGCGCCTGTTTTTGCTGCCTGTCGACCAGTAGGCCGATGGTGAAAAGCAACAACAGGGAGGCCGCAATGCCGGCCATCCACCGCAGACCGACGGTGCGGGAACGCCGACTAGTCGTCTTCTCCACACGGTTCCAGCCGTCAATCTGCCGCGACAACCGCTGCTCCAGACCGTCAATGGCCGGCATATTCGCGCCATACAACTGCCGGAACAGCTGTTGGTCGGTCACCCACTGAGGCGGAACGTCATCCTGAAGGAAATAGTCTTTCAGCTCTTGTTCCTCGCGCTCGTTGGTCTGTCCGTCATAGTAACGGTCAAGAAGTTGCCTGATTTTATCTGTATCCATTGTCTTTCATCTGTTTTAGTTGTTCTCTCATCTGCTTGCGGGCGCGGCTCAACAGTACCCTGATGTTTACCGCCGTGAGGCCCGTCTGCCGCTCTATCTCCCGATACGCCATCTCGCCGATGTCCCTCATCATCACGATTTGCCGCTGTTGCTCGGGCAGACCGCTGATAAGTTTCCACGCCATCTGTCGGTCTTCTGCCTGCTCTATCGCCCTGCCGGCATCGTCATCGTGGGGTATTTGCAACTCTTCTGGGGTATGGTTCGTGGTCAGTGGACGCCGCTTACGCACCTGTTCATAGAACAAGTTCTTCACCGTGGTGACGCAGAAAGCCTCGGCCGAGTCGGTAATTTGCAGTCCATCGCGCTTGATCCACAGCTTTAGGAAAGCCTCCTGCACCAGGTCTTCGGCCGCCTGCGCATTGCCCGTGAGTCGCCATGCCATGCGGTACATTTTCTCATGACATGGCAAGACACACTGCTTAAACTGTGAGGCATCCATACAGCTGGTAAGGTTGAGTGGGTTGGAGAGCTACCTATTTTTTCTTTTTGTCAGCGACTATCTTTTGTATCTCTGAATTCTTGATGTTTCCCAAGATTTGGATTAATGCGGCATCGTCATTATCCGAGTCGACAATGACAAGTTCTTTAATTCCCGTTTTGTTTCTCTTCGCCAAGATCACGGTTTGCTCATCTGCTTCCTTTGCTATCATCAGCTCCTCATACCCTGCTGTTTTCAGTTGCGTAACATCCTTGAAAAACTGTTGTTTAACAGCGTTTGAGCAATCCTCCATGTCCAATACTTTGATGCTGTCGATGTGCTTGAGATACTTCGTATAGTCGTCGGCATCGCCGGTCTTTATTGCCTTGGCCAGCGTCATCATTATTTTTGGCACATGAACATATTCCGCCTTGGGCGAATGTTTGTACTTCCTCATCAAACGGTCTACCGACATTTGGGCCTGAACAGTCATGGTCATGAATGCCAATGCTGCAATCATCATCACTTTTTTCATACGTATTTAATTTTTAATGGATTATGTTGTGTTACTTCAAAAACACGCCATCATGGTGGTGTTCTATTTCATCAGACGTAGAAAATGCAGATTGTGTTACAAATATTGAGCACTTTTTTTAGGATGATGAATCGTTTATTGGAAAATAAAGGATTGTCAAATCGTTCTTGATGGAGCATGGAAATACAAGCTATCGTGTAAGCATGACTTTACTGGGCGTTGATTTCTTTGAGCAAACGGTCAGCGTGTCCCCAGCGATCCATCATCAACAGCACATAACGGATGTCCACTCCAATGCAGCGAGCCAGGCGGGAATCGAAGTTGATGTCGCTCGAAAGACTGTCCCAGTTGCCGTCGAAAGCCAGTCCGATGAGCCGTCCTTGCCCGTCGAACATTGGACTTCCGCTGTTACCACCGGTGATGTCGTTGTTGGTGAGGAAGCAAAGTTGCATCTTACCCGTGTGCTTGTCCTGGTATGGACCGAAGTCCTTGGCGCTGAGAATCTCTTTCATCACGGGTTCTGCCTGATACTCGTACACCTTATCAGCCTGGTTCATTTTCTCCACAATGCTTTCTGCCGTGGTGTAATAGCCCGAAGGTTTACCGCCCAGCAGGAAGCCTCCAACCTGTCCATAACTCAACCGCATGGTGAAGTTGGCATCCGAATAATGGGGCATGTCTTCCTCCATGCGCAGCTTGGCAGCACACAGATATTTCTCTTGGAGCTTGATACTGTCCTCGAATGCCGACAAATCGGCTGTAAATTCACCCATGGTCTCCAGCAAATCAAGGCTATATAGGACGCCTGGGTCACGCTGATAGCTTTTCTTGTTGGCGTAGATTCGCTTGCCACTCTTCATCAAGAACGACTTTTTGTACAGCTCATTGACATAGCGGGTGTAGTCACCGCCAAACTTGGTAGTGATGGTTTGGTAGAATTTAGGTAGATATTTGGCCGGCACCTTGTCTTTATAGTTCTTGAGCAGCGCAGCCATTACCTCCTTATCCAGTGCCTCATCCCACTCGTCACTGTTGTCCTTGAAGAGGATGTACTGCTTCTTCGGGTTGTTTTTGGGGCCGAGTATTTCCTTATTGTTCAGCTGCATGGCACGGGTAGTGAACTCGTTGGTGCGGCCGAATGTCTCACGGAAGAACATATAAGCCTTCATGATATTGAGGCGTTGGTTGTAGAGTCGGGCCATGGTGTCAAAGTCGAGCTTGCCCTTCAGGTACCCCGTTTGCTGTTGCCATTGGCGTATTTTCTGCTCGTACTGCTGCTTCTGCTGGATAATGCCAATGGAGTCGATGCACTTGTTCATGCCGATGGAGTTCTTCCAGTAATTGGAACTCTGCGCAAACTTCGAATCATACTTGATGCGTACGCCATCGTCTGCCCGCATGTGTCGGGTCATGATGGTTTGTTTCACGCCGCGCACTTGCGCACGGGGAGCATTGAGTGCATCCCTACGCTCACGAATACCGTACGACGAGAGGTAGCGGCTGGTCGACCCAGGATAGCCAATCGTCATAGAATAGTCCCCATCTTTATATCCTTGTAAACTAACAGGTGCCCAATATTTGGGACGATAAGGCACATTATCCTTAGAATATTCAGCTGGTCCGTTGGTCTTCTTGTCGGCATAGATGCGAAACACAGAGAAGTCACAGGTTTGCCGTGGCCACATCCAGTTATCGGTTTCACCGCCGAATTTGCCCATCGACTTGGGTACGGCGAACACCAGTCGCAGGTCGTTGAACTGTCGATAAGTGGTTGCATAGTAGGTGTTGCCCTCGTAGAAGGCGTCAATCCCGATGTGCAGTGTCTTGTCAATGCGCTTGATGGAGTCGCTCATGGCGTTCTGTAGCGAGTCGAGTATCACATCTTGTCGCTCGGTAGAAAGATTGTCAAAGTCCATCTTTCTCAGCCTGTCGGTAATGTCTTTCTGCTCGACCATGAAGCTCACGAACATGTCTTTGTTTGGAAGTTCCTCCTCATAGCTTTTAGCATAAAAGCCATTTTTCATGTAATCGTGCTCCACAGTGGAGTGACTGCGGATGCCTTCGAAGCCACAATGGTGGTTGGTGAACACCAGTCCGTTGGGCGAGACCACCACACCGGTACAATAACCGGAGAAGTTAACCACCGCGTTCTTCATGGCCTGGTCGCCATAGTACAAGTCGTTGTAAGGAACCTTGAAGCCTTGTGCCTGCATCTGCTCATACACAGCTTGCGGCAAGTTGTACAAGGTCCACATGCCTTCGTCGGCTCTTGCCACGCCTACAGCAAGCAGGCAAGCAAGGAGTAATGCTGATTTTTTCATATTATTGTGATTGATTTATTTTCTGAAATATTTGCCTATGATGGGCAATTGGCGCAATGGGAAGTCAAACTTGATGATGTAAGCCACAAACAACGCAATGAGCAGTGTGTTGACAGCCAGCGCACCTGCTGTGGTAAGTACATCATTAAAGATTGTCATAACAAAGAAGCAGGCCCCTGCCAACGCCACATAGGTGAGGATGTTGCGCATGGGATAGCGGATGGGATACATCTTCTGTCCGACAATATACGACAGAATCATAGCCACGCCGTAGCCCGCAAAGCCAGCCCATGCGCAGGCTATGTAGCCGTAACGGGGCACAAAGATGACGTTGATGGCAATGAGTACGGCGCAACCAATGCCCGAGAAATACGCTCCCCAGATGGTCTTGTCGATGAGTTTGTACCAGAATGAGAGGTTGAAATAAACGCCCATCATGATTTCGGCGGCCATGACGATGGGCACCACACGCAGCCCTTCCCAGTAATCCTTACCGATGAGATAGCGCAAGATGTCCATATAGCCCACCACAACAAGGAAGGCCAGCAAGGTGAAAATGATGAAATATTTCATGGCTTTGGCGTAGGTTTCGCGATTGTCGCGTTCCTCTGCTTTGCCAAAGACAAAGGGTTCGTAGGCAAAGCGAAAGGCTTGTGTAATCATAGCCATAATCATAGCTATCTTACTGGCGGCCCCATAGATGCCAAGTTGGGCCAAACTGTCGGCTCCTTGATAAATATGTGGAAACAATATCTTGTCGGCTGTCTGGTTCAGGATGCCCGCCAATCCCAGCACAAGGATGGGCCAACTGTACGAGAGCATGCGCCTCATCAGCTTCTTGTCGAAGACATAGCTCACGCAAGTCAGCTCTTTCCACAACAAAGGAACAGTGAGCGCCGAGCAAGCCAGGTTGATGTAGAACGCATAGCCCACGCCAACAGATGGACTGTAGACCATTCCCACCGCCTCTGGATGACGCTCATAGAGTGCGGGCAGCAAGAGATAATAAACCAAGTTGAGCGAAATATTCAGAACAATAATGAATACTTTGAGAGATGCAAACTTGATAGGGCGGTTCTTAAAACGCAGGTAATCGAACGGAATGCACAGGAACGAATCGATAGCCACCGTGAGTGCCATGACCCAAATATACGATGGATTGTCGGCATAGCCCATGAACGAGGCAATTGGCGACAAGAACATCAGCACCAACAGGAAGAAACTCAGCGCGCCAGAGCCAACGGCAATCAGCGTGGTGGAATAGACCTTGCGCGGGTCTTCGCCCGACTTGTTGGCAAAACGGAAAAAGGTAGTTTCCAATCCGAATGTCAATATCACGAGTATCAGAGCCGTCACGGCATACATGTTGGTCATGATGCCATACTCGCCGCTGGCCGATGCCAGCTTGATGGTGTACAGGGGAGTGAGCAGGTAGTTGAGAAAACGACCGACAATGCTGCTCAGTCCATAAATGGCTGTATCCTTAACCAATGACTTTAGATTCGACATAGTTGAGATAATATAGTTTACAAATTAAAGCCCCACCCCTTAACCCCTCCCCAAAAGGGAGGGGAATAGATAGTTGGATTAATTGACAAGCTCACAAATTGATAGTCCCATTACATAATACAACACAATACAGCTAACCACTCCCCTCCCTTTCGGGGAGGGGCAGGGGGAGAGGCTCCTATCCAAAAAACATGTACGCGATGGCTATTGCCGCCACAACACCCGCCAAATCGGCCAGCAATCCGCACGCCACGGCATGACGTGTGTAACGGATGTTGACACTGCCGAAGTAGACAGCCAATATATAAAAGGTGGTGTCGGTGGAGCCTTGGAAGATGCAACTCAAGCGACCAACGAACGAATCGGCACCATACGTGGTCATCGCGTCGACCATCATGCCGCGCGCGCCACTGCCCGAGAGCGGCTTCATGAGGGCGGTTGGCAAGGCACCCACAAACTGACTGTCGCCTCCTACTGCCGACACACACCATCCAATGCCGTCGACCAACATGTCCATGGCCCCCGATGCACGGAACACACCGATGCCCACGAGGATGGCTACTAAATAAGGTATGATGCGCACAGCCGTGGTAAACCCGTCTTTCGCCCCTTCGATAAAGGCGTCGTAGACATTCACTTTCTTGCGCAAACCAGCGAAGATGAACAGCACGATGATGGTCATGAGCAAGATGTTGGCCACGCTGGTGCTCACCACGTTCATCGTGTCCTTGCTCATCTGCCCGAATCCCCAGATGATGAGCGCCACAATGACCGCCATCCCACCAAGAGTGAGCACCATCACCTTGTTGAGCAGGTTGATCTTCTGATAGATAGATGTGATGATAAGACCTGCCAAGGTAGAGAAAAAAGTAGCCAGCAGAATGGGGATGAAGATGTCGGTGGGCTGCGCAGCTCCCAGCTGTGAGCGGTACACCATGATGCTCACGGGTATCAAAGTCAGTCCCGAAGTGTTGAGAACCAGGAACATAATCATCGGATTGGTGGCGGTATCCTTCCTGGTGTTCAGCTCCTGTAGCTGTTCCATGGCCTTCAATCCTAACGGCGTGGCGGCATTGTCAAGCCCTAACATGTTGGCCGCCATGTTCATAAAGATGCTCCCCGTGACGGGATGTCCCTTCGGTATGTCGGGAAACAATTTAGAGAAAACGGGTGAAAGCATGCGTGCCAAGACGTTGATGACGCCTCCTCGCTCGCCTATCTTCATGATGCCGAGCCATAAGGAAAGCACGCCCGTCAGTCCCAACGAAATCTCGAAAGCCGTCTTGGACGAGTCAAACGTGGAATTCATCATGGCCGGAAACACCTCCATGTCACCCATGAAAACCATTCTCGCCAAAGCGATGACAAAGGCAAGGATGAAAAATGAAACCCAAATATAGTTCAATACCATTTGGTGCAAAATTATATAAAAATGGCGGTTCACCCAAGTAAACGGATGTTTTTTACCTGCAATGCACAATATGCGGGGGCAAATCAACGTCCTTTCTCGATTTTCATCAAAACAGACTTCTAATTCAAATATTCTGTCTAAATTTGTATTTGGATAGTGTCCAACAAGATAAGAATGACTAACTATGATACATTTATTGGAAAAATTCAAGTTCTGCCCAGTGTGTGGAAGCCAACACTTCGTGGAAAATAACGAGAAAAGCAAACGATGTGAGAACTGCAACTTCGTGTATTTCATGAACCCAAGCGCCGCCAACGTGGCCTTCATTCTCAACGAGCGTGGCGAATTGTTGGTTGAGAAGCGAGGAAAAGAGCCCGGAAAAGGAACGCTGGACCTTCCCGGTGGATTTACCGATGCAAACGAAACGGGCGAAGAAGGCATCATCAGGGAGGTGAAAGAGGAAACAAATTTGCAGGTAGACCGCGCGGAATATGTGTTCAGTCTGCCCAACAAGTACCGCTACAGCGGACTGGATATCCCTACGCTCGACATTTTTTTCCGTTGCGAAGTGAGCGACACGTCTACTCTGAAAGCTGGTGACGACGCCGATGCAGCCTTGTGGTTGCCACTAAATGAGATTCGAACCGAGCAGTTCGGACTGCGTTCTATCCGCCAAGGTTTGCGCATTTTCCTGGAAAGAGCCAGCGAAATGGGATGGACAAACGTAGGCAAGAAACCAAACAAATGAACAAAAATCAATAAAAATATATCATCATGAAACTGGCAGAAGCATTAAGTTTGAGAAAAGATTTGCAGAAGAAGATTGATCAATTGAGCAGTCGACTGACGCAAAACGTGAAAATCCAGGAGGGCGACGAGCCTGCCGAGCAGCCGGAAGAGCTGCTCAAAGTGTTGGACGAATGCTTGAAACAGCTCGAGGAACTGATTCTGAAAATCAACATCACCAACCTGAAGACAGAGCGCAATGGACGCACCCTGACCGCCATGATGGCCGAACGCGACATGCTGACCAAGCGCATTGGCATTCTCAGAGAGGCTTTTAACGCTGCAACTCAGACTCAAGACCGCTATTCGCGTACCGAGATTAAATACGTTTCAACAATCGACATCAAGGCACTAAACAAGCAGATTGACCACTTTTCACAGGAGTTGCGCAAGCTGGACATGCAAATTCAGGCCACCAATTTTGAGGTAGACTTGGTATAAAGTCGCACCAACGACAATCGCAACCCGCGGGTTGCGCAATGACATTTTATGGGCGTAGTCTCGCAATACAGGGCGAGTTGAAAAAGAAAAGTATGATCACTTGCGCTGTTCGGAACCAACAGCATGATTCTATTATGAATCAAGTCACGGTGCAGGTTCAGCACATCAGCATACGAATGCACGGCGTAAAGAGCACGTAGCACGACCGTCAACTGACTGTATTCTTTGAGATGAGGGTGGGATGTGGGATTTTTAAACATGCGCAGGGCTTCTTCTGCCCCGTTTGTTAATAAACCTTTAGTTTGTTAAATCAATTCTTTTTCTTTGACAAAATAAAATCGGGAAATAGACAAAAAGAGGAGATTTTGAAGGCATTTAAAGTCTTAAACTCAGCCTCTTGTACCCTATTCACATGCAGTAAATGGGCAATCAACATGCTTTTGCCCTCCAAGTTGCATGCTTTAACCACTCAATATGCATGCTATAACCGCCCTATTTGCATCATAGTGAAGAGCTTTTGGGCACAAACTCATTGCTTTTTGATTTCGACTTAGGGTTAAAAATTCTATAAATCTATGGTAATCAAGCAAATAATAACCTCCTCTCATAATGAGCCTATTTACGACACACGAACGAGTTGGTTGAAAAAACGCCCAGCATTTGTGTTAAAAACGCGTTGCGAGCGCAGACATTTCACGGAAGAACGTTGCGTTTAATCCAAAAACAAAAAGCACCTATACACCGAACACTCCTGGCGCATCGAGGAACCTATCGTCAACGAGTAGTTCTTCGTCATCGTATAAAAATCATCGAAAAGCTTGCGTACCTTTCCCTTTTATTTGTATCTTCGCCACATCGTTCATTGGGAAGGTGGCTTGCACTTCAACATTGGGACAAAGCCATTCTTCTATCAACAAAACCAACCAAAGATGTTCAAAATTATTCAACAGTCAGATTATAAGGTAAACCAATGGAGCGGCGGCATCACAAGAGAGCTGTTCATCCTTCCTCTCGACAGTAGTCTTGCAGAGAGAAACTTCAACCTGCGAATATCGTCAGCGGTGATTCACCTCACGGAAAGTACTTTTTCTGACTTTTCAAACTACCAACGTTTTTTGTTACCTGTTGAGGGAAACATCACCTTATATATAGATGGGCGTGCGCACCAACTGAGTAATGACCTTCCTTTCGCGTTCGACGGGAGCAAAAATGTTCGTTCGGTAAACAGCAGTGGGGCTATCGATTTCAATGTCATTTGCCGTAAAGACTACAAAACAAAGGTTTCTGTCGCTTGCAAAGGAGAAAGCGAAAAGAACACCACAACCTTTATTTTTGCCCTCGAGGACATCGATATCAATGGCAGAAAAGTGGAGAAATACAATTCTATTCTCACAACCGAGCCATACCAGTTTACAGGAAAAGCAGTGGTAGTAGAAATGCCTTGAGCTGTATTTACGGCTGATATACGATAAAAATAATCTGATTGCATGAAGCAGAATGTTCACCCAAAAGGAGGGATTGCTTCGATGATGATTATTTGTATCTTCGCCATGCCAAACGTTGGGTAGAAGAATCGATAGCGGATAGTGCATGGTGTACGACCATCTACTGACTGTATTTTAAGAGATGAGAGTGGAAGCTGGGATAAAAAACAGCGGTAACCCAATTGTTTTGAATTAAATGTTGTACCTTTGCAGGGCATAAATCTTCTATTGATAAAGCATCAAAAACGTTGATAGGTATGCTTTTTAAGCATGAAGATTGTTTCAGTGTCAGTAAATTTTATTTTTTATTAGCATGAAAATTGAGAACCAAATAGCCAGTTCTGTCACTGCTTCTGTGAAAGAACTCTACGGACAAGATGTACCCTTGTCGATGGTACAGTTACAGAAGACGAAAAGCAACTTTGAAGGAAACCTCACCTTAGTGGTGTTTCCTTTCTTGAAAATGTCACGCCAGAAACCCGAAGACACGGCCCAAGCCATTGGCGAGTTGCTGGTGCGAGACTGTTCGGCCGTAGCTGGTTTCAACGTCGTAAAGGGCTTCTTGAACCTGAACATCGCCAAAGAGGCGTGGGTGGGATTGCTCAATGACATGCATGCGGATGAGAAATTCGGAGAGAAACCCGTTACAGACCAATCGCCCTTGGTGATGATTGAATATTCATCGCCTAACACCAACAAGCCACTTCACTTGGGTCATGTTCGCAACAACTTGTTGGGATGGTCGTTGGCGCAAATCATGGAGGCCAATGGCAACAAGGTGGTGAAGACCAACATCGTGAACGACCGAGGCATTCATATTTGCAAGTCGATGCTGGCATGGCTGAAATGGGGCAACGGGGAGACACCCGAATCGAGCGGAAAGAAAGGCGATCACCTCATCGGCGATTACTATGTGGCGTTTGACAAGCACTACAGGGCCGAAGTGGCAGAGCTGAAAAACAAGTTCATGACAGACGAGGGTCTGGACGAAGAGGCCGCCGAGAACAAGGCAAAAGAAGAGGCTCCGCTGATGAAAGAGGCGCGCCAAATGCTCGTAAAGTGGGAACAGGGCGATGAAGAGGTGCGTGCTTTGTGGCAAAAAATGAACAATTGGGTTTACGCCGGCTTTGATGAGACGTACAAGACGTTGGGCGTGAGCTTTGACAAGATATATTATGAATCAGATACTTACCTCGAGGGAAAGGCTAAGGTAGAAGAAGGACTGGAGAAAGGTCTTTTCTTCCGAAAGGATGACAACAGCGTATGGGCAGACTTGACACAAGAGGGTTTGGACCAAAAGCTGTTGCTTCGTTCTGACGGCACCAGCGTGTACATGACGCAAGACATCGGAACGGCTGACATGCGGTTTAAGGATTTCCCCATCGACAAAATGATATATGTGGTCGGAAACGAGCAAAATTATCATTTTCAGGTGCTTTCCATCTTGCTCGACCGCTTGGGATTCAAGTGGGGTAAGGAGTTGGTACACTTCTCATACGGCATGGTTGAATTGCCAAACGGCAAGATGAAGAGCCGCGAAGGCACGGTGGTGGATGCCGATGAGTTGATAGCCACCATGATAGACGATGCCCGCAAGACCAGTGATGAACTGGGTAAGTTCAAGGACATGAGCGAGGAAGAGAGGCGTGAGATTGCCCGCGTGGTTGGATTGGGCGCACTGAAATACTTCATTTTAAAGGTAGATGCCCGCAAAAACATGTTGTTCAACCCCGAAGAGTCTATCGACTTCAATGGCAACACGGGGCCGTTCATCCAATATACTTACGCCCGCATCCGTTCCATCATGCGCAAAGCGGCAGCAGAGGGCATGGCACTGCCCGCGCAACTGCCCAGCGATGCGCCACTGAACGACAAGGAAATTGCATTGATACAGAAGATGAACGACTTCGGTGCGGTGATAGAACAGGCTGCAACGGATTACAGTCCGAGCGGCATTGCCAACTACTGTTACGAGTTGACCAAAGACTTCAACCAGTTCTACCACGACTACAGCATTCTGAACGCCGACACACAAGAGGAGAAACTCACCCGGTTGGTGCTGGCCAACAACGTGGCAAAGATTATCAAGAACGGCATGCTACTGCTTGGTATAGAGGTTCCTGAGAGGATGTAAGGAAGCCCCTCCCCGCCCTCCCCAGTAGGGGAGGGAGAAGGAAATTACCTTGTTTGCCCATCTTCTTGACGGATGTTGATCGCTCAACTCTCGCTTGCTGATGCCGATAATCCACCTTATTATATATAGAGGGAGATACATTTTCGGCTTTAATGTAAGTTTACCGTATGATATGAAACGGAAACATGAAACGGCAGATTGTGCGAATTACGAGTTATTGAAAGCATTTGCAAAGAGAAGTAGAACGCATTCAACACAGGCGGAAAGCATGTTGTGGGAGGCATTACGTGGAAACCAATTAGGATGTAAGTTCAGACGACAGCATATCATCGGCAACTATATTGCTGATTTTGCTTGCATTCGTTTCAAACTGGTGGTTGAAATAGACGGTGGTTATCATCAACAAGGCAATCAACCGCTCATGGATGCCGAACGTACAGCTGATTTAAAAAGTCGTGGTTTTACCGTTTTACGTTTCACAAACGAACAGGTGCTTCACCGTCTTTCATCCGTCATCTCTCAAATACTCAAATCATTAGATCACATGTCTCAAGCAGAACAGATAAAAAACAATTCGCAAGAAACCAACGTAGTTACGCCGTTAGCTTCTTCCCCCCAATCGGGGGGACAGAGGGGGGCCTCGGCATGGGCGGTCGATGCGGCATGTTCAGGCAATCCTGGACCTATGGAATATCGGGGAATTGACTTGACGACAGGAGCGGAAATCTTTCACTTTGGCCCCGTACATGGCACCAATAACGTGGGTGAGTTCTTGGCTATCGTGCATGCGTTGGCCTTGTTATGGAAACAAGGTGACACGCAAAAAACCATTTATTCGGATAGTTACAACGCCATTTTGTGGGTGAAGAAGAAGCAATGTAAAACAAAGTTGAAGCGAACATCACAAACAGAACAACTCTATCAGATTATCTCGCGCGCCGAACAATGGCTGAAAACGCACGCTTACCGCAACCCTGTCGTTAAATGGGAAACTGCCGAATGGGGCGAAATTCCCGCTGATTTCGGTCGCAAATAAGCCGTTCACACAGCTTACTTTTATTCCTTGCACACATGAGGTTGTGCGGTACCCATGTCCACATGCGGTACATGACATAAAAAACCGTTGGCGAAGAAAGAATGATGTCATCATTCCTTTCGCCAACGGTTTTACATGAGTGGGGTGTCTTTATCACCCCACTTGTTTAATATTCATTCATTGAGATCATCAATACGTGAGTTCGGGATAAGAAAAGCCTTAAAAAAGTTGGTAATCTCACTAACATTTTGTACATTTATAGTTGTGAATCAATTAATTACAAAAAAATATTGAGTGATGATTACCAACTTTTTTAAGGCTTTTCTTATCCCGAACTCACGTTGTTCCTTAGATCAGACGTTTGCCGCCAGCTTCCTTCAGATTCCACCTCACGGACACCCTTGCTCTTGGCTATGTAATTCCCGCTATTATGACTTACTCGAGACTTCCACCCGTTAGATAATGCTCATGACGAGCGTACACAACGGCGCAAGGCCTGTGTCCCAACAGGCCTTGCGCCACAAATTAAAGAGTTATATAAAATCACGCAGTTACGTGAGTGGATTCTCTCCGCCGCCGGGCGGCGTTCCTGAGCCGTCAGTCTCGACCTTTTCATTCCTCCCACTCGATGTCCACGTCTGAGAGTCCGCGCACGGCGGCCGCCACCCGTGGCTCGTGTGCCACCTCCTCGGTGGTGACGGCGGAGCCCAAGAGAACGGACTTGGGATACACCTGCCGCTCACCGTCATCTTCATTTTCTTGAAGAAAGACATAGTTTTGATCGTTTTATGCCTTCGGGCGGCGGAAATGTTAACAACGACTAAAGTATAAGTAGTGGGCATCTAAAGTATAAGTAGTGCCCCACTGAAGTATATTTAGTCACGGTCTCTATCTGCTGCACCCGAAAGGCCGGTTGGTAAATTATGGTTCGGGTGTCATCAGATGGGTGACGGGTGCTTTGCGTCAGGACGGAAATGTTGCTTGTCGAAGCTCGACGAGGTCTGATCATACTGCTGGAAGTTCTTTGCCTGTCCGTTGCCGTCGTAGCCTGCGAGGGGCTTGTAGTTGCCGTTCCTGTCGTGGTATGCGCCCAGGTAGTCCCATGTGATATTCATGAAGCTCCACGCCTCGGGCAGGAAGTTCTTCTGGGGCATGCTCATGCCGGTCTCCTTGGTGCGCAGGAAGGTAACGTTGCCCAAGTAGTAGGCGTAGGTGAGGAACTTGTTGGCAGCCGGGTCGTACACCACGCGCACGCCGAGATTGTCGACGATGTTGTTCGCCAGGTCGTTGAAGTCGATGTTCCAGCCGCCCTTGCAGAGGAACTTGGGCAGGCGGATGCCGCCGGAGACGGCCGAGAGGTTGCCGACACCCGACTGGGTGTTCACCATCTGATAGGCCAGGCCGTTTTTCTTGACAGCATCCCAGCCGCTGTTGACTTGTCCGGCCGCCAGGCAGATGCTGCGCCCTGCGGGTATCGTGGTCGTGGAGTTGGCCGGGTATCCGACGCCACGCTTCTTCCAGTCGAGACGCTGGAGATCCTTGAGCTCCATGACGTAGAAGTTTTTCATGTTGTCGCAGTCGGGGCTCACCAAATAGTAGTCGTCAAGGGAGATGGTCTTGTTCGTGGCATTGGTGATCTCTATCCAGTTGTATTCACCTGTTGCCAACGTGCTGTGGTAGTATTCGGTGATGATCAGGCCGCCGTCGCTCTCCTGCAGGTTGGCATTGATGCCGAAGTTGTAGGTGTGTCCGTCGGCGAACTGCACCACCTGCTTGGCCTCGCGGTAGAACTTGTTGCGCGAGGAGAACTGGTCGGCCTTCTTGTACACGGGGCCGGCGAGCGTGGTGGCTTCGTCGCGTACATACACCCTTGCCTTCTTCGTGCTGTTTTTCGAGGTGCCGGCCTTTGCCCATACGTAGAACATATTGGAATAGAGCGTCGTGCCCTTGCCGGCCGCACTGCCTCCGATGACCACGCCACGCACCCGGATGGTGTCACTGATTTCCTTGCCGGCTTCGTTGATGCGGTACTTGCCCGGTGTCCATGAGGGTGTTGCGGTGGAGAGGTCGAGATTTCCGTCCATGTGTAGCACGTCCGATTCCACTGCCACAGAATACAGGCTGGCTGCGTAGTACATGTCCGACTTCGCCCTTACGCCGATCCAGCTGCCCAGCATGGAGAATGTCACGCTTGCCGTTTTGCCGTCGGCACTGACCGGTGTGAGCTTGGCATACAGGGGGATGTTGTACTTGTTGGAGGTGGCGTCTATTGACTGGGGCGTTCCCATGGTGACTTTTCCGGTTGCGTCGATACCTGTAGCCCATGCTCCGTTCTCTGCGTCGCTCTCCTTGCCTGTGGCCGCCGCCACCTTTACGCTGGCGAGGTTATAATTGGCAGGCACGGTGAAGGAGAACCGCCCCCTGCGGTCGGACTCGACCTTGAGGGTGGTGGTCAGGGTCGTGCGGCGTGTGCCGTCAGTGATATAAACATAGAGGGGAATGGTCTTTCCCGTCTCCCAATTGTATTTCAGTCCGCCGTTGCCGTCGGGCGATACGGCTACCCTCGTCATGGGAGAGCCGGCTTGCTTGGCTTTGCTGACCATTGCCTGTTCGTTCTCGCCCAGCACGGCCTCGGCAGTGATGACGGTTCCCTTGCTTTGCGATGTTTCGCTTTCGTTTCCTGTCAGATCGTTTTCCATGTCTGAACATGCCACGGCAGCCATGCATAACACGGTGGCTGCGAGTGTCTTCAATAATGTTGTTTTGTTTGTCATGTTGTTTTTCTTCTTCATTAAATTGATGTTCGTTCCGGTTGACCGGTCATTACCGTCCTTCCGATTCGCTGTCGTCCCACAGGTTGAAGGACTTGGCCGGCATGGTGATGGGCTCTTCGTCCTCGCCGCCGCCCATGTCTGTACCGGGAGAGCCGCCCGGCAGGTTGCCCGACACTTCTACCAGGAGACTTTCCGTGTCGATTTTAATGATGTCGCAAGAAGGCTGGATGTAGCTTTTCTTTTCCTTGCAATTGAGATCTTTTTCTCTATTCATAATCTTATAATTAAAAATGGTCATAAAAAAAATGATGTTTTTATTTTTTTTTGATTCTCGTTTATCCTGACAAGCACGGGCGGATTCAATGTTTGTCTTTATGTACTTCGTATCTGTTATTTTCTTCGGTAAAAATATTCTGTCTTTCTTCTGTTTGCAAAGATAGATATCTTCGAAAATATGACACACAACAAATTGTTTCAAAAGGTTACCATTTTGTATCAATCTACACATACCGCAACATTGACAATATCAGAATAAAACACCCCAAAATCATCCATTACCTACATCTATATATACGATTGGTCAAAAGACAGGATTTCAGAACAAAACTACCGCACAAATAGTTAACAAACGTTACCCCCCCATGTATTTTATAATATTTGTTAACACTTGAAGCACATATTCTTTTATCGTTTATTTTTGCATAAAAATCTTATTTTTACAGGCATCCTATGAAAGTATATTATCTGAACAAGCACCTCATGTGCGAGCATTATCAAGGCAACTCCCCTGTAGGTTTCAGGGTTGTAAGAGAAAAGAAAGGCGCGGTGAGACACACGGCTCCCTCGCGTACGGCCATGCTCTTTCTATTGGAGGGAACCTTGCGTGTGGAAGGCAAACGGTTTCCAGGCTTCACCGTTCATGGCAGCCAGATGTTTCCCATGCCAGCCGGTGTAGACAACTCCATTCGCTTTATGGAGGACAGTTTGGTATTGGTGCTTTATTTTATTGACAGCAAATTCAAGTTTTGTCATAACATCATCACGGATGAGATGATCGAGAATGCACCCAAACGTGACGACTGGCTGTTTGCCTTGGACATGATCAAGCCGATGACAGTGCTGGCTCGACAGACGGCCGACTATGTCATGGACGGACTGCTCTGTTGTGACATCCAGCTGATCAAGCAGCGCGAGTTCACGGCCGTCATGCAGGCCTATTATCCCAAGGACGACCTGGCACCGTTTCTTGCTCCGCTCTATGGAGTGGATTTGTCGTTCCAGGAAACCATTATTGCGATGTCGCGCACCTATCCTTCTATTGACGAAATGGCAGAAAAGGTGTGCATGAGTCGTCCCACATTTATACGTCACTTCAAACGATGCTTTGGCGAAACGCCCAAGGTTTGGGTCAGCAAGGTGAAAGGCGAGGCACTGTTCAAGGCTCTGCTCAACACCAACGACACCATGGAGCAGATAGCCAACCAGTTCAAGTTCTCCTCTGTACAGCGTCTTTCCACATTCTGTAAGGAGACATTAGGCGGCACACCCGGCGAAATAAGAAACGGCATAGTAAAGCCCGAGCAGACCCTATGACGCTGGCCTGCACAACATATTGTAATAGGCTGTCGCTGAATGCTTTACAAAGTCATTGACATTGGCTGCCAAACTCATTGAGTTTGACGACCAAAGTCTATGGGTTTGTCGTCCAAAGTCAATGCTATTGAAGTGCATGCGTCATCCTCGTTGACCAAACAGGTTGCCCCTTGCCCGTTCAATCCCCGCTGTAGGGGCTCGCAACAAAAAAACATGTCGTTTCATTCCGTCAATGAGTGATTATTTTATATATTTGCAAGCACAGCCAAGTAGCATGAAGGCTTACAAGCAGAAATCTGCACATTGAGGCTTCGGATGATGAAGATATCGTTGGCCGATAACCTCAACAGGGAACTGTGTGGACTGTTCTGGACATCAAAACGTGCAGCGCGACATACTCAAAAAGAATCAAGTTAAGATGGTCATAGCATTCATTCCAGTGCGGGGTGGCAGCAAGTCAATCCCCCAGAAGAACATCAAGCCCTTTTGCGGAAAGCCGCTTGTGTGTTGGAGCATCGAGGCTTTGGAGGCCTGCCGCGAGGTGGACAAGGTGATTGTGGCCACCGATTCGGACGAGATAGAACGGGTAGTGGCTTCCCGCCCATACCGCAAGACAGAGTTTTATCGCTGCTCAGCCGAGAAAATCTGTGACACCCCTTCTGCCGAGAACGTGATGCTGGCGTACATCCATGCCGCCAATCCAGCACCCGAGGCTTGCTTCATGTTGGTGAAGGGCACGTCGCCCATGACGCAAACGAAGCATTTCAGTGAGGCATTGGCACTGTACAAGACCGCCCGATACGACTCCATCCTCTCCTGCGTGCGCAATTACCAGTTCTTTTGGAACGCCGATGGCACCAGCATGAACTACGACTACACACATCGCCCACCCCGAAATAATTTTGAAGGAACGCTCATGGAGAACGGCGCACTCTATATAAATAAGGTAGAGAATATCCTATCATCGGGCAACAGGCTAAGTGGTCACATCGGTATCTATGTGATGCCGGCTTACACGGCCATGGAGATTGCTGAACCAGACGATTGGACGTTCCTGGAAAATCTCATGCGAAAGCATGTTTTGAACCATGCGGTGGACAGTCTGAAGAAATCCGTAAAGCTCTTCTTGTGCGACGTTGACGGCACGCTGACCGATGGCGGCATGTATTATGCAGAAAGCGGTGACGAGCTGAAGAAGTTCAACACACGCGACGGCATGGGGCTACAACTCTTGCAGACGCAAGGTGTCAAGGTGGGCATCATCACCTCTGAGAACACCAAACTGGTAGAGAACAGGGCTAAAAAGCTAAAGGTCGATTTTCTCGTTCAGGGCAAGCGACATGGGGAGAAACTTGAGGCGGCTCAGGAAATTTGTGACCAGATAGGCATTACCTTGAGCGAAGTGGCTTACATCGGCGATGACGTCAACTGCCAACAACTGCTGAGTGCCGTTGGTATTTGCGCCTGTCCGGCCGATGCGATGCGCCCCATTCAAGAAATTCCGGGCATCATCATCATGCAGAAGGCCGGCGGCGAGGGATGCGTGCGTGAGTTTATTGACCAATATCTGCTGGGCAGTAGATAAAATGAAGCCTTGCAAGCCCTCACCAGTCAACAATTGGCACCAATTGTTTTGCTGGTTCTTTTATTTACAGTACCTTTGCCCATCAATAGCAAACTATTTGATAAGTAGATACATAACACTTGTGTTTGATGTATCATAAAAGTTGATAAAGTTGGATTGGATTAACGCTCTTTTTACAATTCCGTCCCCAGTACAGGCAGTGGTGGTCATCTCTCTGATCATCGCTGTTGGCACGGCATTGAGCAAGATCAAGTTCATGGGAGTTTCTCTTGGTGTGTCGTTTGTTTTCTTCATCGGCATCATCGCCGGAAACCTGGGGCTTTCCGTTGATTCAGCTACTCTCAACTATGCCGAAACCTTTGGTTTGGTCTTGTTCGTATACACGCTTGGATTGTACGTGGGGCCCAACTTTTTCGGTGCTTTCCGCCACGAGGGGACCAGCTTTAACCTATGGGGGTTGGCCGTCATCATCGTAGGAACGGTGATGGCAGTGGCACTGTGCCCGCTGACGGGCATCTCCCTTCCCACGATGGTGGGCTTGTTGTGCGGCGCCACCACCAACACACCGGCACTCGGTGCGGCTCAACAAGCATTGGAACACATGAACCTTCCAACCGGCGGAGTGGCCCTGGCCACTGCCGTAACCTATCCGCTGGGTGTCGTAGGCGTTATCCTGGGCATTCTGATCATGCGCAAGTTCTTTGTCAAACCGGCAGATTTGAAGCCCAAATCTCCTGTGGACGAAGACCAGACGTTTGTGTGCCAGTTCCTCATTGTCAATCCTGCCATTGAAGGACGAACCATTGGTGAGCTGGCCATGAGTACGCCTTTAAGATTCATTGTCTCACGCGTTTGGCGACAGGATGAAGTATTGGTGCCGGGTGCCTCAACGCGACTGCACACGGGTGACAACCTCATCGTGGTGACCAATCGTGAAGATGTGTCGGGCCTGGAGATTCTTTTCGGCCAAAAAGTGGAACGCGATTGGAACAAAGGGGAGATAGATTGGAATCAAATCGACCGCAAGGTAGAGTCGCGCGTCATCGTATTAACTCGTACGGCCCTCAATGGTAAGCTACTGGGAAGAATCCACTTGCGCGACAGTTTCGATGTTAATGTCAGCCGTGTTACTCGTGGTGATGTTAAATTGCTGGCCACCAAAGACCTCAGGTTGCAGTATGGTGACCGCTTGACGGTTGTTGGTGAGCCGAAAAAAGTAGACAGTGCCGAGCATTTCTTGGGCAATTCGGTCAAGACACTCAACGAACCGAACGTGGGAAGCATCTTCTTTGGCATGATCTTAGGACTGGCCTTGGGCGCCATCCCCATCAGTTTCCCCGGCATGGACTCGCCCATTCGACTGGGAATTGCCGGCGGTCCTATCATCATGGGCATCCTCGTGGGTGCCTTGGGACCACACATGCACTTCATTTCGTACACCACTCGCTCAGCCTCTCTCATGCTACGTAGGTTGGGGTTGGCGTTGTATCTGGCCTGTTTGGGGCTTGATGCGGGCAAAGATTTCTTCAGTACGGTGTTCCGTCCTGAAGGGTTGCTGTGGGTAGGCATCGGCGCACTGCTCACCATCGTACCCGTTTTAATCGTGGGTTGCATTGCCTTGCGAACCAAGAAACTTGACTACGGAACCATTTGTGGCATTCTTTGCGGAGCCATGGCCAACCCGATGGCGCTGTCGTATGCCAACGACACCATTGAAGGGGATACACCCAGCATCAGCTATGCCACGGTTTACCCCATCGGAATGTTTATTAGGGTCATCATAGCCCAAGTATTAATCATGTTCTTTGTGTGACAAAAATAATGAAAACTCGTTTTAAGTATTTCTTTCTAACCTACGTTTTCTTTGTCCTGATTTTTATCATTCAGAAACCTCTGTTCATGCTTTACCACCTGTCTTTGTTCAAAGAGGCAACGTGGAAAGATTGGTTTTTGGTGCCTTACCATGGCCTGCCGTTGGATTTTTCGTTGGCCGGCTACCTCACTATCATTCCCGGATTGTTGCTGATTTGCACCATCTGGTCGCGCAAACGTTTGTGGAGAAGACTGGCAAAGGCCTATTTTGCCGTCATTGCCATCATCCTGTCGGCCGTCTTTGTCATCGACCTGGGCCTCTATCGGTATTGGGGATTCCGATTAGACACCACGCCTTTGTTCTATTTCTGCTCCTCTCCGGGGGACGCTTTGGCCAGTGCCAGCGCATGGGAACTCATCGGTGACATCGTGACTTTGCTGCTTATGGCCGCTCTGCTCTATGCCCTGTTTTATTTGTTGCTGAGAGATGACGTGCTCGAAAAGAAGCTCTTGCCCCTCAACCGGCCCTTCTTCACCTTCCTTTTCGTGCTGCTTTGGGCGGCCTTGTTCATTCCTATCCGTGGCGGATTCAAGGCATCGACCATGAATATCGGCAAAGTATATTTCAGTGAGAACATGCGTTTGAACCACGCTGCGACCAATCCACTGTTCAGTTTGCTGGTTTCATTGATCAAACAAGAAAACTTCAAGCAGCAATATCGCTTCATGAAGGATGACGAAGCCAACAAGTTGGTGGCACAGATGTACGACCAGGACGTTGTACATCGGTCATATCAGGCACCCCAACAATGGATATTGACCACCGCTCGGCCTAACATTCTGTTCGTGGTGATGGAGAGTTTCTCCTCCAAACTCATGGCGTCACTGGGCGGAGAACGCAATGTGGCGGTCAATCTGGACCGACTTTCGGCCGAAGGATTGCTGTTCCGCCACTTCTATGCCACGAGTTTTCGAACCGACAGAGGACTTGTTTCCATCCTCAGCGGATTCCCTTCGCAGCCCACCACCAGCATCATGAAAATGCCAAAGGTGTCTCAAAGTTTGCCTTCCCTTGCCGCAAGTTTACGCAAGGTGGGCTATACGGCCGATTATTATTATGGTGGCGATGCCGATTTTACCAACATGCGGTCGTACTTGAAGGGTACAGGATTTGAGACGATTGTGTGTGATGAAGACTTTCCTGTGTCAGATAGGCTCAGCAAATGGGGAGTCCCCGACCACCTATTGTTTGAAAAGGTACTCTCAAACTTGCGGCAAAACAAGCGTCAAAAGCCGTGGCTCAAAGTGGTACAGACATCGAGTAGCCACGAACCCTTTGATGTTCCATACCACCGTTTGAATGACAAAGTACTCAATGCTTTTGCTTATACCGACAGTTGCGTGGGTCACTTTGTGGACGAATTGAAGAAACTGCCGCTGTGGAAGAACACGCTTGTGGTACTGGTTCCCGACCATTTGGGATGCTATCCCAAGGACATTGACAACCTGTCCGTTGAGCGTTATCAAATTCCGCTCATCTTCTTGGGTGGCGCACTCAAAGGGCCTGGCACGGTAGACATCCATGGTTCGCAGACTGACATTGCCGCCACGCTGTTGGGGCAGATGGGAATTGCGCATCACGAGTTTACCTATAGCAAGGATATGTTCAATCCGTCATCCCCCCATTTTGCGTTCTTTACCTTCCCGGATGCCTTTGGTTTGGTGGATGAAGACAATCAGGTGGTCTTCAATAACGAGTCGAAGAAGGTTGTTTTGGACCGAGGTAAGCGGCCTGGGAAGAATCTCAAGCGGGGGAAAGCCTACCTGCAAAGGATTTATGACACCATTGATCGGTTGGCTACAGAGCCTGTGAAAGAGGGCAACAGGCATTAAGTTCGCAGGCAATAGCCTTTCACGTCAGCCGCCACATGGGCTGTTTCAGTTGGCAAAAACAAATGGTTTGCTGTCTGAAGCAGCCTATTTTACGTTGTTAAAGCAGTCGGGTATGGGAGCTTTCAGCGTCATGTGCTTGCCCGAAGTGGGATGAATAAAGGTGATGGAAGCAGCATGTAGGTAGAGTCTATCAGCCTGATGGCCGTAAAGTTCATCACCAAGGATGGGACAATTCAGTCCCTCTTGATGGGCACAGTGCATACGCAACTGATGTGTACGGCCTGTGATGGGCGAGAGAGGGAGCAGCGTTTTCCCCTGATGTACAGCCAACACACGGTAGAAAGTGATGGCCGGTTTGCCATGAACGCGGTCCACTATTTGTCGTGGACGGTCGAGTAAGTCGGGGCGAAGCGGCAGGTTAATGGAACCTTCTTTCTGTGTTACCTCGCCATCCAGTACAGCTATGTATTCCTTTTGGATGGTGTGAGCCTTGAATTGGGCTTGCAAATGATGGTAAACCTTCATGTTTTTGGCCACGATGAGCAATCCAGACGTAGCCATATCCAAACGATGTACGGCATGCAACGGCATGTCTTGAGGCATTATTTCCTGCAAGATGGACAGGACAGAGGGGCGACTTGATCGTCCTGGAACGGACAACAATCCGGCTGGTTTGTTCACAACAACCAGATCATCATCCTCATATAGCATTTGAAGTTGCATGGGTTCTGCATCATCTGGATATTCATCGTCCACCTCAAGCCCTTGCAACATGAAGCGAAGGATGGGCAGGCATTTGCCTCGACAGGCTGGATAACATTCGCCATAGCACCGTATGGTGGCCTTCGGTGAGGCTCCCCACCAGAACTCAGCCATGGTGATTGGTTTGTAATGGTGCTGATAAGCGTACTGCAACAGCTTGGGAGCGCAGCACTCTCCCGCTCCCGCAGGCGGAACATGTTGTGGCGTTTCAGCGAAAATATCCAAGAGATTGCGCTGCTCACCCTGTGCGTTGAGCATCACGAAATGAGTAAACAACCACCGTTGCAGTGCGTCTGAATGCTGCTTGCGCTGGTCTTTCAGTCGCCTAATGCGGTCATCATGCTGCGCCAACTCTTCCCGTTTGTCAGCCAAGACAGCCTCCCAACGGTGCTTGATGCGACGCAGTTCGGCTTTCATGAACTGGCTTTCCCGAATGAGTTCGGCCTCTTTTTCTACCGAAAGTGAGGAAGTTTTCCGCAGAAAGTCACGGTTCTGTTTTGCCTCTTTCAAGCGGTTTTGAAACGCTGCAAGTGCTTGTTGCGCATTCTCTTCCAAGCATTTAAGCACTTCTTTCAACGCTAAATAGCCAGCATCCGTTTCCTGTTGCTCTACCAGAGCATTGATATGCGTAATCTGTTCTTCATGTTTTTTGAAATAACCTTGTGGCTGTAGGTAATCAAACACGGCGGGAACGAAGCCCGACCAATCGCTCCTGCCCTCGATTTGTCCTGAATAAGCCGCCAAAAAGCCCAGCTGTTGCTGCTGATCTTCAACGACTAAAACCCCGAACATCTTCCCTTTTGCCACCTCTTCCTGCCACGTTTGCATGCCCGAGATGTACTCCTGGATGCGCTTTATGGCCAACAAAGCCAAAGGATGGGGCTGATAATGAAAGGGATTGTTCAGCCTCAACGGTCGCTCCACGTTCGTGTTCAATGGATGAAAACACGAGGTTGTGAAGGATGAGGGATGCGACTGGGGAAGATTGGGCATACTACTTCATTTGAAAACATGCGCTAAAGGGCAAGCATGATACACGCCATGCTCCCAATAAAGGAAAGAGAAGAGCAAGTATTCGCCATCTTCTCAACGGCGCACAAGCCTGACAATGGCATGTTATTCGAAATAATACAAGAAGGTGGCGATGCCTTCCAATGCCGGTTTTCGCTGACCTTCGATCTCTATTTTGAAGTTGATTTCGGTCTTGCAGATGCCGCGTAGGTTGCTGATGGCATGCAGCTTGGTCACCATCCGCACCCTACTTCCCGTGACAACCGCCTGTCCAAAGCGCATCTTGTCCATGCCATAATTAACCAACATCTTGATGTTGTTCACCTCAATGATCTGTGACCAGAGGTAAGGCAGCAGTGAAAGCGTCAGATAGCCATGTGCGATGGTGCTTTGATATGGACTCTCTTTCTTGGCACGGTCAGTGTCCACATGAATCCATTGATGATCCAATGTCGCATCAGCAAATAGATTAATACGCTCCTGGTCTATCAGCAACCAGTCGGATGCACCCAAGTCTTTGCCCTCAAAGGCTGCAAACTCGTCGTAAGAGTTGACTACTAATTTACTCATACTTATCTCTTTTTACGTTCAATACCTATGGATGCCTTTCATCATCTACCCTCAATGAGGCACGAAAGGCTTCTTGTTGTTCGTTCAGACGACAAAGATAAGCAAACCAAACGACATGCACAAACAAAGAAAACGTTTGCCGGCAACACGCTGTGCGCCATGCTGCTGTGTACCAAAAATATAAGGGCAAAGTTGTCATTTCTAAATAATTGGTTTATCTTTGCAGTGCATAAACTACGTTCCAGCATTCGGAAAGAGAGGTTGCGACTTTCTGCTTTCCGCATCATTCTGTTATTACATGAAAGAATTCATACAGGTTTTGCGACGCTTTGTAGCACCCTACAAGCGTTATTTAGGGTTTTCTGTACTGTTCAACATATTGTCTGCGGTATTGAACATTTTCTCTTTCGCGGCCCTCATCCCCATTCTTAACATCCTTTTCAACATTGGTCAGGAGCGCGTAACCACGCTGATGCCATGGCCTTCATCCATGAATGAACTGCCCGACGTACTGAGTAACAATGCCAATTACTATGTACAGACGATGATTGACCATTATGGAGCCACCACCACCCTGCTGTTCATCGGCTTGTTTTTGGCCTTCATGACGTTTCTCAAGACAGGTTCTTACTTTCTTGCCTCAGCCAGTGTGATGCCCATCCGCACGGGTGTGGTGCGCGATATACGCAACCAATTGTACCAAAAGATAACGAGTCTGTCACTTGGATTCTTCTCCGAGGAACGCAAAGGCGACATCATCGCCCGCATGAGCGGTGACGTTCAGGAGATAGAAAACTCCATCATGGCCTCGCTGGACATGCTGTTCAAGAACCCCATCCTCGTCATTGCCTACTTCACCACGCTGCTCATCATCTCGTGGCAGCTCACCCTGTTCACCATTCTCTTCGTTCCTCTCTTCGGCTGGTTCATGGGATTGGTTGGACGAAAGCTGAAACAAAACAGCGTGAAGGCGCAAAACTTGTGGAGCGACACCATGAGTCAGGTGGAAGAAACGTTAGGCGGACTGCGCATCATCAAGGCCTTCTCGGCCGAAGAAAAGATGAATGCGCGCTTTGACAAGATTAATTCCAACTACCGAGACAGCATCCTCAAGGTCACCATCCGGCAGCAATTGGCCCACCCCATGAGCGAGTTTCTGGGTACGCTGATGATTGTCATCGTGTTATGGTTTGGTGGTACGCTGGTCTTGAACGAGCAAGTGCTCAGCGGACCCACGTTTATTTATTACCTCGTGATGCTCTACAGCATCATCAACCCGTTGAAAGAACTGTCAAAGGCGAGCTATGCCATCATGAAAGGACTGGCATCCATCGAGCGGGTAGACAAGATACTGAAGGCCGAAGTAGCCATTAAAGAGCCCGAAAAACCGATTCACATCAACAGCTTTGAACATCAAATCGAATTCCGCCACGTATCGTTCAGGTATGCGGAACAATGGGTGTTGCGCGACATCAATCTGGTGATTCCCAAAGGAAAGACCGTGGCGTTGGTGGGACAGAGCGGCAGTGGCAAGTCAACCTTGGTCGACTTGATTCCACGCTACTATGACGTACAGGAAGGTGAGGTGCTCATCGACGGCATCAACGTGCGTGACTTGGGCGTACGCAGCTTGCGCCACCTCATCGGAAACGTCAACCAAGAAGCCATTTTGTTCAACGACACGTTCTTCAACAACATCACCTTCGGCGTTGACCACGCCACACAAGAAATGGTAGACCAGGCCGCTCGCATCGCCAACGCTTACGAATTCATTATGGAGTCAGAGGAAGGATTCGACACAAACATCGGAGATCGGGGTAGCAAGTTAAGCGGCGGACAGCGTCAGCGTATCTCCATTGCCCGCGCCATCCTCAAAAATCCACCTATCCTGATACTCGATGAGGCCACCAGTGCGCTCGACACCGAGAGCGAACGCTTGGTGCAAGATGCGCTGGAGCGGCTCATGGACACCCGCACCACGGTGGCCATCGCGCACCGCCTGTCCACCATCAAGCACGCTGACGAAATCTGTGTGCTACACGAAGGACGCATCGTGGAGCGAGGTACGCACGAAGAACTGATCGCTAAAGAGGGCTATTACAAAAAACTGCATGACATGCAAGAGGTTTAACACAATGATGAAACAAGCAAAAGCAACATTCCTACACACTTCTTTCGGGCCTTTCGGCGCCATGATTCTCAACCTGTTGATGGCATTCGTGGTATACTTCATTGCCCGCGTGGAATTCCTTTTCGAGAATTACAGCTATTTCTCCGGCAACCTGTCGGCATCCCATCTGAGCGAATTGTTCTACGGTGGCTACATCTTCGACCGCTCCGCCATCGCCTACACCAATGCCCTGTACATCTTGCTGATGCTCTTTCCGCTGTGGATCAAGGAGCGCAGAGGCTATCATTTGCTGTGCAAATGGGTGTTTGTGGTCATCAATGCGCTGACGCTGATTATCAATTTGTGCGACTCGGTATACTTCCCTTACACCCTGCGGCGCACCACGACGAGCGTATTCAGCGAATTTCGCAACGAAAACAACCTCGCCGACGTATTTTGGGGCGAGCTGGTGGGCCACTGGTATCTCGTGCTGTTGGCCATCGTAGTCATCACCCTGCTGTGGAAACTCTACGTCATGCCCCGCACCGCACACACACATTACGCCACCGCCACACAGCGATGGAAATTCGGTCTCATCCAGTTTGTGCTGCTGGCCTTGCTCACTCCTCTCATCATCGGTGCCTGCCGGGGCGGCCTGGCGTCGGGCATACGCCCCATCACCGTCAACAATGCCAACCAATACGTGCGCCGTCCAACCGAGTGTGCACTGGTGCTCAACACACCGTTCTCATTGATCAGAACCATTGGGAAGAACGTTTTCGACGTTCCCACCTACTATCCCAACATCGAGGCAGCCGCCAAAGTGTTCACGCCGATACACCATCCAAAGCCCACGCATGCGTTCCAAAAGAAGAACGTGGTGGTGCTGATCGTCGAAAGTTTTGGCCGCGAGTATATCGGAGCTTTCAACCAACAGCTCGAAAACGGCCGATACAAGGGCTATACCCCATACGTTGACCAGCTTATCAGTCAAAGTGCCACCTACAAATACTCGCTCTGCAACGGACGGAAGAGCATCGATGGCATGCCATCCGTGCTTTGTGGCATTCCTATGTTTAAAGAACCGTTCGTGCTCACCAACGCCTCGATGAACGATTACACCAGCATGGCCGGCCTGTTGGCGCACGAGGGCTACCACACGGCATTCTTCCACGGTGCCAACCGGGGCAGCATGGGATTCCTGGCTTTTGCCAACAAGGTGGGCTTCCAAGCGTACTATGGCCGACAAGACTATGCCGCCGACCACCGATTTGGTGGCGATGCCGACTTTGATGGGCACTGGGGCATCTGGGATGAGCCTTTCCTGAAATATTGGTGTACGAAGATTGGCGAGATGAAAGAACCCTTCATGACGGCCTGTTTCACCGTGTCGAGCCACACGCCCTACGTCATTCCGGAAAAATACAAGGACGTGTATCCCGAAGAGGGACTGCCCATCCACAAGTGCATACGCTATACCGACATGGCCATCGGCAAGTTTTTCGAAGCGGCCAAGCAGCAACCGTGGTACAAGAACACCCTCTTTGTGCTGACCAGCGACCACACCAACCTGAGCGACCATGCGCAGTATCAGACCGACATCGGCGGATTTTCGGCACCACTCATCATCTTTGATCCCAGCGGAGAGGTGCCCGTGGGCATGCACGACGGCATCGCACAGCAGATAGATATCCTGCCCACCGTACTGAGTCTGTTGGGCTACGACAAGCCTTTCTTGTCGTTCGGCTGCGACCTGATGACCACTCCCGCCGCAGAAACCTACGCCGTAAACTATCTCAACGGCATCTATCAGTATTGTAAGTATGGCTATGTGTTGCAGTTCGACGGTCAACAAACGCGTGGCATCTATGCCTTGGACGACCTGCTGATGCGCCACAACCTGAAAGGAAAGGTGAAGGAACAGCGCAAGATGGAGCAAGAACTGAAAGCCATCATCCAACAATACATGTACAGGATGGAGAACGACCAGCTGATGCCCTGACCCCCACAGGCGCACGGCCGGCAGTCTGACGGGGCAGGTCATGGCATCTGCCCGCTTTAACCGTTCTTCATGAGCTTCACAAAACACATGCGCATTTGCCCGAGCGAGAGCATTTGCACTCCAAAATTTGTTTAATTTTTTATCCAAAAAACACCCTTAAAACAGCCCTTCCCTACTTTCATTCTGGAAAAAATCAATAGGCTTGGAGGATGCATACAAGCAGTTGTCGCAGCAAGAAAAAACGATTTTCACCCTCAAATTTTTGTTTTTACACCATTAACAGCATCATTTTGACCGTCAATCTGTATGGTCTAAGCAGGCAAAAGCATGCATATTTCACCCTAATAGCAATGCTTTTAGCGTAAAAACGCATGAAAGATGGACACATGTTATCACCATGCTGACGTAACGCATTAATAATCAATCAAATAAGAATACATCCTATTTTGGGCGAATTTGCGCCAACAACCAAAGTTGTTTTGAAATAAGCGAAATATAAAGCGGTGCGATGTCAAGAAAATTCATCATCATGGACTGTCTTCACACACATGATGCAGTGTCTGTTGATTACATTAGAATTAACAAACTGATGTAGGGAATTAGCTGGAATTCCCTAAATAGTTGCCATCTTATTCAAAAAGTCTTTTGCTAATAATGATTTATCACGATAAAATAGTATATTTATGCCATAAATAAAAAATATAACAATGGCAAAGAAAAATATAGACTTATCTATAGTCCTCCATGACGACAGTGACTATAAGGACTGGCTTGTAGAACTCAAAGAACGTTTCTACAGCCATCGCCTCAAAGCGTCATGTGCCACCAATGGCTACTTGTTGGACTTCTATTGGAAGTTAGGACGAGACATCGAAGCCAAGCAATATACCAATACTTATGGCTCAGGGTTCTACAAGAATCTTAGTCAGGACTTGAAGAATGAAATGCCTGGTACAAAGGGATTCTCACCAACCAACTTGAAATACATGAGCTACTTCTACAAGCTCTATGCTCCATTGGTTGCAAATCGTCCGCAAGTTGCTGGCGATTTTGTGAAAGATACATATAATGCAGATATTCAGCGAGTTTCAGACTACAAACGAAAACGTCAACAACCTGTTGACGATTTCAGTTTGCTGTTTCTGATTCCTTGGGGACATCATTGCCGTATCTTAGAAAAATGCAGGGACGACATGGATAAAGCTATATTCTTTATAAGAAAGACTTGGGAGAACAATTGGGGACGTGACACTCTTCTCAACTGGCTTGATACTGACTTGTATGAGCGTGACGGCAAGGCTATCACCAACTTTCAATCTACGCTTCCTGCTGTACAAAGCGACTTGGCTCAACAAATAACCAAAGACCCTTATCAATTAGACTTCCTTAATCTAAGGGAGAAATATGACGAGCGAGACATTGAGGATGAATTGGTGAACAACGTTACTCGTTTCCTTTTGGAACTTGGAAAGGGATTTTCCTATATGGGCAGACAGTTTCGTTTAGAGGTAGGACAACAGGAGTTCTTCCCCGACCTGCTGTTTTACAATGCCCACCTCCATGCGTATGTCGTCATAGAGCTAAAAGCCCAATCGTTCCATCCATCATTCTTGGGACAGTTGAGTTTCTATGTCTCAGCCATTAACCATCAGTTCAAGACCGATGTCGACAACCCTACCATCGGTTTACTCATCTGCAAGGACAAAGATAATGTGGTGGCAAAATACGCCTTGGAATCATATAAGGAACCAATGGGAATATCAGAATATCAATTGTCCAAGCTCTTCCCGAAAGACTTCAAATCTTCCATGCCGACTATTGAGGAATTGGAAATGGGCTTGAAAGGCAAGAGAAAGTAAATTAATGATTATGTTAAGGAAAATAACAATCCTTCTGATAAACTTAGGAGTTGGGCTCCTTACAGTATATTCAATCTTGGTTGATATTGGTAGAATTGTCGGTTGCCCGCCAAGACGGCTGATATTCTAAAAATGACTCAATTATTTTGCCTACCAATCGTTTTTTGATAACTTTGTAAATTCAACAGAAATATTCCCCTATGGCACAGAAAGATAAAGGTCTTACACCAATGATGAAACAGTTTTTCAGCATGAAGCGGCAGCATCCCGATGCGCTGTTGCTCTTTCGGTGTGGCGACTTTTATGAGACGTATGGCGATGATGCCATTGAGGGTTCGCGCATCTTGGGCATCACGCTCACGAAAAGAAACAATGGGGGCAATAGTGGTGAAACGGCTATGGCTGGTTTTCCGCACCACGCTCTTGATACATATTTGCCTAAACTGATAAGGGCTGGCAAGCGCGTGGCTATTTGCGACCAGCTGGAAGACCCTAAGAAAAAGCGAGAGGAACTGAAAGGGAAGAAGGGACTTTCCGCCACCGACAAGATGGTGAAACGTGGTATTACAGAGTTGGTGACACCGGGTGTGGCGATGGGGGATAACGTGTTGAACTATAAGGAAAACAACTTCTTGGCGGCAGTGCATTTTGGTAAGGCGGCGTGCGGCGTGAGTTTTTTGGACATTTCGACGGGCGAATTTCTCACGGGTGAGGGTACTTATGACTACGTGGAGAAATTATTGGGCAGCTTTGCGCCCAAGGAAGTGTTGTACGACCGCAACAACAAGCGCGATTTTGACACCCATTTTGGCACCAAATACTGTGTCTTTGAATTGGAAGACTGGGTGTTTACCGAGCAGAGTGCACGCCAACGACTGCTGAAACACTTTGGCACCAAGTCGCTGAAAGGCTTTGGTGTAGAGCAAATGAAAAGTGGTATCGTGGCTTCGGGTGCCATTTTGCAGTATTTGGAGATTACCCAACACACGAATATCGGGCACATCACGTCGCTTGCTCGCATCGAAGAAGAACGCTATGTGCGGTTGGACAAGTTTACCATTCATTCGCTCGAACTGATTGACACCATGCAAGAGGGGGGACGGTCGTTGTTGAACATCATCGACAAGACCATCACACCCATGGGAGGACGTATGCTTCGCCGCTGGATGGTGTTTCCGTTGAAGGACGTAACGCCCATTCAACAACGCTTGGATGTGGTGGATTATTTCTTTAAAGACCCCGATTTCCGACAGTTGGTGGGTGAGCAGTTTCAGCGCATAGGCGACCTTGAGCGCATTATCTCAAAGGTGGCTGTGGGCAGAGTTTCGCCCCGAGAGGTGGTACAGCTAAAGAATGCGCTGCAAGCCCTACAACCCGTGAAGGCTGCCTGCATGAAAGCATCGAACGAGAGCTTGCGGAGAATTGGCGAACAATTGCAACTTTGCGAGACCATTCGCGACCGCATTGAACACGAGATACAACCCGATCCGCCCCTATTGGTGAACAAAGGTGGGGTGATAGCCGATGGTTACGATACCGAACTCGATGAGCTGCGACAAATATCGCGCAACGGTAAGGATTATCTGATACAGATACAGGAGCGTGAGGTAGAGCAAACGGGCATTGCATCGCTGAAGGTGGGATACAACAACGTGTTTGGGTATTACCTCGAGGTGCGCAACATGTATAAAGACAAAGTGCCGGAGAACTGGGTTCGCAAACAAACATTGGCACAGGCAGAACGCTACATTACCGAGGAACTGAAGGCTTATGAGGAGAAAATATTAGGGGCTGACGAGCGCATCATGATGCTGGAAGACAAGCTGTTTCGTGAACTCATTGTCGATATGCAGCCGTACATTCCGCAGATACAGCTTGATGCCAACCTGATAGCCCATTTGGATTGTCTGCTTGGCTTTGCGCAGGTGGCGGAGGAAAACCAGTATGTGCGTCCGCAAATTGACGCCACCGACGTTCTTGACATCAAGCAAGGTCGTCACCCAGTCATCGAGATGCAGCTACCCTTAGGCGAGACATACGTGCCTAACGACATCTACTTGGATACGGAGAAACAGCAGGTCATGATGATTACCGGACCTAACATGGCGGGAAAGTCGGCGCTGTTGCGCCAAACGGCATTAATAGTACTATTGGCGCAGATAGGATGTTTCGTACCTGCGGAGCGTGCGAAGATAGGTTTGGTGGATAAGATTTTCACGCGCGTGGGGGCTTCTGACAATATCTCCTTGGGTGAATCTACCTTCATGGTGGAGATGACAGAGGCGGCAAATATCCTGAACAACGTGACCAACAGGTCGCTGGTGCTCTTCGATGAGTTGGGTAGGGGAACATCAACATACGATGGTATCTCCATTGCCTGGGCGATTGTGGAGTACTTGCACGAGCAACCGAGAGCTCGGGCACGCACGCTTTTTGCCACACACTACCATGAATTGAACGAAATGGAGAAGCATTTCCCGAGGATTCACAATTACAACGTGAGTGTGAAAGAGGCAGATGGCAAGGTTATCTTTATGCGTAAGTTGGAACGTGGCGGCTCAGAACATAGCTTTGGTATTCATGTGGCCGAGATTGCGGGCATGCCCCGAAGCATCGTTAAACGCTCTAATGTAATCTTAAAACAGCTGGAAGCCGATAACAGCGAGGTGGGTTCGGTGGGCAAACCCAGCGTGAAACGCTTGGAAGAGAGCAGGGAAGGCATGCAATTGAGCTTCTTTCAGCTGGACGATCCCGTGCTGTGTCAGGTTCGTGACGAGATACTCGGACTTGACATCAATAACCTTACGCCCATGGAGGCATTGAACAAACTCAACGAAATCAAGAAAATCATTGGGGCAGAATAACCAGGTGAAATTCTAATATATGAATCAATTATTTTCCTTGGCACTGGCTTTGTGCTTGTCAGTATCAGCTTTCGCACAATCAGTAACTACGTCAACGAAAGCTCACGATTATCAACCTACGGCAGCGAATGTGGCTTCGCGCCAAGCGTTTCAAGATGCTAAGTTTGGTATTTTCCTGCATTGGGGCTTGTATAGCATGTTGGCAACGGGCGAGTGGACCATGACCAACAAGAATTTGAACTACAAAGAGTATGCTAAACTAGCAGGAGGTTTTTATCCTTCTCGGTTCAATGCAGCTGCTTGGGTATCGGCTATCAAGGCATCGGGGGCGAAGTATATTTGCTTTACTACCCGTCATCATGAGGGATTCTCTATGTTCAAGACCCAGTATTCTGACTATAATATCGTGGATGCAACCCCCTTCAAGCGCGACATCTTGAAGGAGTTGGCAGACGAATGTCATAAGCAGGGCATCCGATTGCATCTGTATTATTCGCATATTGACTGGTACAGAGAGGATGCAGTGTGGGGAAGAACAGGACGAGGGACAGGGCGTCCCAACCCTCAAGGCAATTGGCAGCATTATTATGCGTTTATGAACAACCAACTTACCGAACTGTTAACCAACTATGGAAAGATAGGTGCGATATGGTTTGACGGTTGGTGGGATCAGCAACCCGATTTCGATTGGCAACTGGAAGAGCAATATCAGCTCATTCATCGCTTACAACCTGCGTGCTTGGTGGGTAACAATCATCACACCATTCCTTTCCAAGGCGAGGACATTCAGATATTCGAACGGGATTTACCTGGTGAGAACAATGCTGGTTTGTCGGGACAAGATATCAGTAGGTTGCCGTTGGAAACATGCGAAACTATGAATGGCATGTGGGGATATAAGATTACCGACCAGGACTATAAGTCGGACACCACCTTGATACGTTACATTGTCAAGGCGGCTGGAATGAACGCTAACCTGTTGATGAACATTGGGCCACAGCCCGATGGTGAGCTCCCTGCCGTGGCTTTGGAACGCTTGCAGAAGGTTGGACAGTGGATGAAATTGTATGGAGAAACGATATATGGCACTCGAGGGGGCATGGTGAAGCCTCACGATTGGGGCGTTACCACGCAGAAAAACAATCGTCTCTTTGTGCATATCCTGAATCTGCACGACCGTAGTTTGCTATTGCCCGTCGGCAAACAGCGCATCAAGAAAGCCTTTGTTTATGACACTAAGCAGCCAGTAAAGGTGGAAAGATGCCAAACAGGTGTGGTGCTTACCTTGCCAACAGCATTGTCGAAGGATTGCATTGATAAGATTATAGAGGTACAATTTTAAGCAAGTTGAGGTTGGATCGCTACTGAACTTGTAGCGCATTTTTCCTTGATTTGTACTTTCACAGGTGCGATTCTTCCATAAGTTTCCTGTGCAAAAAATATTGTAGGAGGGTGTGTCACAATTCATCTTTATGGTACACCCTCATTATATATATATCGTTATTATTCTCACTGGTTATATATCGCGTTTTTTATTGAAATGTGCAACATGAATTTTCTACGCAGCATGTTGATAACACAAAAAGAGATTGCTGGGTAAAAATGAAAGTAGGAGGTAAACGCTGCTGATGAACGTTTACCTCCTACTTGATGGATGTGTGTGGATTTACCTTCTGTCAGGCACCACGCACGTATTTATCTTCCACCATCATACCACCGATTCTGCTCCCAGTCTTCGTCATCCGAGTAGTCGAAGTCGGCCTTCTTGGCTCCTGCTGCATCGTCTTCGTCTGATGCGACTACATCCTTCAATAGGTCTTCGGCGTTGATTTTAATTATGTCGATGAGGGGCTGTTGATATATCTTCTTCATTTGTTTGCTTATTTAATGATTTTCTTTCCGTTCTGAATGTAGATGCCTTGAGGGAGGAGTTGTAGATTTCCCGTTGGGCTAACCATGCGTCCGTCGATGGTGTAGATGGGTGCATGTGATGGTGTGTTATCCTTAGCATCGATTTGCTCAATACCCGTCACCGATCCATCCCAAATCCTGAATTCGATACTCTTCGCCATGCTGCCAGCCGATTGCTTGGAGCGCAGGTAGGCACGGAAAGGCTTGAACGAAGCACCTGTAGACTTCACATAATTGAATTTCTGTGTATTGAAACCGAAAATGTAATTCGTGTATTCTCCGTCTTTGGCTGGTAAGTTGCGATATTGGTAGGTACCGATGAAGTCGCCTGTGGCAATGTTGCTGGCTGGGATTTGCTTGTTGACAAACTCGATAGGCGTTTCGTTGGCTGTGGTGATGGCTTCGCTCGGTTCTATCAGATAAGGTTTGTCAGCTTCGGTTGATGTAACCTCTTTAAATGTAGCCTTGTTGTCATTGGCATTCATGAACTCATACGCCTTTGTTACGTTAAATTTGTACAGGTCTGTTGCATCCATCGCGAAGGGCAGGCAGATGGTAGACATGCTGTAAGACTTACCGTTGGCATCTGTCTTATAAGCAAAGTTGCGGTCAAACCAAACCTTTTCAGCCGTAAAGGTTTCGTTTACACCAAAGGTATAGCCGCTCTTCATGTATTGTTCCTTGTTGTCATTGAGCCATGCTCCTGTATGTACAAAGCAGTGCTCGTCATTGCTGTCAGTTTGGCGCACGCCTTTGTCGGTGAGATAGAGCAATGGAGTTCTACCGTTTATAACCACATTGCAGGGGTGTTCGTGCCCCGCATGTCCCAATGTTGTTGCGGGATTTACCTTAACTACTCGATTGAGGTTGGCACCACGGTCGAAGAGGCTGAACTTGTTTTCAGCTGACAGGTCTATCCATGACTCATCAATATCCTTATCTGCTTCGGTGAATTGGAGTCTGTTGGCCGATGTCTGGTAGAAGCCTGGTTGGTCTGGTCTCCAGAGCAAGAACACGTCACTTACTTCGAAAGGCTTGTCAGATGTAAGCACAATCCATACGCGTGCTTCAATGTCGGTCATGTCGGCAGATGCCTGGTTGAGTTGAATAGGTGCCTCCAGCTTGACCCATCCACCATTTCCGATACGTTTGAGGAAGTCTACGCGCCCATTGGGATGAACTGTTCCATAGGCGGTATTACCCTCGGTTTTGTCGTCAATGCCAACGCCGGCCACGCATCCCCAGTCCCATGTTGTGTGATGTATTTGATTGTCAACGAAGTCGTAGTATTTGTAGCTCATCTCAACGATGCTCCCAGTTTCTGCTCTAACAATGGCTTGTGCGAGAGAATGTAACTTATCGTTGTCTTTGTCTTTGAAAAGATTGAGCGGCATGCTGCAACCGAGTGTCAATTCATACTTCTGTGTTTGTGGATTAAGAGGTGCCGTGACAACGGTCGTACTGCTTACTTTCCCAGTCCAGTCAAGTGCGTTTGGCTTGTACTTGTTCTTGGCAATGAGCGTGCCATTGCTATTTTGTGTGAAAAACTCATCCCAGACAGGGTTCAGTAGATAGGTTCCGTCACCACGGTCCACCATATAGTTCACGCTTTTGTTTTGTTGACGGTTATTAGCGTCAAACCTGTTCCATAGGTTGGTACGGTAGTTGCGTACGTTACCCTCTGTGGTACTATAGCATTTGGCTTGCTCGTCCAACGGATGGCGAATACGCAGTGTCTCGAGTATTTCGCCATTGGGTCTTTGGAAAAATATCTTGATGCTGCGCTGCAAGTCAAGATTCCACCAAAATCCATAAGGTAAAACGGGTTCGTCATTGAGTTTCACAGTGCCATCATCTTCAAGGTGTGAATTGTAGTAGTGAAAGTGGGGAAAAGCGTTTGCCTGATATGACACATCGCCAGCGTAGTTTCCGTTTGCATAATACAAAGAAACTTGAACTGTACCTGAGGATTGGTATGTGGGTATGGTAGATCCTGGATCTGTATCGCCTGCTGTTCCGATGCGCATACCAAAATCAGCCCACCCTGCATTTGCGATGCGATCGGTCACGCGTGTGTTGCGGAACGAGAAGGTTATCTTTCCTTGGGCATAACCATTGTAACTGTAGCCATTCACTAAAAAGGTGGTGGGATAGCGATCGGTTGTGTAGGTGTACAGCCACTCGGTTTGGTTTGCATTCAGTGTCCACTTGTTGTCACCAGCCTTGACTGTGACAGCGCACAATAATGCAATACACATGATTAGTAACGTGTGTAAATGTTTTCTTTTCATCATTGAGTCTTATTTGAGTTTTAAACTTTGCAAAAGTATTGAGAATATATGTAATATTTTTACCCCCCCCATTTATTAAGAAAGTTTAACAGTTTGGGTGCTTGGACGGATAACAAGCCTTTGAAAAGCCAGGCGTAACATCCTTTTTGAAACAGAAGAAAACAAATAAGTAAAAGGGAATGCCAGCAGGTGTGCCGCTATTTTGAACAACCAAACTATCAAATTGTAACTTTTAGCAAGGCGAAAAAAGGTTACACGCACGGCAGGTTGGCGTTGATAGTTTGCGAAAAGTACTCCCACCGGGAATCGAACCCGGATCAAAGGTTTAGGAAACCTACGTTCTATCCATTTAACTATGGGAGCGAATCTGCGTTTGCCGCAGCATTGTGTGGGTGTGCAAAGATAAACATTTTATTAGTTCGACCCAAATAAAAGCCCCACTTTTCTATTTGATAGGCTATGTCCACCCCAGCGCTCCGTTTGTGAAAACCAAGGATAGACGGAAGGCATTCGGATAGAAAATACATAGACAGAAATTGAAGCTATTGTGCGCTTTTTTTACCAATAAACGCCCCAAAAACGGCACATTGAATCTTTCAATCTAGAAAAAATTAATAGGCAAACAGGCGACAAACAGGAGGTAAATTGGAAAGCAAAATAGATTTTTACCCCCAAATTCTTGTTTTTTATCGCTTAAAAGCATCATTTAGGGTGGCAATAGATAAGGTTTAACCAGGCAAAAGCATGCAAATTGCACCCTTGAAGCAATGCTTTTAACCTACAAAGGCATGTTAGATTGCTATACGCAGCGATGCCACAGACGTAAACCATTCATAATGAACAACATAGAAATATAGCGTTTGTAGGGAAAAATTGCGACACAAGGCAGATCTGTTTTGAAATAAGCGAAATATGAAGCAGTAGGTTGTCAAGAAAATTCATACCGGTGTGGCGCGCTGAAATGAAACCTTATTAAATGGTTAAATTAAGGAAAATCTATACAAAAAAACTATATTTGGCGCAATTGATGAGATTATCATTCAAGCATTCAGACTTGGTATGGCCTATCTCTAATCGTAATCCTAAATTGAAACCAACAGAGGGTTATCAATACTAACCTGGGGTTGAAGGAATTTACAATCATTGAGAAAGGAGGGAGTGAGAAACCCTCCTTTTTTGTTTTTTACATTCTTATAAGTGTGCTGAAATGATTATCTTTGCAGAAAATTAAACTGGTTATTGAACGATTAGTAATCATTTTTATGAAGAAATCATTGAAGAGTTTACTCTTGACCTGTGCCCTTTTGGCATCACAAATGACCTATGCTGCAGATGTGGAGAGTCATATCAGTTTGAAACAACCGGGAAACAAGGCCGTTACTTATACCCTAACCGATCACAATGGGAAGCTCGAGGCCTCTGCTCCATTGCCTTTAACCCTCACCAAGACGGTGAGTCGCAACGGAGAAGATGAAGTGATTACCGTGACCATCCGCGCCAACGAGAAAGTGTACTTCAATTTTGGCGGGGCGATTAGTTCAAGAATGCGGCCGGCGAGTGGCAGTATGTCTTGCATACTCACCGCAGCAACGCCCAGCCAACACCCCGAAAGGTAGCCTTGGTGAAGCTCCGTCATACCGATCGTGGCTTCAGTTTGGTCAACGGTTCGTTCCATTTCCTGAAACAAGATAAACGGTAACGCCGCAAATTCTCATCATCATCTTCGCTCCACTGCAAGATAGAACGGAGTACATTCATAGAAACTTTAATCAATACATTTTATGACCTATACTAAATTGTTCAAATCTTTCATCGTTGCCACAGCGCTCCTGTTCTTACCAGGACATGGCATGATGGCTCAGTCTCAAGACGTTTCAGCGCAATTGACGCGCTATGTCAATCCTTACATCGGAACGGGTGGACACGGACATGTGTTTCTCGGTGCCAATGTTCCCTTTGGTGCCGTGCAGTTAGGGCCCACACAAATCACCCGTGGGTGGGACTGGTGCTCGGGCTATCATTACAGCGATTCGCTCATCATTGGCTTTAGTCACACCCATTTGAGTGGTACCGGCATTGGCGATTTGGGCGACATTGCCTTCTTGCCAACATTCGATGCCAAGACCTATACCGAGCGTTTCTCGCACGATGGCGAGTATGTGCGTCCCGGTTATTACACCGTTCGCCTGGCCGACAGCAAGATACTGGTGGAATTGACGGCCACCCAGCGTGCCGGTATGCATCGCTATACTTTCCCGCTTAGCAGTAAAGAGCCTCTCTTGAAGATTAATCTTAAACAAGGCATTGGTTGGGATAAGATGACCAAATGCCAGTTGACGCAGGAAAACAGCACGACGGTGAGTGGTTTTCGTTATTCAGAAGGCTGGGCAAAAGACCAGCGCATTTATTTCTTTGCCGAGTTTTCGCAGCCTTTGAAGCTCAAGGAAATGCAAGGCGACAGCGTGGGCGTCTTCTCCTTAGGGCAGAACATGAAGCCACTGTTGGCGCGTGTTGGCATCTCGGCCGTGAGCGTTGACAATGCCAAAGCCAACCTGCGTACCGAAATCAAGGACTGGGATTTTGACCGTGTTGTCGACAATGCCGATGCTGCCTGGAACAAAGAACTTGGCAAAATCAAGGTAGAAACCGCCGATCTCAATGACAAAACCATCTTCTACACGGCACTCTTTCACACCATGACGGCTCCTTCCATCTTCTCGGATATCAATGGTGAGTACCGTGGTAGTGACGGAAAGATTCACAAAGGCGACTTTACCAACTACACCACCATATCGCTTTGGGACACCTACCGTGCGGCTCATCCGCTGATGACCATCATTCATCCCGAGAAACAACGTGACATCGCGCAGACCTTCCTGCACATCTTTGAGCAGCAAGGCAAGTTGCCCGTGTGGCATCTCGTTGGTAACGAAACCGACTGTATGGTGGGCAACCCAGGCATTCCCGTGTTGGCCGACATCGTTCTCAAGGGATTTGACGTGGACAAGCAGGCCGCTTACAAGGCCATGCACACCTCTGCCATGCTCGATGAGCGCTCCCTGGACAACCTGAAGAAGTATGGTTACATTCCATGGAACAGCGATTCTACCTACGAAACAGTCGCCAAGGGTCTGGAATACGCCTTGGCAGACGCCTCTGTGGCCAAGGTAGCCAAGCTGGTTGGTGCCAAGAAAGATTATCGCTACTTCCTGAAACGCAGTCAATCGTATAAGTATTACTTTGACAAGAAGACCGGTTTCATGCGCGGCGTGGCCAATGGTAAGTTCCGTGAGCCGTTCAATCCGTTCCATTCCTCCCACCGCAACGACGACTATACCGAGGGAAATGCCTGGCAATACACATGGCTTGTGCCTCATGATGTGCCTGGTTTGATCAAACTTTTCGGCGGTAAGCGGACGTTTGTCACTAAACTTGACTCGCTGTTCACGGTCGTTGGCGACCTCGGTGCCGATGCCTCGCCAGACATCTCGGGACTCATTGGCCAGTATGCGCATGGCAACGAACCCAGCCACCACATTATTTATATGTACAACTATGTGAACCAGCACTACAAGACGGCTGAAAAGGTGCGTGAGGTGCTGAAGACTATGTACCATAACGACTTCGATGGTCTGAGCGGAAACGAGGATGTTGGACAGATGTCAGCCTGGTACATTCTTTCGTCCATGGGCATCTATCAGGTGGAACCCTCTGGCGGAAAGTATATGTTTGGCTCGCCTTTGTTTGACAAGGCTGAGGTGAATGTGAGCCATGGCAAGACGTTTACCATCCTGGCGCATGGCAACAGTCCGAAAAATGTGTATGTCAGCCATATCAAGCTCAACGGAAAACCCTACAACAAGCTGTACATCGATTACAAGGACATCATGGCCGGCGGCACACTGGAGTTCTTCATGACCGACCGTCGTCGATAAACATCAACTACGGTTTTGTTCTTTTGATATTGAAAACATGATGGATGTTTGGTAGCCGGGCAATTTCCTGCCTACCAAACATCCATTCCGTTTTAGTTACGTTTTATTCCTCTCCCGTCTCGTCTTTCTTCATCTCTGAAAGCAGGTAGTAAGCGCCCGACTGCACAATGCGTGAAAGACGATCTGCCGGCTCCTTGGTCTCTATGGCCACGAGGTCGCCTTCTTCTTTCACCTTCTTGACCATCGTGGGGACAAAATGCCAGTTGTTCCCCTTCTTTTCCGCCGTGAAGATATAGGATTTTCCATCCACTTCAACGATGGCATCAGACGAAACGGCCCTCGTCCTTTCGCTGCTTGTTGCAATCTTCGCCTGAACATACATCCCTACAATCAGTCCCGTGTGCTGTCCATCCAAACGAACCCGCACATCAACCGTTTGCGTCTCGGCTCTGAAAGTCTTGCCTATTGAGTACACTTTTCCCTTGCAGGCGGTTCCGTCAGCATGAATAATCTTCAGTGCCACATCCTGTCCCACCTTTATTTTCGGCACGTCGCGTTGAAAGACCTGCAATTCTGCATACATATTGCTGGTGTTGGCAATCTTCATCATGGCCATCTCGGGCGAAACATATTGCCCCGTTTGCACGTTGATTTGTTCCACCGTTCCGTTGATGGGACTTGTCAATGCGATGGCCAGCATAGGTTTTCCCTTGCGAAGGGCAGACGTTCTGATGCCCAGTTGTTTGAGTTGTGCGGCAAGCATCTGCACCTGACCGCTCACAGTTTGCAGCTCCGACTTCGTGCGGTCATAGTCTTTGCCGGCTCCTACACCTTCGTTCAGCATCATGGTCTGGCGGTCAAACTCCTTTTTCAGGTATCTCTGTCGGTTCAATGCCGAGAAATAATCCGTCTGAAGGTTTACCAAATCAGGATGAGACAGATAGGCCACCACCATTCCTTTGGACACAGATTGCCCTTGATGAACCAATATTTGTTTGACGTTACCGCCCATTTGCGGGGTTATGGTTGCCTCGCTCTGTGGGTCAACGGCCAGCTTTCCATTGACGTCCACGCTGCTGATGAGCATCGTGTCGGCGATGTTCCCCACCTTGATGCCTAACTTTTTCACCTGTTCATCGGTAAGTTCCACCTTTGTCATGCTGTCCGATGACTGTTTTTCTTGTTCGCCAGCGTCCTTAGTTTGCTTGCCACAAGCTGCCAGAAAGACGATGAGCGAAAGGATGAGATATGATTTTGTTTTCATTTCTTAAATGGTTGGATATTGTAAATTGATGATTGTATTGATGAATTGTTCGTATGCTTCCCAATAATCAAGCTCGGTTTGCACGGCATCACCCATGGTCTGAATGAATCCAATGTAATCGGTTGCGCCCAGTTTGTACGCAGAAGACGCGCCACGTTGCTGCGCCCTGGCCGTGGGAAGAGCTGTTTCCCGGTAATATTGCAGCTTATGAAGCCACTTCTGGTACGCTGTCTGCAAGCGTTCTTGGTTGTCACCCAGCTGCTTTTTCAGCAAGTCAAACTGCGTGTTTTCGATGTCCCTGTCCAAGGCGGCGGCCTTTTGTCGGGCCTTGTACGAACGTCTGAACAGCGGAACACTCAAACCAACGTCGAATGTCCAGTAGCCGTTTTTGTCGCCAATGCGCTGTGTACCACCCTCCACGAAGAATGCCGGAAGCCCTTTGGATCTTTCCAATCGGATGTTTTCTTCGGCCAATTTGACCCTCTCCGACTGACAAGTCAATACGGGATTTGCACTGCCTGCTACCTCTCTAAGCGTCTCGTCTGGAGCCGTAGTGGGTTCATAGAGTCCCTCTCCCAGCCACCGTGACAAGGCTTTCAGCGCCACTTGGTAATCAAACACCGACTGTTTGAAGTTTTCTTTGGTTTCAACAGCCTTCTTCTTAGCGGCCAGATAAGCCAACTTCGACGTTTCTCTTGCCTCGTAACGCACTTTCGCCGCATGCTCAAAGTTCTGATAGATAGAGTCTATCATGGCATGCACGTTCATCCTTTGTCTTAGGATGTAAGCCTGCGCATAATCGCGGTAAACGGCTTTGCGCAATTGATGTTCGGTGAGATTCATTTCCGCACGAGCCACATTCACCTTTTGGTGCTGGGTGCGCACGCGCTGTCTGTTCCCCAGTACGTCAATGTTTTGCCTGACAGACAACAGGGTAAAGGTGGCATCATTGCCTCTTCCAAGCTCTTCTACCCCTGCCGACAGCTCAGTAAGTCCCACCTCGCTCACGCCTTTGACCATGGTCTCTTCACGACTGACACCCATCCGTGCCAGACGAATGCTTGGATGATATTGCTCAGCCAGTTGCAGGGCTTGCTGCAAACTCACTGGCTGTTGAGCCTGCATACCGCATGGTGCCAGCAGTGTCAGCATCAGGGCAAAGGCCGCTTTGGGTAACCTATTGGCAGTTTTTCGCTGCGCTTTCTCTTCCAAGGCGTACAATAAAGGAACGACAAGCAAGGTAAGCAGCGTAGCCGTGAACAGTCCGCCGATGACCACAGTGGCCAAAGGTCGCTGCACTTCAGCACCTGCCGACCCCGACACTGCCATGGGCAGGAAGCCCAACATGGCGGCCGTGGCCGTGAGAAGGATGGGGCGGATGCGCTCTTGCGTACCCATGATGATTCTGCGGTTGATGTTGTTCATACCTTCTTTCTTTAACGAATTAAAACGATTGATGAGTACCAGACCGTTGAGTACGGCCACTCCGAAGAGGACGATGAAACCCACTCCGGCCGAGATGGAGAAGGGCATGCCCCGCAACAGCAAGGCCAATACGCCGCCGACCGTGGCCAGCGGAACCGCCATGTAAATCATGAGGCTCTGCTTGAACGATTTTAAGGCGAAATAAAGTAGCACGAAAATCAGGAGCAGGGCGATGGGCAAGACAATCATCAAGCGATTCTTGGCCTCCTGAAGTTTCTGGAACTCACCGCCATACGCCAACCGATAGCCAGCCGGCAGGCGCAGTTGTTGATCGAGTTTGTCCTGTATCTCATCCACAACCGACTGCACATCCCGTCCTCTGACGTTCACCCCGACATAGATGTTGCGCGAGGTTTGCTCGCGGGAAATCTGCATGGGCCCCGACTCATAATCAATTTGTGCCACCTCGCTCAAGGGTATCTGTGCCCCGCTGGGCAGCGGTATGTAAAGTTGGCGCAGGTCATCGATACTCTTCCGGTATGCGTCAGAGAGCCTGATGACAAGGTCAAAACGTTTCTCACCCTCAAACACCGACCCTGCCGAACTTCCGGCAAATGCGCTGCTGACATAGGCATTGAGGTCATCGATGTGCAAACCGTATTGCGCCACCCGCTGCCTGTCGTACTTCACCGTAATCTGCGGCAGTCCGTCCGTGCGCTCAAGGGTTACGTCCTCGGCTCCCTCTATCCTACTGATGATGCTCACCATCCGCTCACCCAGTTCGCCGAGTTTGTCGAGATCGTCGCCATAAAGTTTCACAGCCACATCCTCGCGCACACCCGTGAGCAGCTCGTTGAAACGGAGGGCCACCGGTTGTGAGAACGAGAAGTTGAGCCCCGGCAGGATTTGCAATTTGTCTTTGATTTTTTCTATCAATTCTTCTTTGGTCTTGGCCGATGTCCATTTGCTACGATCCTTTTCCAGGATAATGAAGCTGTCCGTGTAGTCAAACCCCATCGGGTCGGTGGGTATGTCGGCCACCCCAATGCGTGCGCATACGGTTTTGATTTCCGGAAAGCTCTGAAGCAGCAGGCGTTCCACCTCTCCCTCGCGCTTGATGCTTTCCGAGAGCGAACTGCCGGGGCGGAGGAAGGTTTGCATGGCGATGTCGCCCTCATCGAGTTCAGGCACAAATTCGCCTCCCATCCGCGTGAAAGCGAATGCGGCAGCCAGAAACAAAGCAGCGGCAGAAACAAGTACCATCTTTTTATGACGCAGGGCATACAACAGCAGTGGGTGATAAACATGTATGATGCGCCCCGTCACACGGTTGCCCACGCGCTGCAAGCGGCGTTCCATCCGCGCCATCCATCCGCCCTGGTGGCTCAGTGGACGAATGAGCAAAGATGAAATCATCGGCACATACGTCAGACACAGAATGATGGCTCCCAGTACGGCGAACGAGAAGGTGTAGGCCATGGGCGAGAACATTTTACCGCTGACGCCAGAGAGAAAGATGATGGGGGTGAACACGATGAGAATAATCAGCTGACCGAAGAAGGCCGAATGCATCATCGAAGAGGCGGCCTCGAAGGCAACGGCGTTCATGCCGCCCCGTCCCAGTTGGTTGTGCTTTCTGATTCTTTTCTCCATTTCGAACACCGTGCCTTCCACGATAATCACCGCTCCATCGACGATAATTCCAAAGTCGATGGCCCCCAGACTCATCAAGTTGGCGCTCACGCCGAAGAGCCGCATCATGATGAGGGCGAACAGTAAGGACAGTGGAATGACCGATGCGGCGATGACACCTCCGCGCAAACTTCCCAACAACAGCACCAACACGAATATCACGATGAGTGCGCCTTCTGTCAAATTGCGTGCGATGGTGCTCGTTGTACGCTCGATAAGGTCGGACCGATCGAGAAAAGGTTTGATGTCGATGCCGTCGGGCAGCGATTTTCTGACGCTCTCCATGCGCTCCTTCACCGCCCTGACCACCTTGTCAGAGTTGGCTCCCTTGAGCATCATGATCATGCCCCCGACGGCCTCATGACCGTCTTGCGTGAAAGCACCGTACCTCACTTGCGAGCCAAAGCCCACCTTGTCGGCTACGTCACGCACGAGGACAGGGGTACCGTTGACATTCTTCACCACGATGTTCTCAATGTCGTCAACCGACTTCACCAGTCCTTCGCCTCGGATGAAGCTGGCCATGTGGTCGCGCTCTATGTAGGCGCCGCCCGTGTTGACGTTATTCTTTTTCAGGGCTTCGTACACCTCGCCCACGCTCACGCGCATGGCGTTGAGCCGCTGGGGGTTGAGGGCCACCTCGTATTGCTTGATGCTTCCGCCAAACGAGTTGACCTCCACCACGCCCGGAATCATGGACAGCTGGCGCTTCACTATCCAGTCTTGAATGGTGCGCAGCTCCTGCGTACTGTAACGGGCGGTGTCTTTGGGAACAAGGGTGTATTGTAAAATCTCGCCCAGTCCCGTACTGATGGGACCCATCTCGGGCGTTCCGAATCCCTCCGGAATGTCCTCGCGCACCTCTTCCAGCTTCTCTTGCACCAGCTGGCGGGGCAGGTAGGTGCCCATGTCTTCTTTGAAAACGATGGTGACCACAGACAGGCCGAAGCGTGAGATGGAACGGATGTCTTCAACGCCGGGCAGGTTGGACATGGCCAACTCAACGGGGTAGGTGACGAACTGCTCGATGTCGGCCGTCGAGAGATTTTCAGAAACCGTGATGACCTGCACCTGGTTGTTTGTGATGTCGGGCGTGGAGTCTACGTTGATGGTTCGCAGTGAATACACTCCGCCGCCGATGATGGCCGCCAACAGGAGTACCACCAGAAATTTATGTTGAATGGAAAAATAGATAATCTTGTTAATCATAACCTTAGTATGAACATGTACGACTTACTGCGGAACAGCTGTTAACAACTGCTCTGCCACTCGATAAAAACAATGGGTTATGGGCGGTTCTATAAATTAGATTTGACAGATTGTGAGACTATTTTTGAGGTCAATCTGTTCGTGAGTGAAGGAGTATAGCGAGCTATACGACTGAACGAACAAGCAAATTGAACCAAAAAGAGTCCACAAGATGACAAAACGTAAAAAGACTGACGTAAAAAAAACTTTACGGTGGTAATTTATAGAACAGCCCTTATGATAAAGCGGGAGGACCCCTTCGTCCACTCGAGGTTACATGTGCCTCAAGCAACCGGGCGATGGGGTCGGGCGTTTCGCCAACTGGCGAGAGTTCATGAACGTGCGGGTGCGTGGCAGCAGCGTTGGCGCACAGCCAATGAGGCTGCTGCTGCGCCACTTGTATGACGGGTTGCACATCCGCATCGTCCTTAACAATGTGTCTGATTTGCTCTACGGGACAGTTGTCTGCCTGCGATTCCTGTTCGGAAGAATGATGGTGAGTGTGGCGGTCATTGATTTGGCCGTCAGTCTCGCACCTCTCTTCCACAAAACAAACGTTGCTCAGGTGGTGATGATGAGGCACAGCCAACACCAGCAACACCATGAGCATTGCCAGCCAAAGACTTACTATGAGAGCTTTTCCCCGTATCATGATGCAAAGGTAGCAAAATTTTGTTGCAACTTGGTTGCAAAGTGCTCATTTACACTGTTTTCCAATAGCATTGACTTTGAACGCCAAAGTCATGTGAATTGGACACCAAAGTCAATGACTTTGGGTGCCAATATCATTGACATTGGTTTTCAAAGTAGATGCGCTTGCGCAACCATCCTATATAACTCATCACCGAATGCTCTGATTGTCAGCACTCTAACCGTTCTCCTGGCCCTAAGAAACAGGCTTTTTCACCACCACATTCGCATAACACGGCCATTATGTTTAAGGCTACTGGGGTTGAACAACAAACGATTGTTTTTGCTAACAAGCAACCGCTTGAGTGGAAGAGCTCTGACCTCTGAATAAATATTCACAACGTCTTTTTAGTTAAATAAAGTTAATATAATAATTACTTATAGTACTATGTTTTGCAAGGTATTTATATTTTACCTACTTTTGTGACATCAACTTGAAAAATTGATGATTATGAATGTAGACAATGTGAAATCGCAAATGCGCAAGGGAATGCTGGAATACTGCATTTTGTTGTTGCTGGAAAAGCAGTCGGCCTACACGTCGGACATCATTCAGCGGCTCAAGGAGGCCGAACTGCTGGTGGTGGAGGGAACGTTGTACCCGCTGCTTACGCGACTGAAAAACGACCATTTGCTGAGTTACAAATGGCAGGAAAGTACGCAGGGGCCTCCGCGAAAATACTATATGCTCACCGACAAAGGGGCGGTTTTCCTCCGCGAATTGGACAAGGCGTGGGGTGAGATTGCCGCCACCGTCAACTACCTGAAACAACCTAAGTAAGTTCTATTTATTATTCAACCAGCCATTATGAAAAAGAATATCACCATCAATATGTTAGGCAGGCTTTACGCCATCGATGAAGACGCCTACGGACTGTTGCAACAATATATCGACACGCTGCGCAGCTATTTTGCGCATAAGCCCGATGGAAAAGAGATTGCCGACGACATCGAGGCCCGCATTGCTGAACTGTTTGACGACCTTAAGACACAAGGCATCGAAGCGATTAACATTCAGCACGTGCAGGACATCATCACACGAATCGGAGATCCCAAAGAAATGGTCGAGGAGGAACCTCAAGAAGAGGGGACAGCGATGCAAGAGGAGGAGCAGGCAGAGGAAAAGAGTATGGGCAGCCGACTGAAGGAAGAAGTTGTGGCCTATTTCAAACGATTGAGAAAATCGGGCAAACGTCTATACCGAGACCCCACCGACAAGAAGATAACCGGACTGCTGGCTGGATGTGCCCGCTACTTTGGTGGCGACCCCTTGTGGTGGCGACTGGCTTGCGTGTTGCTTGTGTTTATCACTTTTAATACGTCTTTGTCTTCTGGCAGGTTCTTCCATGTAACGCCATTCACATGGACACCGCTTTGGCTGGTAATCATCTATTTCATGATTTCGATCATCACACCCGTGGCACAGAATCCCGAAGACCGACTGAAAATGAAAGGAAAGGATGTGACACCACAAAGCTTGGCGCAGGAAGTGACCGAAGAACACGTTCAGGCCGACACCACTCAACCTCGCCGGAGTGGAGCGTCGGGATGCGTAGCTGGTTTTTTCAAGATTATCCTGCTGTTGATAAAAGGCGTTTTTATTCTTGCCTGTATTTTTGCCGGACTGGTTTTGGTGGCTGCATTGGCCACCCTCATCGTGCTGCTGACCATGCCCGATTTGTTTGGCGACAGTGAGTTTGCAAAGCTTTATTCACACGCGGTTAGTCCGTCATTGAGCATCGTATGTGTTGTGGGTATGGCAGGAGTGCTGTTCATTACCCTTTATTGCGGCATCCACTCAATTCTTAGCAACACCCAAAAACTCATGCCAATGGGTACTCCGCAACGCCTGATGTGGGCGGGACTGTGGACCGTGAGCCTCATTGTGGCCATCGTCAGTGGTATCGCCATTGGCGCAAGAATGACTATTGCCGAGAGGAAAATGGATGATATAAGGCATGAGGCCTACATCAAGGAGAACACCCACAATGGCGTATTCATTAACGAAACCGATTGGGATTTCCTGAATCAGGGCGGATGGTATCTGCTGGTTGCTCCGTCAAATCGTGAGGACCGCTACACTTCAAGTGGAGAATATTACACTGGCAACCAGGGCATGCGCTATCTGAGCGGATACTCTGAATGGGGGTTGGGCTATCAGGTGGAGCGTGAGAAAACCGAGGTTACACCTGGCACATATACCTTGAGCGTGGCCGCTCGCACCAATGGCAAGGGGGCTTATGTATATGCCATTGCCGATGGACGTAAATATATGGTGGAGATACCAGCCAATGGCAATACGGGCGGGGATATCTGGGCAGAGGCCAAACGTAGGTTGGGTGTCGCAGACTCGCTCTCATCCGATCCGGACAGGACCTATTATCAGAATATTGTTGACGCTAACGACAGTAAGGGATATGGATGGAACCGCGTAGAGATTAAGAATATACGTAGTACCAAAGGCACCATTCGCTACGGCGTTTCCACCAAATCGAGCTTCACCGGCACCACGTTCGCAGGACAATGGGTGTCGGCCGCAGACTTCAACCTGAAATAAACAGGGCAATCAAGCCTGTTTTGACGAACGACATGGTATCAGCACATAACGGTTAGCGCAGCTCATCCTCACCCTATGAAGATTTATGGGCATTGAGCGTGATGGAATAAGCATGCACCAATTAGCGTGTATGGCTCATATAGCAGGCTGTTTATTATTTTAGATGAAGATTTAAATTGAATTGCAAATAAAAAGGAGTTGCGAACTTCGTAACTCCTTTATTTTGAGAGTGGACCAGCCTGGGCTTGAACCAGGGACCTCCAGATTATGAGTCTGTTGCTCTAACCAACTGAGCTACAAGTCCGACTTATTACAGAAAGCGAATAAGTTTATGGCTGCAAAGGTAAAAAATAAAATTGATAAACGGAGGAAGAAGTGAGAAAAACTTTTGTTTAACACTTTTTTTCGCTAAAACATCATCCAGACGCAGCATAACAAGAATTGCAGAAAAAGACGGCACGGAGGCTAGCCTGTCAGTTTGATTCCAATCAGCACCATCAGCATTCCGAGACAAACACTTCCTCCCACATACAGAACGGCATACGAAAGGTGACCTTGCTGCACGAGAGACAAACTCTCATGAGAGAAAGTGGAAAAAGTGGTAAAGCCTCCACAAAAACCTGTTATCAAGAGTAGTTTGAGATGGTTGTTACCAAGCATGTTCTGGTCAACCAGGCCGTAGAGGATTCCAATGACCAGACAACCCAAAAGATTGACTACAAACGTACCATAGGGAAAGGCATTAGGAAGCCAATCTTGTATGACTTTAGAAGTAAGATATCTCATGGCTGAACCCACAGCTCCACCCATGGCTACCATCAACATACTGCGTAGAAAATTCATATTGCAAAGATATGAAATCATTTTGAATGCACCTTCACGGACAAAGACAAATATGTAGATTCAACTTCAAATGGTTTTTAGGTTGATAATTTGTCTGGTTTAGTCAAAAATACTAACTTTGCAAAGTAAGACAGGCATCTCTAACCGATGTCAAGAATGCCTGGAAATCATCAAAGAAGCAAAAAATACGCTGAAGCCATAAATCACGAGATATGAACCTGAAGATTTTTAGAATGTTCCTCATTGGATGCGTGGTGGCATGCCTCGCCGCTTGCAGCGACACTTTTGAGGAAGGCGACCCTACACCACCAGAGATTTCTGTAACCGAGGAGGTAACAACAGACCAGCTCACATTTTCGTTTGACGTAATCAAATGCAAGGGCAAGTTCACGGTAGAAAGTGAGGATACCCAATCGCCTACTGCACCCAAAATCACGATTGAAGACCACCATGTGACAGTAGAACTCATCGCCGACTATACCTTTCTGAAGGTTACGGACGAGAGTGGATTGTCACAACACATCAAAATAAAATCCACACACCCTGACTTAATTCCCACTACCTACGACCTGAGCCAATCGTATGGGGTGAGACAGAGATATCCAAGCCTCAAGTTCGGAACAGGAAAGATAAAGATACTGCGTAGCAACCAGGAAAATGGTGTGGCCAAAGTCGGCATCGACCCAGATGGCGTGCTGGTCATCGAAAGCATCAAGCCGGGAAGACATTCATTCCAGCTCGCCGACACCCGAGGTATCGTCCGCTACGTCATCGTGGACGTCAACAAAGGCTGGGACGTTACTGGCAGCACTCTTGAGGTAGAATGTCAACAAGGTGAACTACTGAATTTCTTAATCAAATATGGTAACGGTGGATGGAAACTGGTGTCGGCAGCTGTTGAAACACCTTTCAATGTCCTGGTAGCAAAAGGAACAAATGGCGACAGCACTTATCTATACGATTGGCTACAACTAAGTATTCCAATGGATGCCTCAGGACAATTAATCTACAAACTTGAAAATAGGGATGGCCTGCATGTTACCATCACCGTGAGCGTGAAAGAAAGGTAGACGGTTACAGCTTAGTCGTGATTGTTCACATTCCACCTTCCCCGAATAGAAATGGTGCATGAGGCGCATAATAATAACCCAAGTTTCAAACTTCGATTTTGAATCTGCTACCGTCTTTTAATGTTATGCTCATTAGTCCTCTTTTCTTTTCCCATATAAAGCTACGAACTCCCATTAGTTTTTGATTTACACCATTCTCAGCATTAACACCTTCGACAACAGTTATTTTCTTCTCTTTGGGGGATATACTAATATCTTTAGAATACAAACCTCCTAATGTTAGCATTGCAACAATATTAGAATCATTAAAGCGTTTTTCTATATAGAACAACCCTTCCCACCATGTGTCTTTATGCTTTAATTTGAAATCTACGGAAGCATTTGCTTTGTATTCATTCTGCCCCTCTAACCAATTACAAGACTTTAAATCAAATATAGAAATATGTTGTTTGTTAAAAACTTGGATAGCAGTAATAATCATTGTATCTGTGGATTGTTGGTCATGTAACAGTAGCGTATCATTTATATGGTAGGATGCGATCCATTCAAGTTCATTTTCACTTAGATGCGTCTTCTTACAGAATGGCAATCCACATGATACAAAGCCTATTGCTACGATGCCGATAAGCAAAATGTTTGTAAATAATTTCATTTATCTCAATACTCTGTTAATTCTCATATAATCGTGTGAAAATGAGCGAGTTTATTAACTATATCTACTAATAAAATTTATTTAAAAGGCAGACTGCCAGCAACTTTATAGCAGATTAAACATCAAGTAAATGGCATCAAAACACTCGACCCATATACGGAAATCTGCAAAGATGCTGTCAAAAGTTCATCCGCAAAATTAGGCAAAACTTTCGAGAATCTATTCTTGCTTACTTGGATATTAAATTGGTCAGCCGCTCATCAAAGGTTAGTTTGGCATCTTGACATTAAGATGTGGGCGTTTTTGTCACATCGCACGCATCTTCTCATCGCTGTTGCTCTGCTCGATGGAATCGTGTTGTTTCCGTTTTCCCTTTGTAAAGGTATAATAGATGGAGAAGGAGAAAAAGGGAAACAACCTGCCATACATGTAGGTTTTCCGATAAATCTTATTGGTTAAGGTATAACTCCAGTTCTTCTGCCCGCAAATCAGGTCATTGACCGACAATTTGCAGGTGAGTTTGTCGTTGAAGAATGTCTTCATGCACGAGAAGTCCAACTGGTGGTAATCCCTGCTCCTGCCGTATGCCGACTTGGATTCGGAGATATAGCGGTAGAGCAACTGCATGCGGATGTCCAACGGAAGGACAAAGGTGTGTTGCGTGTAGATTTTCCAGTCGAAATTGTTGACGGAAGTCTCGGAAGTGATATATTTGTCGTAACTCATCCTCGCTTGGTTCACAATCGACCACCACGATGCTACGTTGATGGGAACATAGAGGTTGAGATTAGTCAGCCGGTTTTTCACCCCATCCACATAACTTGCCACGGTCATTGCCTGCCCGTCCACGATTTCTGTCCTGTTGTAGTTGTCAAGACCGTTGTTGCTCCACACGTGCGTGAGGGTAAGGTTGTATTTCTGCGCCAACTGGTAAGTAACGCTGATATGGTTGCTGTAGTCGGGTCGCAAATTTGGATTTCCCATATTTAGCGTATAACGAGAGTGATAATAACGGTATGGCATCAGTCGTGTGAAGCCCACCCGTTGCGTTCTTCGGGATGCGGAAAATATCATTGTGTGCTGTTTGTTCAAGCGGTAGGTGTAGTACAGGCTGGGGAACAGGTCGAAATGGCGGTAGGAGAAGTCGTAGCCATCAGCTTTGGCGTAGTTGTACTCACCCCGAAGCCCAGCCGTCAGATTCCATCTCTTGCCCGAAAGGTCGTATTTCAGATATGCCGCTTGCAGGTCTTCCGCATATTTAAATGAGTAGCCCTTGCCGGCACTGCTGCTCCAACTACCGTTTGTGAGTGTTTGCTCCTCGAACTCGTTGTCTTTTAAGGAATGGCTGTATTTGATGCCAGCCATCAGACTGCCATGCGTCAGGAAGTCCCATTCCACTCTTGTTTCGCCCGAAAGAATGAAAAAAGGAACGGATTGATGATGGCGCAGGTTCTCGGTGGAAAGAAGATTGCCGTTGCGGTCGTAATTTTTGTACTCAAACTCATCGTCGTTGGGATAAAAACTCTTTGCCACATCTGCCAGCACCAGCAGTTTGTTGCGGTCGTCAGGTCCAAACTTGTGTGTAAAGTTCATCGATGCGCTCAGCGTGTTCCGGTTTTGGATGGTTTCATGCTTGATGTCGGTGTACACCATTTTAGGAGCGTTCGCCCCATCCACCAAGGTGTAGCCGTTCACATGCTCATCTTTGTACCAGTGTGAATAGTTGAGGTTCAAGGCGAATTTGTTTCTCGCATTGAAATCGTAATAGATGTTCGAATTGATGGTTCCTATCACGTCGTCCATTCTATCAACTATATTGTTTTGGTAGTTGACTAACTTTTCATAGTTCTTGGTCAATTCATCCGCACACAAATAACCTTTGCCGAAAGTGCCGTTGGCAGAGATATCAAACCCGAACTTTCCTTTTCCGTAGCCATAGGAGACGTATGGTCTGACGGCTTTGTAATTGATGAAATCTACAGAGCTGCCGACAACCAGTTGCGAGCCGCTTTGCCGTTCTTTGGTGAGAATCCTCAAGACACCGCCCATGCCCTGTGCCGCAAATTCGGCAGAAGGATTGGGGATAATCTCAATCTTGTCGATGGTTTCCGAACGGATGCCTTTTAAATAAGCCACGAGTTCGCTGCCCGAAAGGTGGATGCTGCGATCGTCTACCATGACCTGTGCACCAGAAATGCCATTGATAGAAATGTCATTTCCGTTGAGCCACACGCCGGGAAGTTGCGTCAAGAGCGATTCCGCCGTGTTGCCAATCCCAAGAATGGTGTTACCGATATTGACCGAATAACGGTCGCCTTTATAAGTGACCGTGGGGCGAAGGGTGGTCACCTTTACTTCTTTTAGCGTTTTCGTGTCTTCATACAGGCGGAGTGTTCCCACCCTGTTTTGTGAAAAACGCACATAAGCTGTGCGGTAGCCCACGAAAGACAGTCGCGCCAATACGGGATGAACGTCGCATGGAATGACGAACAATCCGTCGCTATTGGTCACGCCACCCGTGATGAAAGAACTGTCTTTGGGATTGAGCAATGCCACGTTGGCAAACTCTATGGGACGATTGTTGCGGTTCACCAAATGACCTATGTATTTCCGCTCCGCCTTCTGTACACACTCCACATAGATGTCGTTGCTTTCTCCAATGGTCATTAGAATGGGATAGAAACCAATCAATTGCTGAATGGCATCGCCCACACGCTTGTTTTGGACGGAAGCCGTCACCTTGAAATCTTCCAGTTCATTGTAGATGAACACGATTTTATAATGTGTGTTTTGTGCTTGAATAAATTTGAGAGCATCCGACATGGAGACGTTGCGAAACTCGTGCGTGATGCGCTGTGCACCGACATTGAAAACGATAGCACACATGAGAATAAGAAACAAGACTTTTTTCATGGTTCGGTCGTGCTTTGTGGTTCAACAATCAGTTGGTTCTCTTCCAATTGGAATTGCAGGGTTTTGAAGTGGTTGAGCATTTCCACCACCTTTTCTATGGAATACGAGGGATTCCATTCGAAGAACAGGCGCAGTTGTTTTACTTCCTTGTTGCGGTAAACTACATTGATGTGATAGTGGTTGGATAGTTCTGCAAGAATGTTTTCCAAAGGCACATTGTCGAAAAGTTTTACAGCGGGTACGGCAATCGTGTCCTTTCGGACAGTATCGGCAGCGACAATAGTTCTTGACTCTTTCGCATTGTTCACCGCAGCGGAATGTCCGTTTGTGGAACGGAAGCCGAAAAATCCCGTGCTGATAGTGGCAATGGCAATGCCCGAAACCAGCAACACACCAATAAATACGGCTGCCACTTTTCGCCAAAGCATAACGACTTGTGACTTTGCCAGATATTCGTGAGCCAATCGTTTCCACTCTTTGTCCACGTCTTCTTCCGTCAGTCGGGAATCGTTCTCGTTGGCACTGGCGGCACTTTTTGTCTTGGAGAGCAAGGAATACAATTGCCTACATTCCTCGTCTTCCAACAGCTCCTCCCATTGCTCATGAGTATATTCATGGGGGTGTTCCATCATTTGAAGCAGAAGTTCAGTCTTTTCCATTTCTACCTTTTTTTAGTTGTTCACGTAACTGTTTCATTGCATGACGCAAATGTTTATAGACGGCAGTCTCGCTTATGCCCATCATTTGGGCAATCTCTTTGAAAGTGCGCTTGGCATGGTAGTGCATCAACAGGATTTCCCGACATCTGGGCGGCTGAATCCTTTCCAATTCTTTTTCCAATGCCTTTATCTCCTCCTCCAACTTTCTCGGCTCTTGGCATTGCTCCAATTCTTGGTCGAGAAGATAAAGTCTTTCCACCCGCTCCTGAATTTCTATGTTCCTGATGCGGTTCAAGCATCTGTTTCGCACGCTTGTCATCAAATACGCAACTGCCGTATCCGCCTTCAAGTCCTTTCCACTCTCAAGAATGTAGGCAAAGACGTCGTGCACAATATCCTTGCTCTCGGCATCATCATGGAGCATGATGCTTGCCAAGCGGTACATTTCACGGTAGTGTTGCTTGAAGAGCGATGCAAGTTGTTTTCTGTCCGTCATACATCTATATTACACATGAAAGCGGATTTACTAAACCATAAATGGAAACTTTTTTTATAATATTCTGTTACTTCTCATGTAATCGCTTGGAAATGAGTGAATTAATTTACAATATATAACGAATAAAATATGGTTAAACAGCTGATTATCAGTAACCTTATAGTAATCAAAACATCAAGTAAATGACAGCAGAACCACTCGACCCATATACGGAAATCTGCAGAGATGCCGCCAAAAGTTCATCCGCAAAATTAGGTAAAACTTTCGAGAATCTACTCTTGGGGATTCTCTTATTGTACACAGCGATACTAAGAAAGATAAATTCACTTAGATGGAGCGTTACGATACACATTGCGAACAGAGCTACAGAACGCATTTCAATCGCTGCTGGGCTATGTGCATCAACTGGGTTAGACTATAGGCATTTGAGTTACCAGCCTGTGGAAAAGTGCTGTGCTTGCTGCTACTCAAAAGGTTTACACCGGCATGCCAATTTGTTGAATATTTTATCAAAAAATGGCCCCAAAAACGGCACTTCAAAACTTTCAATCTAGAAAAAAACAATAGGCAAACGTACCGCAAACAAGCGATTATTTGGTGCGTCATGCCGATTATTTACACAAAAAAGCGGATTTCAAGTGATAAAAGGCATCATTTTGCCTGCTTACCAACATGCCTTTTCCCCGCAAAAGCATAGATATTAGGCACTTCATGCAATGCTTTTGGCAAAAAAAGACGTCATAAAAGATTGAAAAACAACGAAGGGAATTTATAAAAACCTGTTTATCAATCACATGCAAAAATCGCTTGTGCTTAGCGTATTTGCGACCAAGATTAAGGTTGTTCACAAATACGCCAAGGAGAGAAGGGGATGTTGTCAAGAAAATTCTTTATGTCTGATTGACAACCACTGCATATCATCTACGAAACAGATATGATAAATTTTAGCGCATCCAGTTTGTTAATAAAGCGTAAAAAACAAATCTACTTCTTTATTGATAGATAAAAATATGAAAAGTATTTTATAAATTTGTCAAACACCTTAAATTCTATTATATTGTTATATGTTAGGAGCCATCATCGGCGACATTGTAGGTTCGCCATACGAATTTGACCAATCTGCGCCAAAAGCAGGCTTTACCCTCTTCGCAGAAGAATGCAGTTACACCGACGACACCATCTGTACGGTGGCCATAGCCGACGCCATACTCCGGATGCGCCCTTATCAAGAGTCGCTCCTCGACTGGTGTCATCGCTATCCCAACCCCATGAACGGGTATGGCAACATGTATCATAGTTGGCTACAAGAGAAGAACCCACTCCCACAAAGTTCGTTTGGCAATGGCGCAGCCATGCGCGTTAGTCCGATAGGATGGCTCTTCGACGACTTTCATGACGTGCTTCGCGAAAGCAAACGCTGCACCGAGGTAAGCCATTGTCACAGCGAAGGCATCAGGGGAGCGCAGTGCATCGCCACGCTGGTGTATTGGTTGCGTACCTGTCGCATCACGAAAGACGAAATAGAAAGTGCCGTGAAGAGCAAATTCGGGTATGACATTCCACCTTTGAAGGACATCTATAGAATAGGTAACCTGGGACACTTTGACAGCACATGTCAAGAAACGGTTCCATGGGCCATCCGCTGTTTCCTGGAAAGTGAGAGCTTTGAAGACGCCATTCGCATCGCCGTTGGGGCTGGTGGCGATACCGACACCAAGGCTGCCATCTGCGGAAGCTTTGCCGAGGCTTATTATGAAGTGCCGGAAGAACTGATTGAACAGGCTTACGAATACCTGCCCAGCGACATGCTGCGCGTCATTGATCGTTTCTACGAACACGTGGGAAGGAGCATCAATTCGTAGCATCACGCAGCATTGCACGCAAGCAATAACGACACGGCCACCCATCGATTTTCATACGATAGGTGGCCGTTTCGATTGATGTTGAATTTTCATTCATGTTCCACGAGCACGACAGACGGGCAACTGGCCTACGGATGTCATGATGGGACGCTTGCTATTTGTTGTTTTTCAGGAAGATGCGCGACGAATTGAGCACCGCCAATAGTGCCACACCCGAATCGGCAAACACGGCCATCCACAGGTTAGCTAGGCCCAACAAGCCCAACAGCATCACCAGAGCCTTGATGATGAGGGCCAGCCAGATGTTCTGATTGACGATTCGGCGCGTGTATTTACCGATACGGATGGCATCGGCCACCTTCGAAGGTTGATCGGTCTGAATGATGATATCGGCGGTTTCGATGGCCATGTCAGAACCCAATCCGCCCATGGCAATGCCCACATCGCTCAATGCCAACACCGGTGCGTCGTTGATACCGTCGCCCACAAAGGCCACTCGCTGCCCCATGTGTTTGGCCTGCTCTATGTGTTTCACCTTGCCTTCGGGCAGCAAGTCGCCGTAGGCCTTGCGTATGCCGAGGCTCGAAGCCACCTTTGAAACCAGCTCTTGGCGATCGCCCGACAGCATCTCCACACGCACGGGCAGCGATTTAATAGCCTGTTTGGCATCATCTTTCACCTTGTCAGCCAGGATAATATGCCCCACATAGCGACCGAGATGGGCCACACAAACCACAGTTTCGGGAATATTGCGCAACGCATCTGGGAAGAACACGTTTTCACGCTCCAGCAGTTTCAAGTTACCCACCAGCCACTCATCGGTCTGCAAGCCATGCCCGGCAATGTCTTTGGCATCAATCTTCTCGTCCGTCGGACGATAACGTACGATGGCTTTAGCGATGGGGTGATTGCTCGACTTCTCGATAGCCGACACCGTTTTGAGCGCCTCCTCGTCCAGTCCCTCCACACTTTGCACGGCAAATTCGCCCGTGGTGAGCGTGCCAGTCTTGTCAAACATCACCAAATCAACCTCGGTAATGGCGTCAAGGTAGTTGCTCCCCTTGAACAGAATGCCCCGCTTGGAGGCCGAACCTATGCCCGCAAAATAACCCAGCGGCACGCTGATGACCAGTGCACAGGGGCAAGAGATAACCAGGAAGACCAACGCACGGCGGAACCACTCGCTGAAAACGTAGGTAAAGTTGGCGTCGAACAAACTATATAGATAAGGTAGCAGAATGGCCAAGGCCGCCAGCATGACGACGATGGGGGTGTAAATGCGGGCGAAGCGACGAATGAACAGTTCGGTAGGAGCCTTGCGCTCGGCGGCATCTTCCACCATTTTCAAGATGCGCGAGATGGCCGACTGGCTTTCAGGACGGGTCACCTTGAGGCGTAAAACTTGGTCAACGGCAATCATGCCCGCCATCACCTCCTCGCCTTTCTCCATCGTTCGGGGCATCGATTCGCCCGTCAGAGCTGCGGTGTTCAGTGAGGCTGAATCTGACAACAGCGTTCCATCAAGTGGCACTCGCTCGCCAGCCTTCACCTCAATCACATCGCCCACGGCCACTTCAGCGGGCTGTTTCTCCACGGTTGTGTCATCAACGACCACGCGAGCCAGGGTTGGTCTGAAAGCCACCAGCGCACGAATGTTATCTCTGGCACGGTCTACAGCACGGTCTTGCAACGCCTCACCAATGCAGTACAGCAGCATCACGGCAACCGCTTCGGGGTACTCACCGATGGCGAAAGCACCGATACAGGCAATCGTCATGAGCATGAACTCACTGAATACGTCGCCTTTCGCGGCACATTCCCACGCTTCTTTCATCACTGGCAGGCCCACAAAGGCAAACGCCACGACGTACCATGCCAAGGATATCCATTGGTCATAGAGAATTGTTAACCCAATATATGGGGCTGCGATGCCCACGACAAGCATCACGCCCGATAGGATAATCTTCCACCAGGCCATCTGCTCTTCTTCATGAATGTCTTCCATATCTTTGTATATATTAAAATTTTACTGGTGCAAAAGTACGAAAAAGAAGATGCAACCGGGTTGCAAAGTGCACCTTGCACCAAGGAAAAGAGCCACTTGTGACACGCCATTCTTTGTCTCGGCATGCGTTAAATAACATCGGTTGCAAGCATTATCAATTAAAAATGATTATCTTTGCATAAGATAGGCGGCACCTCAACAAAACAAACAAGTTTGCTTTGTATTCGGTTTGCACTATCTTTGCATAAGATACAAAATCTCCTCTCCTTTCATGAATAACAAAACGACATACAGCCTCAACTACCGCAACTCTGACGACTGCATCATCCGCCACACCACAACAGCCGACATACCACGGCTGAAGGAAATATTCGCCATTGCCCGCCGATTCATGGCGGAAGCCGGCAACCCCAATCAATGGACAGAAGGATATCCAAGCGAGGAACTTCTACAGGAAGACATTGACAGCGGAGACAGCTACGTTATCGTGAAAGGAGACAGAATAGTGGCTACTTTCGTACTGCGTGGCGGCGCCGACCCTACCTACGACATCATCTACGACGGCAAATGGCCCAACGACAAACCATACGCCACTATCCACCGCATCGCCAGTTCGGGCGAAGCAACGGGCATCATGCACACCGCCCTGCAGTATGCCCTCACCCTCTACGACAACATCCGCATCGACACACATCGCGACAATCTCGTGATGCAACATCTGCTTGCCGACGAGGGGTTCAGCTATTGCGGAGTTATCCACTGCTGGTCTGGCGACGAGCGGCTGGCATTCCAACTTACGAAGAAGGGATAGGAAAAAATCTTTGACGATATATTAAGCCAAACAGAATCCACTCTTCTAAAAATCCAAAATCCAAGC
>JAQYPT010000091.1 GCA_028726625.1 Prevotellaceae bacterium | reverse complement strand
GCCTGGTGTGATGATGCAACAGCAAGCCGTTCGTGGTGTTGTAACCGATGCCCATGGTGAGCCGATTGTAGGTGCCACGATTGTTGTGGTTGGTAAAACCACAGGTGCCATTACGGACACAAACGGTCGTTTTACACTTTCTGTAGATGCTGGTACTCAACTTAAAATTTCTTACGTTGGGTACAAAACGGTAACGCTTCGCGCAAAAGACAACATGCAGGTAGCGCTTGAGGAAGATGCCGGACAGCTCTCTGAAGTAGTTGTTGTGGGTTATGGTACGCAGAAGAAAGCCAACCTGACAGGTGCAGTCTCGACGGTTGACTTGAGTAAAACCATGGCAGGTCGTCCTCAACAAGACGTGACGAAAGCTCTGCAAGGTGCAGTGCCAGGACTTACCATTACTTCATCGAATGGTAGTATTAACGGGCAAGCATCTATGCGTATTAGAGGTGTAGGTACCTTGAGTAACTCTGCGGTGAGCAATCCGCTGATTGTCGTAGATGGTGTGCCTATGGATGACATCTCATTCCTGAACACACAGGACATTGAGAGCATTTCTGTGCTGAAAGATGCTGCATCCACTTCTATCTACGGAACACGTGCGGCTTTCGGTGTTATCTTGATTCAAACAAAGGGAGCTCACCCCGCAGAGCGTACAACTGTTACCTATAACAATAACTTCTCTTGGGATCAAGCAACCTATCTGCCAGACTATCCCGACGTGCCGACACAGCTTAAAATGGCTTTGGAAGGCAAAGCCAACGCAGGTCAGTACGAAGTAGAATTGTTTGGTATGTACTTCGACAAACTTCTGCCTTACGCTGAAAAGTGGAAAGCACAGAACAGCGGAAAAATAGGCTATGGAGAGTTGCGGAAATATGTAGACGATGATAATGTTGGCGATTATGTGATGTTGGGTAAAACACCTTATTATTATGCCGATTGGGATGTTAAGAAAATCTTTTTCAACAATGCCGCTCCTTCGCAGAGCCATATACTCTCAGTACAAGGCTCGTCTGGTAAAACCAATTATTATTTGTCATTTGGCTATGATGAAAAACAGGGATTGATGAAAATACATCCTGATAAGTTGAACAAATACAACGCATCTGCTAATATTACGAGTAATGTCACTAATTGGTTACAGATAGGTGCACGCATCAATTTCACGCGCAAGATGTACAAACGTCCTGACACATGGGGAAGTACTTATCAATATTTGTGGCGTTGGGGTTCTTTCTTTATCCCTTCAGGAACATTAGATGGCTTGGATCATCGTGTGATTGCCATGCAGAAGCAGGCATCTGATCGTCGTACAACGGTTGACTTAACCCGCTTGAACACCTTCGCAAAAGCTAACTTAACTAAAGAGTTGACGCTGAATGCTGACTTTACCTATATGATTCAGAATATGAATAGTGGTTCTGAAGACTTTTCTGTTTATGGTATTAACTGGAGTGGAGTGAAGCCAGAATATATAGTAAGCCCAAGTCAAACTACCGTTTGGCGTGACAATTCAAAGAGCAACACTTGGACACTCAATGCTTATATGGACTATGATAAGAGTTGGGGAAATCATCATTTCAAAGCCATGGCTGGTGTGAATGCCGAGAAGACTGACTATATTTACCTCTATGGAAAACGTAGTGGCTTGTTTGATGAGAAAATGCCTGAATTGAATTTGGCTTCACAAGAAGGACAAGACATTAGTTGGGCACACTCTGCAAGGGCTTCTGCAGGTTATTTTGGACGATTGAACTACGATTACAAGGGCATCTATCTCTTAGAATTGAATGGTCGTTATGACGGTTCTTCACGTTTCCCGCACAATGATCATTGGGCTTTCTTCCCATCAGCATCAGCTGGTTATCGCTTCTCCGAAGAGGCTTATTTCGAGCCTTTGAAGAAGGTAGTGAGCAACGGTAAGTTGCGCGCATCGTTTGGTGAAATTGGTAATGAGGCCATTGGTAATTACATGTTTGAAGAACTTATTAATCAAACGGATTCAGATGATGCGTATTGGGTAGAGAACAATGCAGCCAATGCCAATAAACTGACTATGTATAATATGCCAAACTTAGTTGCTAATTCTTTGACATGGGAGCGCATTCGCACTATTGACTTAGGCTTGGATTTAGGCTTCTTCAATAACGAATTGATGATGGGCTTTGACTGGTTCCAACGTGAAAACCGCGACATGTTAGCCCCATCGCAAGTCTTACCTAACGTATTAGGCGCCGCTGCACCTTATCAAAATGCAGGTACGCTGCGCACACGTGGTTGGGAATTTAATATCAACTGGAACCACACCTTCGGAGAGGTGAATGTATATGCTAACTTTAACTTGAGTGATTCTAAGACTACGGTACAAGAGTGGCGCAATGATGCGAAGCTGTTGAATACCAATTACTCAGGTAAGGTTTATGGTGATATTTGGGGATTCGAGACAGATAGGTATTTTGAAGAATCAGATTTCACGGGACGCAATGCCGATGGAACATGGAACTATGCTAAGGGAGTTGCCTCACAAAAAGGCTTGGAGCAGGGTTCTTTCCATTATGGACCTGGTGATGTTAAGTTTAAAGACTTAGATGGTAGCGAGGTTATCGATGGTGGTAAAGGCACTGCCGATGATCATGGCGACCTGAAAGTGATAGGAAACTTCTTGCCTCGTTACGAATATAGTTTCCATTTAGGCGGTAATTGGAAGGGATTCGACTTGGATTTGTTCTTCCAAGGTGTTGGCAAGCGTGATGCTTGGACCATCTCCTCACTTAACTTCCCGTTGATGCGTAGTGCAGACTTGGCATCTTATGCACATCAGGATAGTTATAACAGGGTGCTTTATTCGGATGATTGGAAAACGATAAATGGTTATGATGTTAACCAAGGCAATCGTTATCCTCGTTTGTTCCCAGGTAATGATTTACATGGTACGGTATCAGGTATTAACAACGGAGCGAATAACTATTATCCACAGTCACGCTATCTGACAGATATGTCGTATCTGCGATTGAAGAATATTACGCTTGGATATACACTCCCTACAACCCTAACACAGAAGGTTTATATTCAGAGAGCACGTATTTACTTCAGTGGTAATAACTTATTCTTGTTGCACAAAGGACACGATTTGCCTGTAGATCCAGAAGTGAACACGGGTGATGGTGAGAAATTCGGTGGCTGGGGACGTACAGCGCCCATTACGCGTACTTTCTCTTTTGGTGTTCAAGTAACCTTATAGTGTATAATTCCTAAAAATCAGCAATTATGAAAAAGAGCATTATTTTAGGTATTGGTTTGATTGTGGCGATGTCGAGTTGTAATGACTTTCTGGACATTAGTCCGTACGACACCTTTACCAATACCCCAACATATTGGAGTAATTCCAGCAACTTAGACAACCAGTGTAACCACTTCCTGAATAACTATGTAGGTTATGGCAACGCTGGCGGTGGTGGATGGTTCTATTTTAAGACCTTGAGTGATGACCAAGTGAGCTATCAAGATAACCTGTGGTCTTACACCAACGTGGTTTCTTCTTCAGGTAACTGGTCAAGTCCATTAACAGAAATACGACGCGCCAACTATATTATTCAGGGTTTGAAATCCTCTACGTTGTCAGAAACGGTGAATGCAAGTTATGAAGGCATCGCCCGCTTGAATCGCGCCTGGCAGTATTACCAGTTCGTAAGAGAATATGGAGATGTGCCATGGGTAGGTCATGTGGTGTCAACTGACGATAATAACGTGTTGTATGGTCCGAGAGTAGATCGCGATATTGTCATGGATAGCGTATTAAACGATTTGAATTTTGCAGCCAAGCACATACAGGGAAGCAACAAACAGCGTTTTACAGCCGATATGGCATTGGCAATGAAAGCAGATGTTACTTTGTTTGAAGGAACCTATTGTAAATATCGTACTGCTAAAGAAAATGCTGGTAAAGGACCTGACGTAGCACGTGCACAGAAGTATTTGAATGAGTGTGTATCGGCTTGTGAAGCATTGATGAAGAAGGGATACCAGTTAAATGATTCCTACCAAGGTATCTATAATTCGATAGATTTGAGTAAAAATCCTGAAATGATCTTCTACAAACCTTATTCTCAGAACGTTTTAATGCACTCAACAGTCGATTATACCTTGAATACCAGTGGTACACACGGTATGACAAAGGACGCTTTTGATGCTTATTTGTTCTTGGATGGAAAGCCAAAGGCAACCACGGCATTGAACAATACCGATGCAGTGCAGGAAGATGCGAATGGTGTTTTTAACATCAATTCTTTGCTTGCAGTGCGTGATAAGCGTCTGGCAGTAACTATAGATACGGTTTTGGTGTTTAAGGGAAAGCCTTATTCGCGTGCTGGGTCGAATGAATTTACTTCGACAACAGGGTATGGTGTAGCCAAATATGACAATCCTAAGGAAATGACTACCAATGACCGAAACAATATAGGTAAGCAATATACCGATTGTCCTATCTACTGGTTGTCTGTGATTTACTTGAATTATGCGGAAGCAAAAGCAGAGTTAGGCAATCTAACCCAAGCAGATTTGGATAAGAGTGTGAACCTTTTACAGAAGCGTGCAGGCTTGCCAAATATGACAACAACGCCAGAGGCTGACCCCGCTAACAACATGAATGTTAGCAACTTGTTGTGGGAAATCCGACGAGTACGCCGTTGCGAGTTGATGTTTGACAACTGGTATCGCTATTGGGACTTGATACGTTGGCACCAACTTGATTTGTTAGATTCACAAAAGCATCCCAACATCTATCTTGGTGCTAACTTAAAGTATTTGAAGAATCCTGAAGTTGATGTGAATGCCGATGGGTATATGATTGGTTCGAATACCTTGAAGCAGATTCGTACCTTTGACAAAAAGCATTATTTCTATCCTGTTCCAACAGGACAGATAACGCTGAATAAGGAATTGAAACAGAATCCAGGTTGGTAATTGGTGCTTGATTGTAACGAGTGTTACATCTCATAGGTAGAGCCACACAAGTTCTTGCGATAAAAAGAATTTGTGTGGCTCTTTAACGTTTAACCCAATGTTGAATGCCTACCACGTTTCTGCAAAGTTGGCGTAATGGACATTTGGTAGACTGAAATAGCCAGCCTACCAAATGTCCATTACGCCTAAACTTGCCTCTCCAATGTGCGCTTAAACATTATTTATGAATTGGGAACGTAAATTAATTTAAATAAAATTTGTATTTTTGATGTGATATCACTACATTTGCTGCGGAAGTAATTGCAATGAAACAGGGTGAATCAGATACACCTCACAACCTATTCTACGTGTTACCCCCTTACTGCGAATAATATTAAAGTAGAAATATATTATTAACCTTAATTCCGCATCACTTTGATTTAACTTTATTTATAAGTTCCTGAGCAACAAAAAGTTGCTCAGGATTTTGCCATGTCAGATTTTTCACTTATCTTAGTGTTGCAAATCAAAACAAGCGTAAATCGTAACAAGACATGGCAAAGGTACAAATAAAATCTGAAAAACTCACACCTTTTGGA
>JAQYPT010000090.1 GCA_028726625.1 Prevotellaceae bacterium | reverse complement strand
GTTCTATAAATTAGCTTTGTTAGATTTTGAGCTTATTTTTGAGGTCAAAATGCAAGAGAGTGAAGGAGTGTAGCGAGCTACACGACTGAACGAACTTACATTTTGAACCAAAAAGAAGCCAAAAGATAACAAAACGTATTTAATAAACATTTGATGACTATGTGCGGTGGTAATTTATAGAACCAGCCTAACATTCTTCTAACAGCGAGAAAGTATAATTTGCAGCGGTTGTAGTGCAAGGAACAGATTTCTTCCTTTTTCGTTAATCTTCTCAAATTGTGCGTCATTTACGCAGAAAATATATACATTTGTACACTGAATCAACCGATTGAATTATGAGAAAGTTTGTCATCGCCATCCTCTTAGTCATGCCTTTGATAATCCAAGCTCAGACTGTTTTGACGCCGGAGCAACAGTTGGAAAAGGCCAAACAAGAAGCGCAGGCTGCCAAGGAAGCCGTCAAAGAGGCCAAGAAAGCAGCAAAACGAGCTGCTGCAGAGGCTAAGAAAGCTGCTAAAGACAAAGCTAAACAGGCCGAGAAAGCACGAATTGAAGCTGAAATAGAGCGTGCCAACAAGGAGGCAGCTCGATACAAGATGGAAGCAGAGATAATTAAGAAGAAGGCAAGACAGACTGTTGAAGATGCGCAGAAAGCTGGTGCAGGTTCGTCATCAGGCTGGTCCATCCCAGACAACAGCGCGAACGAGAGCAATCAAAGAAGCAGCTCGCAACAGCAATCGGTTAGTTCAAAGGTCACTATGCCGAAGACAGACAAATATGATTCCAAGTATTTGGAGGGAGGTGTACCGCAAGATGCCGATGGCAAAGTGGTCTTCACCCTCAATTTAAGGGCTCCTGGGAAAACGGCCAAGCAGATTTACGACATCACCTATCAATATCTTGATGAACTGACAAAAGGCGAAAATCAACTCAATAGCCACATCGCGCTGGTCAATGAAGAACAGAATATCATTGCCGCCCAATACACAGAGTGGTTGGAATTCAGTAAGTCATTCCTGTCATTAGACCGGACTGAATTCGATTATACGCTGATTGCCAAGTGTACAGACAATCACTTGGAACTCACGATGAGCCGCATACACTACGACTATGAGAAGGGACGGCCCACGCACATGTCGGTGAGTGCTGACGAGTGGATTACAGACGAGGTGGCCATCAACAAGAAAAAGAATCGCTTGCGTCCCCTGTCATCAAAGTTTCGCCGCAATACCATCGACCGCAAAGATGAGATATTTAGTCAGATTTCCTATCGACTTCGCTGACAAACCATATCTGACCGAGCATTAACAGGCGGGCCGAAACGCTAATAATAGCTATTTTTTCAAGCAATAACACGAAATCTATATGAGTGCAAAATACCCAAGACGACAAAGAGGAACAGGCGAAACGCCACGCGATAGAATCTTTTGGATTCGAAACATACTCAACATCATCTTCATGATTGGTGCCGTGGTAGGCGTCATCTTCTATTTCTTTACACAAAAAGAAATGCTTGGAATCATCATCATCCTAACCGCCATGTTCTTCAAGATGGCCGAATGCAGCATTCGCATATTCCACAAATGACTCGATTTTTATTATCCATATTCCTTGTACTATCGTCCTTGACTATGGTTGCTCAGATAGACAACTATAATCAAATAGATCCTAGTGGTAACATCACGCGCCGAGATGGCATGGCCAACGACTCGACCCATGAGAACAAAGAAATTCCGAAAGGGCTGAAGGTTTGGACGGTCAACGAACGTTTTGGTGACATCATTCCTGCCATTCCCGATACCTTGTCACACATGTATCCCAACAGCATCTTTACAACGGGCATGCGCGGTGAATACAATTCTACGGGCAACCTGGGGGCACCACGCATCAACAGGCTATTCGTTGATCGCCAACGTGCTGATCAACAGTTTATCTTTACGCAACCTTATGACTACTTCATTGTTGCTCCGGGCGATTTTCATTTCACCAATACGCTGTCGCCCATCACCAACTTGACATACAATACGGCCGGAAACCGCACCAACGGGGAGGATCATTTCACGGCTAAGTTTGCCGTCAATGCGGGCAAGAAGATAGGTTTGGGATTTAAATTCGATTATTTATACGGACGTGGCTATTATTCTAACCAAGCGTCTTCACATTTCAATTACACCCTGTATGGTTCCTATCTCGGCGAACGGTATCAAGCACACCTGCTCTTTTCGACCAATCATCAGAAGAATACAGAGAATGGAGGTATTACTGATGACAAATTCATCACCAATCCAGAGAGCTTTGACGATAACTACCAAACATTAGAAATACCGACGGTATTGCAGAAAAATTGGAATCGTAACGATAATCAGCACGTTTTTTTCAGTCATAGATACAACGTTGGCTTCAATCGAAAAGTACCCATGACGGCTGAAGAGATTAAGGCAAAGAAGTTTGCCATGGAGGCCAAGAAAGAAAATGACGCGAAGAAAGCTAAGCAAAAGGCCAGGAAACAGGCCAAGAAAGAGGGCAGAACACTGAACGATGACAACCTGAAAGAAACGCCAAAGCTTGCTGGCAGGCCTGATGACGCGGTCATTGCAGGCGTTGAGTCGACAACTCCAGTAGCGCAAGACAGTGCCCGTATTGTCGTGAACGGTCAGCAGGCAGCAGACAGTTTGTTGGCAAAACACGAGAAAGAAAAAGAGGATACGGCTTGGGTAAAGAACGAATATGTGCCCGTGACTAGCTTCATACACACGCTGAAATTCGACAATTACACCCGCATCTATCAAGCATACCAGACACCGGACAACTACTATGCCAATACATACAAGATGGATGAATGGCTACGAGGTGACTCTATTTATGACAACACCAAGCACTACCGCGTGCACAACACGTTTGCACTATCGCTCTTGGAAGGTTTCAACAAATGGGCCAAATCGGGTTTGAAAGCTTTTGTCAGTCATGAACTGCGGCATTTCACGCTCCCCGACACAGTTGGAACAGCGACTTACAACGAGAATTCCGTATACGCCGGCGGGCAATTGAGCAAGACACAAGGCAAAACTTTCCACTACGAAGTGACTGGTGAGGTGGGAGTTGCAGGGCGAGATGCAGGCAAGATAGACATCAACGCCACCGCCGACCTCAACTTCAAGCTGTTTGGTGACACCGTACAGTTGGCTGCGAGCGGCTTCTTCCATCGCTATCAACCCACCTTTTACTACCGTCATTATCACGGACGTCATTTCCTTTGGGATAATGATGACTTGAGTAGCACCACGCACACGCGTATTCAAGGCTTGTTGAGTTATGCCAAAACCAAAACTTCACTGCGCATTGCCGTGGACGAATTGACCAATTATACCTACCTGGCGCAAGCCTATACCATCAACAATCAATATCAGCGTATCGGTACAGAGGTTGGCGTTCGGCAAAGCAGTGAAGCCATTAACGTGCTGACAGCCTCACTATCGCAGGATGTAGCATGGGGACCTTTGCACTGGGAATCGGTCATTACCTTCCAAAATTCATCCAGTCAAACGGCGTTGCCATTACCAAAACTCAACATTTACTCGAATCTTTTTTTCAGATTGAAGATAGCCAAGGTACTGAAATGTGACGTGGGTGCCGACGTACGTTACTTCACCAAGTACTATGCACCTGACTATAGTCCGGCCTTGGGGCAGTTTGTTGTGCAGGAAAATACCGACCGCGTTGAAATAGGCAACTACCCTATCGTGAACGCATATGCGAACTTCCACTTGCAACAAACACGCTTCTTCGTGATGTACAGTCATGCCAATGCGGGCAGTGGCACAAAGGAAAGTTTCCTTGTTCCTCACTATCCGCTCAACGGCAGCATCATCCGCTTTGGGTTGAGCTGGAACTTCTTCAATTAAACAAGTAGCCCGAGGGAAACCAGCACTCCATATATAAAGATGTTCCGCCCTGTCTCACCAAGGATTTGATTCAATGCCTTACCTTGTTTGATACGCATGCGACGGTAAGTACGCGTATGCAAAACCAAATAAATTATTGGGAATACAAATGCCCAAGGATGCCCATTGAACAAAAACACAATACCCAACAGGCACCCCAACCATCCCAGCATGAGATAAACTTTGCGTGATAAGGATTCACCCATCCTTACTACCAAGGTCATCTTGTGCGCCCGTCGATCGTTCTCCAAATCACGATAGTTGTTGACAATCAACAAGGTATCAATGATAATTCCACAGGCCAGCGAACTCAACACCACTTCCCAAGTAACGTGATTCATCGTTGACGGCATCGCCAAATAGTAGGTTACACAAACAGGAATAAGGCCAAAGAAGAGAAGAACCAGGAGATCACCCAGTCCGAGATAAGACAGATGCGTGGTGTAGAGAAAGCAAAACAATACACAGAGAAGTCCCACCCCAATCATTTCAATGCCGCCATAGCAAACCAAAGGCAGTCCAACCACGCAAGCCAGCAAGGTTGTCAGGACAATACCCATGCGCATGGCTTGCGGCGAAATCCACCCTTGCGCACAAGCACGGCGTGGTCCCAGTCGGGTCTCATCGTCATTTCCCCGCTTGAAATCAAGATAGTCGTTGATAAAATTGGCATCTATCTGCATGATGAAAGCAAACAGGAAACACAGCACTACCGGCACAATGCGAACGTTCCAATTGGTCATCGCCAGTGCCAACGCCGTGGCAATCATCACGGGAACAGCCGAACCCGACAAAGTTTTGGGACGCATGGCCAAGAGCCAAGCTTGAAGAGAGTTACGTTGAACACGAGGTGCATGCATACAAATAGTTTTTCGTTGAATCTTCTTGAGATTGTTTTGCAAAAATAAACAATTATTCTTACATTTGCAACAAACTCCCATGGGCATGATAGAAAACAATGTAAACCTTGATTTAATGGCTTTCATCGAGCAAAACATCCTCCCAAAATACAACGAATTTGGCCTTTCGCATGGATTGGGGCATGTGCAGCATGTCATCAGAGGAAGCCTCGAGCTGGCTAAAAGGATGGGGGCCGACGTAAACATGGCATACACCGTAGCGGCCTATCACGACATCGGCATGTCTGGACCGAGAGCCATTCATCACATCACCGGAGGAAAAATACTTGCTGCTGATGCGCGATTGAAGCGATGGTTCTCACCAGAACAGATACGCATCATGCGCGAAGCCGTTGAAGATCACCGTGCCAGCGCATCCCACTCGCCACGCAGCATATATGGAAAGATTGTGGCCGAGGCAGACAGAGACCTCGACCCAGAGCATGTTTTTCGCCGCGCGGTACAGTTTGGTTTGGAAAACGAGCCAGGAAAGAATCGTGAAGAACAGTGGCATCGCTTTCTGGCTCACCTGCAAGAGAAATATTCCAACACAGGCTACATCAAACTATGGATTCCCAACTCGCCCAACGAAAAGCACCTGAAAGCCATCCGTAGCATCATCGAGAACCCAGATAAACTAAGACAACAATTCGACAATCTCTATGATGAGGAAACGGGGAAACAGCACACCTGCTAACTTGTCTACCCCAAAAGCTCACGACCTTTTTTCACTTACAGGAGGCCAGCCTTCTTCAACAAGGGCATGACGGTCTCGGCATGGAGTCGCTTCTTCTTTTCTACAGAACGGTATTCGTCGAGCAGGGGCTGATGATCGTTGAGCAAAACCGCCATGAGCTTCTCGTCAACTATCAAGGCTTTCTTGTTGCCAGGCGTGATGACGTAGCACACATTCTGGCTGGCTACTTTCTTGGAGGCGGCAGCCGTGGCCAACGCACCAATGAGGCCGAACATTCCACCAATGGTAGCGCGATTGGTCATTTCTTGCACATTGAGGTAGGTGAGCAGCAGATGACCGTCGCTCATCTTGAAGGCTCGGGCATATCCATTGCCGAAAGCACATCCACGATCCTTGTACGGACGGGTGTTCAGCAAGAGGGTGTCGCCATACATGATAGCAAAGGCATCCTTCTTGAGCAGCTTCTTAACCTGCTTGTCGTGCGAGTCGAACCTGAAATCGTTTCCGCCCCACCACATCTGCTGGTTGCGCGTCTTGGTGACCACGGTCACGCTGTCGGCAGTTTTCCATTCGCCTGCAGCCAATTCCTCGTTACTGTTACAGTATTTAATGCTCACACACTTGTGCGTATGCTCTTTTTCTACCTGTTCCGCCTCATTTTGAGCATGAGCTGGAACGAAAGAAGCCGTGGCCAGCAACAAGCTCATAGCTACGGCGGCAGTGCTTGTTTGAATCTTTTTCATTTCTATTTGAGATTGATAGTGTTTGTCCCTGTTTCCGTTAGAATGTGGCAACGGTGCTCACGGTTAAAACAAATAAGCCAGGCCGATGCCTAACTGATAATGGTTGAAACCATACCGACCCTCCCATCCGGCGGGCTTGCGATAGATGGAAGTAAGCTGTCTAAGGTCGGCTCCGATGCCCCAATGGCGTGACAGCTTATAGGTGCAACCAAGAATGGTAAGAAGTCCAAGCCCGTTTTCCTGGTCCGGCTGTTCCAGGTCATTGCGGGCAAAGCCCATGCCTAACGCACCTTCCCATCGCCAGCCTTTGTCGGTTGTCCATGTGGCGACGAAGCTGCCTCCCACGAAAAGCACATTGCAGTTGGGCTTGCAGAAATGGTTTTGACGGGCATGAATGCCAAAGCCCAGCCCATTGTCCCACAAATGCTCATAGTCAAGACTCAGGGTTGCGACTGAGCTTGAATTGTAAGTTTCTCTCACATCCTCGAACTTGGATGTCATGATGCCAAGCCCGTAATTCAGTCGAATCATGTTTGGCAGCGCCTCTGTGCGGTCTGGTTTCACAGCAGTATCAACAGACTGCTGGGCACTCACGAAGATTGCAAAGAGACTGCAGAAGGCCCATAAAAGTGTTCGCTTCATATTGGTTAGCTTTAAATTGATATACAAAGATAACAAAAATCCAAATTTTACAAAAATAAATATCTTTTTTGTTCTATCTGTTTATCGGAAAAAGTTGCTTTTCTTCACAGACCTTACTGACATTTTTTGCAGAGTGCTATGCCGAATCACGGGTCAACTCGTCCTTATTGTCCATCATGTCGTGACGCGACCTTGACTTGGTGACCATCCATACGCCCACAAACACCATGAGAACAGCAAGGCCATGCGTCCATTTGAAAATGCCCATTCCCGTGAGTACCGTCACGACAACGGCCACAATGGGCTGCACATAGTTATAGGAACTGACCACCGTGGGGCGCAACACGCGTTGGGCTGAAATGACGAGTATGTATCCGACAAACGTACCAAAGAAAACAACATAGGCGGTTTCTAACCAGGTTTTAGTAGAAACGGCCGCCCAAGGAATATCCATGACTTCACGGAAAGAAAACGGCCAGATGAGACAGGTGGCCCATAGAAACATCCATTTGTTGACGGTAAAGACCGAATACCGCTTCACCAACTTGTTGAATGTGGATAAATAAAACGCATAAGACAGCTGCGCCCCCATGACCATCAGGTCGCCGCGAATGTCGCCAACCTTGGCATCGCCTGCGGTCATGCTGGTTAATATTAAAATCAGCGCGCCGCAACATCCTATCAACACGCCCATTGCCTTTTTACCCGTGATGGGTTCTTTCAAAATGAGTGCCGCCAACACCATGGCAAATATAGGCATGGAGGTTGTGACGATGCTGGCATTGATGGGAGAAGTGTAGCTTAAACCGATGGTAAAACAACATTGATTGCAGACCAATCCGAAAACGGCGGCACCAATAAACCACAACACATCCCGTAGGGGTACATGCTCGTGCTTGACAAAAAGCGAACTCACCCAAAACAAAATGGCTCCGCCCAGCACCCTAAACGAAACCATACTCACGCCATTCACCCCATTTAGCATGGCATCTTTGCCAATAGGAGCCATGAGTCCCCAGATGGCACAGGCCGAAAACATACTCAAGTGAGCCAGCAAAGGGGTACGATTAAAATGCTTGGGAGAAACATGTTCGTAATCTAAAGAATCCATATTTTGTTCCATCACAATGAAAATGAGTTTTAAAAGAAGTGGGGAGAAATGAAAAAGAAACCCTATGGAATGATTTTGAACCGAACTCTAAAGGTTTTATTATGTTCGTCCCAGTTGGTTCCCAACAGTTCGAACCTTCCTATTTGCGAGGTTGAACGCACATGTTTTCCGATACATGGACAAACGTCGTAATCGCCAATGCGGCAAATACGAATCGCTTCGGAAGCATCGGCAGGCAAGCGGTCTAAGCTGATTCCTTCGGGAAGATGCTGCCTGTCAACTACTTCAAACGTAACGGGCATATCTTGTTGAATCAACTCGTTCATGCGAGTTTCAATCTCTTTCTCGTCACGTTTGTCTGGTTTTTGATTGAGCACAAACGTCATTTTACTTTTCTTGCGCTCAATGTGTGCATTGTGTGAACGCTCACATCCAAACATTCTATGCATCAATTGATTGAGTAAATGCTCTGCAGTATGGGCTGGTGGGAATGACACTTCCCGCTCTTGAATTTCCAACACAATCTTGTTATATAGTCGACCCTACTTTATCTTTTTTTTACAAATGGTTGATTTAGGTTTATGACTGCTTACTTTCATAAATCAGCCCACTGGAACTGTTGTTATTTCTTGTGAGAAACGCAATGTTGGGTAGTCACCTCACCTCGGAAAGTAGAGGCAGGAAGCCCGTCGCCATTGACAAGATTGGCACGAGTGTACGGCTGCCAACCATAGCGCACAAAGCGAGGTTCCCTGACCTTGTCGGATTGAAGTATCACTAACTGCCCCTTGATCTCTGCATGGGCAGGATAAAACAAACCATTGTATTGGGCGATCTCAAAACCATAGACAGCCTTACCATCAGCAGTAGACAATTTGTCAGCAGTATTAAACGAGACAGCGACCTTGTTCCCCGCTTCACGCCAAGCACACTTAAACAGAGGGCCACACGGCATGAGTGGGCGATGATAGGTGTCTGCCAATGCCCACCGAGCCAGTCGTTCGCCTATCTTTTGTTTATGGATTGGATGCACATTGAGCGAATCACCAAGGTCGGAAGATACTGCCATACCGGTATTGGGAATTTGCTGCATCAACCTTCGCTGGCTGTCACGGAACCAAGTCCACGAAGGTCGGTTAAGACTTGAAAGTTGCACAAAATAAAATGGCATGCTGGCATTGTTCCAATACTGCCGCCAAGAATCAACCAACAGTTTGAACAGCGTTTCGTGTGCCTCAATGTTATGGGCGTTCGACTCGCCTTGATACCATGCCACTCCCTTAACAACATATTGCTGCAAGGGCAAGATACCGCTCTCAAACAAATAACAGGGTTCGTACGGATGCCTCACGCCTGCGTCCTTAGCTTGTGCGATGTTCATGGCAGCCCGCTCTCGCACCCACGGCTGAATGAAATCGTTGTGCAACCAATTGTTGAGAATAGCAGGAAAACGAGATTCCAATGTATGCCGATCTATCCATGACTCGGTAGGCGAACCGCCCACGGCATTGCAGATAATCCCCACTGGTACTTGCAAACTGTCGCGCAACATACGACCGAAATAATAAGCTACAGCTGAAAAATCCCGCACTGCTTCGGGTGATGCAACAGCCCATGTCGAGGAGCGATAATATTGCAAATGGTTCAACGAATCAAGTACCGACTTGTTCCACTCCATATCATACGTCTCCCAGTTGGGTTTCATGTCGTAGAGATGCAAATCCTCATCACCAGAAAGTGGGATGTCTCGCTGTGCAGTAGCGGCTTGGTGCATCATGAAAGCCATGTTCGACTGTCCCGAACAAAGCCACACCTCACCTATTGCCACATCGTGGAAGATACGCTTTTGCTTGCCCGCACTTACGGTGAGTGTCGTGCTTCGCTCGGCTTTCTGAGGCGCAAAGGTAACCTGCCAGTTACCCTGCCGGTTGGCACGAGTTGATTGGTACAGACTTCCCAACTTTACCTTTACCGTCTCGCCTGTATTGGCTATGCCATGAATCGTTATGGGTACATCTCGCTGCAAAACCATATTGTCGGTATAGATGGCTGGTAAGTGCAACCCTCCATAATTGCCCGTAATGCTGCCATAAACCACTTTTGCCATGATACCAGCACCTTCTGCATTGGGATGTAAGGCATCGGGCAACAAAAAAGGGTAAGGATATAAAGGCGCATGAAAATCAATAAGCTCACTTCCACTGATCTCTGCCACAGTTTCAATGCTTGCCTGTATCTGCTCGTGCCATTGTTGCGTTCCTGAGATAAAACGCGGATGCCTGTGCGCTATAGGTGACAATCTTGCCAAAATGATGCGCACCTTTGGGTTGGCTTGACGAAGAGAGTCGATAAGAGCCAAGTAATCGGTCACAAATTCGTCACGATAGTTGGGCCAGTTTCGTGGGTCGGTGTCATTGATACCTAAATGAATGACGGCAATATCGGCGTGAAATGCCATGGCATCGTGAAATTCTTGTTGCTTGAAATAAGGGCGATGACCATGTCGAAGCAAGGTAGCTCCGGGTTTTCCAAAATTCCCAACGAGATATTTATTGTCCAACATCGCCTGTAGCTGTGCGGGATAAGAGTCTTTATCACGATTGGCGATACCCGTTCCGTATGTAATGCTATTGCCTACGCATGCCACACGAACTGGTGGCACTGTTGGTTTTGCGTCTGTGTGAAGGACAACGAAACACGAAAATAAAAGCAAACATGCCAAAAGTAGTTTTGACCGATAATTTTGAAGAAGCATTGTGATAAATAGTTGTGTACGCATTTTGTTAGATTGATGAAGATTGTAGGAATGCCATAAAACGACAGTAGGTGCACAAAATGAAATATTTAGTTTTCATTTTGAACACCTACACACTCGAATGATTGATGGCAAGAGCCTATATTATACTTGTTTAATTTCATAGATTCGTCCACCATAACCCGGTATTTGTGCAACAAACGGCACGGAAGCCGACCACTCTGCACGCTGTTCTTGGTGTGTCAACAGGTCGGCTGCCCTGCATGTACCCTGCCGCATGTGCAGGAAGTCGAAAGCATGTTGTGGTATGTTGACATGCACCCTCTGCTGGTTGGGCGAAAAGTTCACGACAATCAACAAGAGCTGCTCAGCCGATTTACGCAAGAAGACATACTGCTCATCGGGATTGAACAATGCCGAATGCTGACTGTTGGCATACATCAAGTCGAAGAACTGCCCCTGCGCAATGGCTGGCAGGTTACGCAAGTTGAGTATTTGTCGATAAGTTTCGGATAACGTTTTACTGTGGTTATCCATTTTTCTTCTTTGATAATATCCTTCGACGACGGACTTTACCGCCCAGTAGTCGAATATGGTAGTCCTACCATCAAGTCCACTGAATCCTTCTGCATCCATGCCTCGCTCGCCAAACTCCTGTCCGGCATACACCATGACAGGATTGGTGTGCAGCCATGCGCAAACCATGAAAGCCGGCAAGGCACGCTCGGCACTGCCACAAAAGAAGTCGCTGGCAATGCGTTGCTCGTCATGGTTTTCCAAGAAATAGAGCATCTTTGGCAAGATATCATCCACGGATTGCCATTGGCGGGTAATGTGATGGGCTGGACGTTTGCCACACACGATGTCGCGCAAACAGTCGTACATGCCAACTTTATCATATAAGTAATCAAATCCCGAAGCGATATATGCCCGATAAAGGGTGGGATTGTACACCTCGCCAATGATGATGACGTGAGGATAGGTTGCCTTGAGCTTACCAATAGCGTAATGCCAAAATGCCGTTGGCACCATCTCTGCCATGTCACAGCGGAAGCCGTCCACTCCCTTGGAAGCCCAAAACAGCAGAATGTCTGTCATCTGTCGCCATGTGTCAGGCATGGGGTAGAAATGATCGCTGCGTCCACCAGCATCGGTGTAATCAATGCCATAGTTCAGTTTGACGGTCTCGTACCAATCATTAACTGAGGGCGAAGCATTAAAACAATCGTTACCCGTGCATTTGGCAGGATATTCATGATAAGGTTCGCTGGCATCCTTGCACAAATCAATGGCAGGTTCAAAGGGATAGTCTGGGCAATAATAAAAATTGTTGTGAATGTCAAAGTGCTTGTTTACATCATCGTTCTCCCCCAAGTCTCTCACTCCCTTAGGTTTGCAAATGGAGTGGTATTGCCGCGCCACATGATTGGGGACGAAATCAACAATCACTTTCATGCCTGCCTTGTGCGTACGCTTCACCAAAGCCTCGAACTCATCCATGCGCTTTGTTACCTGCACGGCAAGGTCGGGGTCGACATCATAATAATCGGTAATAGCGTATGGCGACCCAGCCTTTCCCTTCACAATCGCTGGATGTTGACGAGGGATGCCGTAGGTAGAATAATCGGTTGTCGTTGCATGGCGAACAATGCCGGTGAACCACACATGCGTGAACCCCATGTCGTGAATACGAGTGAGCACGGTCGTAGTGATGTCGTTCATCTTCCCCACTCCATTCTCTTCCATCGTTCCATGGGACGTTCGGGTCATGTTTTGATTGCCAAAAAGACGAGTAAAGATTTGATAGATGGTCATTTTTATAAGGAGTTAATAGGGAGTTAGATAGGAGTTAATAGGGAGTTAACGGACGATAGCAGTTCTTTCTATGGAAGTTAAAAGGGAATTCATAAGATATAAAATGGGAGTTAACAAACAACACCTTTTTTAATACTTGCGATTAAATGGCATTTGTCCGTTAACTCCCACATCACTCCTATTTACTACTATTTACTCCCAATAGGAATTTAGATGCCGTGGACTGCCACTTCCTTGCTGATGCGTCCAATCATGCCCTGCAAAGCCTTGCCAGGTCCACACTCGGTAAAGTCGGTAGCACCATCGGCAATCATGTTCTGCACCGTTGTTGTCCAACGAACGCTATTGGTCAATTGGGCGATGAGGTTTGCCTTAATCTTGGCTGCATCGGTATAAGGTTTCCCGTCTACATTCTGGTACACAGGACATTGAGGCGTATTCACCGTGGTAGCCTCTATCGCCTTTTGCAACTCGTCTTTGGCAGGCTGCATCAAAGGTGAATGGAATGCACCTCCCACCTTCAAAGGCAACGCACGCTTGGCTCCCGCAGCTTTTAGTTTTTCGCAAGCCTCCTCAATGCCTTCCTTATCTCCAGAGATAACCAATTGTCCAGGACAGTTATAATTAGCTGGAATGACTACTTTGCCTTCTTTGCTCACCTCTTGACATATCTCTTCTACCTTTTCATCTGGCAAGCCAATGATTGCAGCCATGGTACCCGGTGCCACCTCGCAAGCCTTCTGCATCGCCATGGCACGAGCATAAACCAATTTGAGACCGTCTTCAAAACTCAACGCACCAGCTGCCACCAATGCAGAAAACTCGCCCAAAGAATGACCAGCCACCATATCGGGCTTGAACGCATCGCCCATACAGAGTGCAGAAATGACACTGTGCAAGAACACGGCAGGTTGTGTCACCTTGGTTTCCTTGAGCTGTTCATCGGTACCATCGAACATGATGTCGGTGATGCGATAGCTCAACACCTCGTTGGCTTTGTCAAACAACTCCTTTGCTGTCTCGTTATTATCATAAAGTTCTTTTCCCATTCCTACGAACTGGGATCCCTGACCGGGAAATACAAATGCTTTCATAACTTTTCTGTTATATTAAAAATATTGTTATAAACTTATCTGGTATAAAACTGTTATAAATTCTTTTTTAATATTTTCTTGATTTAGCGCTATTTTCTATTCTCATCTTTTCGAATTGGTGCCAAAATCTAAACACTGGTCTTCCAAATAAAGCTTCTGCAGGAAAATAAAAAGCGAAGTGGAGATTACGATAAACTTCTAAAAGGAACTGTCCCAACCTGCTTTTTCCTTTAAACTTATAACGATGGTCATAAAATCCAAAATTACCAGCAAATAGTATTTCTTTTAAAAGGATTTTTCCCAAACGTTCACTTGGCTCAACTGACATATATCTGCGATCTAGTCCGAAGATTGTATGTTGGACATACATCATGGCTCTCGCAAATTTATACATCCCAAGATATTTCAGTGTTTTTACCTCTTCCTCTTTATCCACGTCATCTATATCACGCTTAAGTAGATAATAATAGTCTATTATTTGCCTTAAACCTATACCCTCAAAGAAGAAATGATGCATAGTATGAGATAGTTGAAAAATTCGGTTAAATGAGTCTGTAGGTATTGATATTTCGCCAATCTCGTTTGGCAAAGTAATTTTATTTTTAAATTGTTCGTCAGCATGTTGATCAAAATACTCACGCATACGTTTATTATAGAATAAATTACCGCAAAATGAAGGGGTAAAATGTATTTCGACTGGAGTACTTATATCAGGCATTCTTAATTGCACATGGTGATAATTAGCAATAGCTGTCGAATCAAACTTTCGTGCATAATTTAAGATATCACCTTCATTCCCTTGTAGCCAGATATCAATATCACCTGGAGTTCGAACCCAAGGGTTTGGATACATTGTGTTATTTCCTTGTCCTTTAAGAATGCAACCTGGAAATCCTGCTTTTAATACTCTATTATATAGTTTGACAACATCATCATTAATTTTTAAGTTTGTACGTTTTAACTGTTCTGCTTGTTGAAGCCATTTGTATAGTAAAGTTGTTTCTGGATGTGGTGTTTTTGCATCTAAACGTGATACACCATCAAAAATAACGCCTATAATACATTGCCTTTTAGAAAATTCAAATAAACCATACCAATCCATAGACTGAAGATCGTTCGGCTTCTCTGAGTTTTTCTCTAAAGAATATCGTAAAAATCTGAGATAATTTGAAATATTATTACTAATCATTATATCATCTGCTATCAAGCTGTTCATAAACAGAATTTCTACTCTTAAATTCAGGTACAATTTGTTTCATTTTGCGTACTATCTCCAAATCATTGTACGTTTTAGATATTTCCAAGAGCTGCTGAATACTTTGTTCAATCTGGTCATAATCATATTCGCGAACCTTTGCAATACGAATTTTAGGATTAAACGATGGTAACGTGCTTTCTTCATCGTTCAATACTTCTTCATAGAGTTTCTCACCAGCTCGAAGTCCCGTGTATTTAATTCCAACATTTTCGGCTCCTGATAATTTAATCATGCGCTTGGCAAGATCGGCTATCTTCACTGGGCTACCCATGTCAAACACAAATATTTCGCCACCATTTCCTTGAGTACCAGCCTCGAGCACCAACTTACATGCCTCTTGTATTAACATAAAGTATCTAATAATATTGGGATCTGTAACAGTGACAGGTCCCCCAGCTTTGATTTGCTTTTGGAACAAAGGAATGACTGAACCATTTGATCCCAGGACATTACCAAAACGAGTTGTCACAAATTGTGTGTTCCCCTTTACCTTTCCCTCCTTTTCAGCCTTGTCCAAACTTTGTACATAGATCTCGCAGATACGTTTGGAGCATCCCATGACATTGGTAGGATTAACAGCTTTATCGGTAGAAATCATGACAAACTTCTTCACACCATATTTGACACTCAAATCAGCAATAACCTTTGTGCCCCAAATATTATTCTGAATGCTCTCACTTGGATTATCCTCCATCATTGGCACATGCTTGTAAGCGGCAGCATGGAAAACATAGTCGGGCTGATAAGTAGCAAAAAGCTTATCCATTCGTTCGTAGTTTTCTATAGATGCAACTATCGTCTCGGTGCTAACGGTAGGAAAATCTTTTTCCATCAATAAACGAATGTCATGTTGTGGTGTTTCTGCTTGGTCTATCAAGATCATCTGTGCGGGGTTAAACTTACCGATTTGTTTAACCATTTCCGAACCAATACTACCTGCCGACCCTGTAATAAGTATTATTTTCCCACTTAACAAGCTCTCAACGCTCTTCATGTCAATCTCAATCTGATCTCTGGGTAGCAAATCTTCAATACTTATTTCTTTTAGAGATTTTACCACATTAGTGGCACTTTGACTATCCCACTCCTGCAAACCTATAGTCATATAAAGTTTCACACCAGCATTAATCAAAAGATCTTGTAACTGGACATCATCTCTAAACTCTTTATTACGTAAAGGCGAAACCAAAACATTTCTAATTTTCTTTATTCGAATATCTTCAGATAATTTTTGATCAACACGATAAACTTTTTTCCCCATCAAATAGCCAGGAGTAGGATCGCCTTCATTAGCAATAAATCCCATTAATCTGAAGTGCTGTGGTTTTTGGCTGTTGATATGCTTTGCCAATCCTATTCCCCCTTCTTTCACTCCATAGATAAACGTTCGCTGCGCCTTCTCGTTTTCAAACATTGTATCATAAATCATTTTCACAACGATTCTAAATGTCCACATCAAAATTGTGGAAACCAAGTAGATAGATATAATATGTCTTGTGTGGAGTGGAACTAACCAACGATTATCCTCCCAAAATAAGATAGGATAATGAATAAGAAAAACAAAAAAGAAAGCCAAACCCATGGCAAGCGCCACACGTTGCAAGTCTACAAAAGACGAATAACGTATAATGCCCGCATAGGTATGGAATATTCGGAACGAAATGATATTAAAAAAGAGGTATAATATAAGAGTGTACGTAATAGGTTTTATATTGCCTAAAGTGGCTGCTCCTCTAAAGAATAGCCAAAAAACAAATAAACCTGATAGATAGCATATTATACAATCTATTAAAATTACACACCAATACGGTAAAGAATCTCTTTTAAAGTACCAATTTACCAGCTTATTAAACCAATTCATACGATGTTGTTGTTTTTGGATAATGACTCTACAAAGCCCATAAAGATTTGTGAATCACTAAAAATTAAAAACCACTATTTTATTTGGTCTATAATAGATTGAACGATATAACGTGCGTCATTCTCTGACACATACGGTCCTGACGGTAAGCACATTCCTATCTTAAATAATTGTTCACTCACACCATTGGTATAAGCGGGGCAGTTTTTATAGACAGGCTGCAAGTGCATGGGCTTCCATAGCGGTCGGCTTTCTATGCCCTTTTTGTCCAACGCCACGCGCATGGCTTCTACATTCGCATTGGGTTCACAAGCGGTATGGGCCTTCCCAGTAGCATGTACCACACCTGCAGCACCGCCTACAGCTCCTTTAACTGCCTGTTCATACGCATGCTCCTGACCCTTCACCTGTAATTCGGGGTTCAATGTAATGGTGTTGAGCCAATAATTCGATTCAAAATCGGTAGATGGATTTGCATGAAACGTAATGCCATCTACATCCTTAAATGCCTCTTCGTACAAGTCGGCAAGATGCCTGTGATGCGCTATATGTTCGTCAAGCACGGTAAGTTGTCCACGCCCAATACCCGCACAAATATTGCTAAGGCGATAGTTGTATCCAATTTCCTCATGTTCGTAGTATGGAAACGCTTCACGAGCCTGTGTGGCAAAAAACATCACTCTGTTTTTAGTTTCCTCATCGGGACATATCAACGCACCCCCTCCCGAGGTAGTGATCATCTTGTTGCCATTGAAACTCAACACGCCAAACCGTCCAAAGGTTCCAACAACCTGCCCCTTATAACGCGACCCCAATCCTTCTGCCGCATCCTCTATCAAAGGAATGTTGTATTTTTGAGCAACGGCCAGGATCTCTTGTATCTTGGCAGGCATGCCATATAGGTAAACCACGATGATGGCTTTCGGCTTTCGTCCCGTCTTTTCTATCCTGTCTTTAATCGCTTCCTCCAAAAGTTGTGGATCCATGTTCCATGAATCGTTTTCCGAATCCACAAACACAGGTGTCGCTCCCTGATAAGTAACCGGATGCGAGCTGGCACAGAAAGTAAAGCTCTGACATATCACTTCATCTCCGGCTTTAACGCCTAATGCAACGAGAGCCAAATGAACGGCCGACGTACCCGAAGCCAAGGCTACCACCTGCTTGTCCTTCAATCGTTCGTCACCCTCCTGCCACAACCTCTCTGGGTTGTTCTCGTGTGGCTTTATGCTTTGCGGGTAATGTTCCCTCCGTTGTTTGTCTCGGTCATTCTCTCCTCTCCCACTGGAGGGTTCGGGGGAGGCTATGAACCACTTCAACTCCTCTTCAAACGCATTCACGTTTGGTCCCAACGGCACCACCCAATTGGTATCAAAAGCCTCTTGGATATATTTCATTTCATTGCCACTCATGTGGGCAAGACACAAATAAATTCTCTTATTCATATATCTCTTTCAATTTTTATAATGTGACACAACAACAGCTATCATACAAGTCATTAGCTGTTATAATTCTTAAATATCACAATATCCCGTAGTTCCATCTAGTAGCGTTTTCTATTTTATCATTGCAAAAATACAATAATAAATTGAATGAATCTGAAAATAATCATTTGATTTTTCAACAACAAGCCACCACACGCGGCACTATCATTGAAGGGCGACATTGTTCAACAACCGATCCAACCGAATTCATGTCATTCGCAGTACGCTTGCGTTCATTGTATTGCTCAGTTCATTTGTTCCATTGCGTTTACATTCGTTGTCGAAACGAAATCAAATGGTTGTTTTCGCCAATAGCCAGCTTGGGTTAAAATCTTTTACAACAACAGCTTTATAATTCACGTCTTTACAAACAAACTAACCCCTGCTTGCAAATACGCGAATCATGAGCAAGTTTTATAACGAATTGTTACACAACGCATTATGAAGAAAGCGCCGATGACGGATGCTGTTTTCCCACCATTTCGACCATTAACTCATTGCTTTAGTCACGCAATCTGCATGCTTTAATAGCCTTAACCCATGTTTATTGCACCACAAAACGCACCAAATAGCAGCATTATTTCCCAAGTTTTACCTGATAAAATGATTTTTCGTGCCAAACAAATCCAGTAATACCAACTCCTTGCCTATTAAAATTTCCTATTTCACCTCTTTGCGACACCCTGCTTTATTGTCAATTTTTAAGACAAAAGAAAGAATTAAATGTAGATGATGAAATCCTAAATCATCTCTCCATTATACCACATTTTCTTGCCAACGACAGTACAGAATATCATCTGTAAGTCTTTTACAAAAGAATAATGATAATAGTAATACAGGTTGAGCTTTATTTTATCGGGATAAATCACATCATTATTGTAGGCGATAGGATCGGAAACATTCGATAATAATTCTTCCTCATTGCGATATTTCAAACTTGCAGGTCCAGTTATGCCAGGTTTCAGTTTTAGGATGTTTCTATCTTCACCTTTCAATTTGTCAGCATAACCAGGTACATCAGGGCGCGGTCCGACAAAGCTCATATCCCCCTTTAGCACATTCCAGAGTTCAGGCAGCTCATCAAATTTATATCTTCTCAGTTTTTCTCCCAAAGGCGTAATCCTACTCTCTTCTGCAGCCGCAATAGAGGTTTTGCCTTCGCCGGCAATGGTCATCGATCTGAACTTGTAAACTGTGAACAGCCGACCATGCTGTCCTACTCTCTTCTGCTTGAATATTACTGACCCACCCGGCATTTTCCAGCGGATTAGACACGCCACAACCAATAAAACAGGACTTAGAACGATTAAACCTAACAGCGACATGAATTTATCAAATATATACTTTAATTGCATATAAAACTACGAATTGCACAAATGACACGAATGATTATGGTAGAAAATAACTACGAATTACACGAATTGCTCAAATTATTATGCTAGATACCTACGAATTGAACAGATTAATGTTCTGAACTACTATAATAAGATATGTTGCTATAATAAGTAGCGTTCGTACTTTAATGAAGGCTCGCCAAAATTAATCAAGAGACCCAGAGGTTGTTTTGATATTTTCAGATAGTTGATTACCTAGGAACGATTGATATCATTCAGTTCTCGTTCAGCCTTTAACTCAAGAAGGATATGACCGTAACAAATAAAGTCGCAAACAAAAGAATGTTTGAGTTCTATTCCCTTATAAACAGCCATCATGCTGTGTTCTCGTTCAAAGGGTATTCCTTGCAATTTGAATTCTTCCTCCAACGCATCTCCATAAACCACTTCTCTCATTCCAAATCCTAACTCGCGATGCACAGCCATACAGGGTCCAATTATTCTATACGATTCCTTACCATAAATCAACTTATCAATTTCCATATAAAACCTCTAATAATAAATCCCCTAATACTAATTTGCGAAATGTGTCAACCTATATCAAAGCATACTAATTCGTGAAATCCGTCAACCTATAGCCCAAACTAATAATTCGTTTAATCCGTGAAATTCGTAGTTAACAATTCTCATCATTTGTTTAATCCGTGAAATTCGTAGTTAACAATTCTCATCATTTGTTTAATTCGAGAAATTCGTAGTTAAGCAATCTCATCCTTTGTAGTCTCGCCTACAGTACTGTACAAAATAATCCCCGTTATCAAGCGTCTTAATAATTTTCACCTCATTCGCCGTCTCCGCCGATTTGAGCGAAGCGATGTTTTCGGGTGCTATCGTCCCAAATACTTGCAGTCCAAGGAATTCGGAAATCTCCGTCGCACATTCATTCATCAATTTATTAATGCCTTGGCGTCGCCATCGGTAGTCTGTTATGTATCCGCGAAACGCCTTCCCCCAAAAGAAACTACGCTGAAAGAAATAGCCGACCACTGCATCACCGTTCTTGACAATATACGCAAGAAAACTCTTGTCCCTGGCCAACTTCGTTAGTGCTTCCTCCGTAAATTCATGCGGTTTGAAATATTCAAAGGCCTCTTCGGGTTGCTCACTGAACATCCTTGCCAACGCGGGAACGTCCTTTTCATGCAAAACATGGATGGTAAAAGTATTCTGATTGGAGTATTTTTCCAGCAGCAGAGGGATTTGATTTAACTTTCTACCATATCTTATCCCAAACAGCCATGACAACACGAGACCCATCATATCCCACAGCCATGGAAATTTGTCTCTTAATAGATGAGCAACTCTGTATAACATGAAGAAAAATTCGATTAATAGTTCATACCAAAATACCACAGCGGTATCACGATGCCATGTCCTGTCTCGATATCGTCTTTTACGATACGCCCCTCCGCTACCGTTTCTATCTGCTTGCGTCCCTTCTTCCTACCGCCAATCTCGAAAGTGTATGGAGACACGAAAAAGTCCGACTCCTTGGATGCCAACACTTGATGGTTTACTCTCATCTGGTTGTAAAAAAATGTTTCACGCAAATTGCCTATGTTCGGTTTGCCAGCCTGAAGTGTAGTCATCAGATTGGGGTTGTCCACGTACACCTTTTCTATTTTACCCAACGCCCTCATTCCGGCCGTATTGTCACGCAACAGTCCCACCATACCAGCTCGTTCAAGAAGAGTGAGATAATCGGGCACATTATTCTTGCTCACACTTACCTCCTTGGCCAAATGTTCAAAATTGGGTTTATAAGGAGCCAACCCTGCCACAATGGTTAACATTTGTTTAAGTTTGCGTGCTGTCGAGGGTTGCAAGTTAGCGTATTGAGCCACATCCACCTCTATGGTTTGTCCCACCACTTGGTCTATGCGCTGATTAAATCCCGGTTCCAACGAGAATGGGTAGTAACCTGCCGCAAGATACTCCCTAAAAAGAGGCAGTGGGTGCGGCAGCTCATCAATAAAAACTTTATGGGATAAAATTTCTTCCAAAGAGAAACTTTTCGAGTGGATGTCATGAAACAACAGAAGGTACTCCCTGAAAGACAGCCCTTGCAAATGATAGGCGACGGCCCTCCTGCTCAAATCGCTCTGACCTTTCTGGATGTCAAGTACCGACGAACCGGTAAACACAATGTGCAGGGCTGGATGCACGTCGTATGTTTGCTTAATTTCCCTGCTCCAACCACTATACTTATGTATCTCGTCGATATAAAGGTGCGTTCCACCTTCTTTTACAAACTCATCAGCAAGCTCAACGATTCGATGATTGGCAAAATAAAGATTATCAGCTGAAACATAGAGATTGTGTTGGTCTTCCCGATGCTTCTTGATATGCTGCAACAACATCGTAGATTTGCCCACTCCCCTTGGCCCCGTTATGGCTATAAGACGAGCGCGCCAGTCTATCTTGTCATAGATATACCTGAAATGCTTCTCGGTGGTATGCCGAAGCATCTCTTCCATGTATTGATATAATATGGTGTCTATCATTGTTTGATGTTTTGATTGCCCACAAAGTTAGCAAAAATCCCTCATACAGTGACCATTTTCGCAAAAACAATCCCTGTATGAGGGACTGTTTTATATAGTTTCGTCCCTCGCACAGGGATTTTCTTAATCACAGCTCAGCATACACTTGTCTAAGCGCCTCCCATACATCACGCTGCTCATAGCGTTCTTGGATTAACCTCCTGCTGTTGGCGGCCATCCTGTTGGTGTTGTCGGCGTTGTTGATCAAATCGCACATCGACTGGTAGAGGGCCTTGGCCATGGGCGAGGAGAAACCGTCTGCTTGCGGGTCGTCCGAAGCAAACTGTATGAGATGGCCGTGGCTATCGAGCGGCGCTGGGATGATGACACCGTTCTCACCATCTATGACGATTTCGTTGCAGCCATTGATGTTGGTGACGATGCAAGGTAACTCCATCGCTCCTGCCTCCATGGGCACATTGGGGAAACCCTCTCTGTAACTCGGAAACACCAATGCGTCGGCCGCTATCAGGTACGGACGCACGTCTTTTTGAAGTCCTGCATAGAACACAGCAGCGGAGTCGTTCAAAAAACGTTGCGCCTCCATAGTAATATTGCCACCGCTCTGCACCTCCTTTTCTCCCACAATCAGGAGCTTAGGTTGCCGCGACAGGTCAGCGGAATGCCCCACCAATCGCCTCATCACCTCCGCCAACTCGTTAATGCCCTTGTCTCTCACCATACGAGCTATAAGGATAAAAACAAAATCATGGTCTGCATATCCCAACTTTTGGCGCATATACTTGCGCCCGTCAAAGGGCGTGGCATCTTCCATCAACCGCGTCTCCTCGTTCTCCGCTCGCAACAACTCGCTTGTGGCCTCGCGTGACAGATACGAGGTATCCTTCCCATTGATGTTGCCATGATGTACCACTTGCAGTTGCTTCCCCGTGATTCTGTCCTCTCTCAACGCTCGTTTCACGCCCTCGCCCTCGGGTATGACATGGTTTGCGCAGCAGCATGTCACGCGTTCCATCATCTTCAAAATGGCGCGCAGCATGCCGGTCGTGGCTTGGTAGCGCAGACCCGTCACAAGATATATACGGTTCGGCACGCGTGCGGCCCATGCAGCCACCATGGCCAACAGTGACCCCTTGGGCGTGTTGGCATGTACGCACCACGGCTTTTCGCGTCTAAAAAGTCGCCACAAAAACCACAAGGCCTTGATATCCTTGCCTATGCTGATAGGTCGTTCCAGAGGAGCATCAATCACCCGTATGCCCTCTCGCGCGGCCACCTCGTTAAGCACGCCTGTGTCTTTGGCTACCCCCACCACCTCATAATATTGATTGAGATAGTTGAGCTGTCCCCTTAGCAGCGAGTTCAGGCTGATGTCGGCCGTGGTTACACGAATTAGTTTCTTCTTAACCATTTTACGTAGATTTAAACTAAAAACAATTTAGTTTATTCTTTATCAACTTCATGATATAAAGCCATATATCGATTTGCCATATTGGTAATATCAAAATATTGTGCTCTTTTACAGCACAGAGTTGATATCTTATTATAAAATATCTTATCACTTTCAAGCTCTTTTATTTTTGAAGCCAGTTCTTTATAATCGTCATCCTCAAATAAAAGACCATATCCCTCTACAACTTGTTTTAAACCATCAACATTACTTGCAATAACAGGCTTGCCACCTGCCATTCCTTCAACTGCAACTAAACCAAAGCCTTCCCAATGTGAAGACAATACAATAATGTCGCTTGCAGCCATAATTCTGTCAACATCATTTCTATTTCCCAATATAGACACGCGATCCTGCAAATTTAATCTTTTTATTTGAGATGATATTTTAGTTCGCAACTCACCATCGCCAACAAAGCAAAACTTGTAATGGTTTGGTAAAATTTGGGCAGCCTTTAATACACACAAATGGTTTTTTTGCTTTCTAAATGCTGCAACCATAGTTATTATTATGTCATCATCAGTGTATTCGGACACCAAATTGTTTCTTACAACAGGTTGAGCAGAACTAAATTTAGCGACATCAATACCGTTATATATAGTGACAATATTATTAAGATGTATATAAGACCTCAAAATTTCAGATGTTTTATCAGAAATTGCTATTATCTTAATATACTGCTTATACATCCAGTGATCTATTGGTTTCCAAAAAAATATTTTTCTTCTTCTATTTGTAGTGTTATGTTCTGTTGTCACCAGTTTCGCTTTCCCGCCATATATGTGTTTTGCTAACGGTACGAAGAGCTGGCAAGCTGTATTATGAGTGTGTATAATGTCAAAACGTGAAATATAATTTTTAAGTTTGACAATATTTAAAGGAGAATATATTTTACCTTTTTCATTTAAAGAATGAATTATTAAGCCTTGGTCAATTAATTTATTGTAAAATGCTGTTCTAGTTCCATCAAACAACAGTAGCTCTACATTCAAACCTTCTTTTTTAAATATTGGAAGTAAATCTACCATTAATTTTTCAGCACCTCCAATATGCAGAGAAGTTATAATATGGAGTATTTTCATCGCATAATATTTTATAAACTATCCTTAAGGTGCATCAACAGTCCTAACGGATACGTCCATAACCACTTAATAGGTATAGTACGTATGTCGACTTGGTCAGAACAAAAACTAAAACGCCAAAAGTTTATGCTTGCTTTGATTTTTTGTAATAAAGGAATATCTAAACTTAACATTTCAGAATAAGTCATCATGGAAGAAACGGGGCTTTTCATTCTCATTTTGACAATATTTGCTGTCAAACCATCATTTTGATAGTCTGCTAAATAAATAATTTTATTAAAAAATCTTAGCTTATATTTCTTTGCTATACGGTTCCAAACCAAAGCTTCTGGGCAAAATTTTTCTCCACTTATTTCCGGAAAAGGAAATTCTCTCATGACTTCCGTCCTGAAAACTTCTGCCATATCTCCTTTTACTTTATATTTATAGCGTATATCAATAGTAGAAGCATCAATAATAGGTGAAGGCAATCCACTACCGAGAACATCTCCATTTGTAAAACCATCTATTCCTGAAACACCACCAAAATTCGGATTGTTTTGAATCTGATAATAATATTTAGCAACAGTTTCGAGTGAATCAAATGGTAGTCTATCATCGCTATCCAAAATAAAGAATAGCTCACCGTCTGCCTCTTTTGCACCAATATTGATAGCAGTGTGCTTTCCTCCATTTACTTTGTAAATATACTTAATGGGAAAAGTATGAGGTTCTGCAACAATCTTTTTCATAACTTCTTTTGTACTATCAGTGCTACCATCATCTACGACTATCCACTCAAAGTCATGAAAAGTCTGTCGAGTGAGACTCTCAAATATATTTCTTAAAAAAAAAGCTCTATTATATGAAGGTGTAAAAACTGTAATAAGCATGAGATTTGTTATTATTTTAAATTAACACTCCATCTTATGGGTTGCCGGTATAACTTCTCTACGTCATACTTCTCATCATATTCGTACATGTCATGCACCGTATCCATCTTTCTATATCCGTTTGTAAAAAAAGTTTTATAGGGATAAAGATAGTAAAATGATTGCCAACTGAAATAAATACGAACATATAAAAACAAACTCAGAAAGACTAATCCTAAACTCAGCATACTCTTTTTTCTATATCTACTACCAATATTAGAAAGTGTTAAAATCAAGCCTATTATATAATACCATGAAAGCCTACCGCCATTTTCCGAACGTGCAAAAATCAACAAAATTGCACAAAATATTAAAGCAATGTTGAGCAAAACAATTTCACTTTTTTCTTTCCTTATTGCTTTATATTGAGATAGGATAATGTATAAGAAGACAAAAGCTTCAAATAAATACGCGATTCGTATACTACCAGATGAGCTATAATCATCTTGTTGCTCCACTATAGAACTATCTCCATATGCATTAAATAGTGCATTTGGTATAGGTGAGAGCCCTATAAGAAGAGCAATAGCCATAACAAGTAAAACAATTCGAGCAGGATATTTTTTTATCGGAATAAAATATACTGGAAAAAAAATAATTGCAGATTTATGCATTGACCACGCTATAAGAAAAACCAGTAAAAACTTCCAAAACCTTCGCTCTATTACATATACTATACCGAGCCATGCTATTGTAGCTCCTAAAACCTGACGCAGGTAAGTAAACGTAAAGAAAAACCACAATCCTAAAAATATAGCAAGTGTTAATGGATAGTTTTGAGCATATCTTTTTAAGGAGATGAATAAAAGTGTATAAATAATAAGCGTATAAATAAAAATAAAAATATATCGGTTTTCTGTTATATATGAGAGCAATATATTTAGGATAATATACCCAGGCTCAGTTGGAAAAAAAAGAAAAACATTACTATCTAAATAGCTCCTCTGATTGGTGGTTACATCAGCTATAGTATCAAATACTTCACCATATATGTATCTATCATACCCACCAAGCATATCAGAAAATCCAACAAACAAGGCAAGAAATAACAAATACAAAAAAAGAAAATGATTACTCCTATTGATTGTTTTCTTATTTCCGAAGAAAAAAACAACAGGAATACAAAATATTATTAAATAAATCCACATGCAAAAATATATTGATAAGATCTATTAGATGTAAAAACTGTTAATTTTCGTGTAATCTCATATACACCGAATCCAAATATAATAATAAAGCTGTAAACTTTTTATTCTTTATCATTTCACAGATTAAAGACATCTTTAAATCATTAGGAAACTTAGCATACTTAAACAAAGCTAAGGTTCTCATTTTATTAAAAACATCTCTTTTATAAGATTTAGGAAATGAATAAGTAAGAATTGAATGAATATATCCCTTTATAAACATACTATAAGGCTTTGACAAAACATTCTGTGTATTAACATCATCAATCCTATCTATCATTTGCTTTGCTCTCAATAGACATTTCATCGTATCTTTAGAAGAGTTTAGTCTATGTTCGATATTAGGATTAAAAACTGCCGATACAGGATTTTCCATGTAATAGTATAACTGATGGTCAATACATTTTACTCTACCAGTTAAAGGTATAAGACGAAAAATAAAATCAAAATCCTCTCCCATTGACAGATCATCAAAACGAATATCATTATTATGAACAATAGAAGTTCTATACACTCTTGTCCATAAAGAGTTATTATATATTCCATTTGCCGTCAGAGATAATCCGGAAGTGTATTCACCTGCATATTTTACATGCCTTCCTCTTTCTTGATTTCCCCAATAATAACCGAGCATTAAAACATCATATTTGTCATTACGTAATAAAGGCATGATATACGACAATGAATTTGTGGAAATATAGTCGTCAACATCTATAAACCAGAAGAAATTCCCTGAAACATTGTCAAGTAATTCATTTCTGGTTGGACCAATACCCTTATTTTCACGAGAAATTAAACGTATGTTATCATATTTAGTTTCATATACTTTTAAAATACTTAAAGAATTATCCTTGGAGCCATCATTAATTATGACTATCTCAACCTCCTCATTAAAACCACCTTGCCGTACAATGCTATTCAAACATCTATTAATATATGCTTCTCCATTATACACAGGAATTAGAATAGAAAGTAATTTACTCATATTATACTATATTTATATGGTGAATATAATATTAGCTCTTATATGCTATATAGGATATACAATATATTTTTGGGTTGGAGAAGAGTTCCTGTTTATTATCTTTCCAGGGTTACCAATAACTATACTGTTATCAGGTACATCAAAATTAACAAACGCACCCGGGGCTATTAAAACATCATCACCTATTCTGATTCCTCCTATCACTATACTATTAGCATTCATGCATACATTATTACCTATTACAGGCACACCTGCAACCTTGCCCTTTGAATTGCCAACCAAACAACCCTGCGCTATATTAAAATTCTTTCCAATTTTTGCATCAGGGTTAATCACTATATTCCCAAAATGAACTATTCTAAACCCCTCGGCGATTACTGTTGAATAAGGAATCTGTATTTTTGTCCAAAAGGAACATAACTTTAATAAGATCAACCAAAAAAATTTTATAATTCGAATTTTTGATAGCTGACATTTACGATATATATATATATATTGAAATCCTGGCACAAAAAAAACATAACGTATTTTCTGTAGCCAAGAATTGCTTGCATTACCAATATATCTATATAAGTCTTTTTGTATAATACTATTCATACAATCTATTATTAAGTATAATTCAAACTGCAGAATATAAGACTAAGAATAAATAACCATATAAAAATAGTATACTAGCTTTCTGTACAATGGAACATTTACATCGTGTTTTTTTTTCGTAGGATTGTTAGATGTTATTTTCTTTATACGTTTAATATATTCTCTCATGTCATTTGAAGACACGTCATTTCTAAACAAAGAATAAACCAAGTTAATACCCTCTTCTTCAATATGCTGTGTTAACAGTCTATCATCTGATACCTTTCCGATATAAGTCGCTTTCTTTTCAAGAATCAAGATGCTATCATTAATACGCTTTGTATTCCAGGGTGACCTACTAATAGAATTGGAATCGCCAATATAATAATGATATGTTACATCACTACATAAAATTAATGTATTTACATAGGTCGATATTTCAAAACTCCACATCACATCTTCATGCGTGATTCCCGGCAAAAAAAAAGTTTTATGATCAGCAAAAACATCTTTCCTAACCAATTTGTTACATGCAATTACATACCAGAGATTGTTAAGATAACCTTGAAAGACTTCTGAATTGCCATGGAAACTTCTTGTTTGGGCAGAACTCACCTCTACATTGTTTCCATTGGCATCCACACCCTTGGTTACTCCCATAACTATTTCGGGGCAATCATTTAACAATGCCGTCTCAACCAATTTCTCAATAGATGTAGGTAGTATGGCATCATCGCTGTCCAAGAAAAAATAATAACGTCCGGTTGCCATTTTAATACCAGTATTCCGAGCTTCGGACAACCCCATGTTTTTTTCATGTTCGACAAATTTAAAATCGATACTACCCTGATAAGATTCTACTAATTCTTTTGCAATAATAAAACTGTTATCAGGTGTACAATCATTGACGATAATACATTCTATACTCGCATAGGTTTGATTGAACACCGACCGCAAACAACGCTCGATGTATTTTTCTACCTTATATACCGGTATGACAATGCTAACTTTTATTTCCATTCAAAAAACTGATATAATCGAAATCATCCAAATAACGTTTCAAACTAAAGATATGCTTATAAATCAAAGATTTGCCGGAACGCCAGTTGTTATACCACTTAAATCCATGGTAGAATGGGTAAGCAGATTCGAATTCTGCATTTTTAGGGCCCATCACAGAAAGTGGATATTCTACCTCTGCACACATATCCAATAGTTCAGAACTGAAAGATGGTCCCTCTAACAAAACAAAAACGTTGTTCCAGTCGATTCTGTTTTTACGCTCTTCCCACTTCTCCTTAGCACATTTAAAAGAGCTGTAGTGCACGAATTTAATACACACGTCTCCCCCATTTGGCAATGAAAGACGGCCCACGGGAAAATCTACTGACGCGTCATGAATTTCCTCCAACTCACAACGCATATAATCTTTCAGATTTCTGATAAATTTTATAAAGTCTTTTGGTTGAATATTGAGATTAATCGTAGGCGAATTGAATCGCAGACTTAAATCATGCAATATAACTCCACCCGTACAGTTATTACAAAATAGAGAAAAATCTTGATTGACAAGTCGTCTCGATTTATGTTTATGATACCATAGTCGAGGATACTTCAACAACCGATGGCACAACCCATGAATATGTCCGTTTATCCTTGCCATTCTTCTATATGAACTTAGTTTACCATTGGCCTTAGCTGCACTAAAGATTCCCGTTTACATTCTTTATACTTTTCACTATCTGCCCTAAGCTGGTATTATTGCTGGTCTTGATAGGTATATATGACGTTATGGCTTTTTCATTCCCAACTTTCTTCATTAGGGTTGTGAGCCGGCCATCCTTATCATTAGCTTTCTTGACAACGGATAACAACGACTTCTCGTAATAGTTAACGATGCGTGGCGAACCATACATCGTCTTACAATACCATTCAGAAGTACACATATGTTTATATTCTTAATATTATTATGAATCAAATGTAATAACGGCGCGTTTTAACACGCACTCTATCTTTTCAGATATTAAACGTATGATGTAATTTATTCCTGATATTTCAAATATTTTTTTTCTGCACCAATCGATGCTTATACATATTGTGAAAATTATAAAACAACTCGTTAACATTTTGAATATAAACAAACTATCATTAAGCATTCCTTGACATACGAATATCTCCCCCCATAATATTTTCCTCACCATCACATTATCACTTATCAGATAGACTGCAAGTGTATAAGGCGCTATCTTAACGAGGCATCTTGTCAAAACATTTTCCTTTATGGTTAAACCTCTAACCCAAAGAAAGACATAGAGCGAGAAAAAAAACAAAAAACCATTATAGCTAAAACCAAAAGGTGTAATACTCGTACCATGAAATACAGAGATAAGTATAGCCATCAAGGCATGATATGTAAAAGTAATAATCGCAGCGACAATGGCTTTTCTGCCATATTGATTCAAACTTTTTGCATATAGTCTAACATAACCAGCAACCAAATATAAAAAAATAAACCACAATAATCCATAACTTCCACCAAAAGTGTCACCTAAAGGGAACTTCACTAATAAAGTTAAGCTTATTCCTCCCAATCCTATTAATGTCAACAAATACTTGCTTTTACTAACATGATGAACAAAGACATTCAAGACTGGAGCAAAAATGAGCAAACCCATATAATTGGTCATAAACCAATATTCCTTAAAAGTGATAGGAAATACTGCGTTTATCAGCTCTTTTACACGGAACGTTTGAAAGCCCATACAACACAAGACCGCATACAACCCCACAGCATAAAACAACACCTCAACCCATAATACTGTCAACCTGTTCAGCTTAAAAGGTTTTGTTATCATAAAATAGCCCGTTATCATAACATAACAATTCACAGCAATATGGCATATCTCATATACAATTTCTGACATAATGAAATTATACGTAGACAAAGACCACCACATTGCCCCTCCCGAGTAAATCTCAAAATGTTTATACAAACCATGAGTAAAGTAATGTAACACCACAATTCCAAACATTGCAGCTACTCTAAGCAAATCAAAATTGATTAAACGCTTCTGTAAATTGTGCGTGTCCATGTAACTTGTTGCATTTAAAATTAAATCCATTTTTTTTAATTAGTAACCTGCTCTACCATAACATCCAATTGCCGCAAAGACATCACTCTATGTTTTTTATACTTCAATGTGTTAGCTTTAAACTGGTATAATTTTCTTCTATCATAGTTTATATGACTTGTGAAAGATGTTATAGCTTTTTCATTACCAACATTCTTCATTAGGGTTGTGACACGTCCATCCTTATCATTAGCCGTCTTGACAACGGCTAACAACGGCTTCTCAAATACAGTTGCAAATGCCGTTCCATGAAAAGACGTTGTTATCACGAACTTGGCATGCTGAAACAGCCAAATAAACTCGCATGGTCCAATATGCTCTATAAACAGACAATGTGAATCGTAGACTGTATATTTACCACCAATATAAACAACCGGTAATCCTAAGGTTTCAGCAATATTCCTTACAATATTATTCACTTCAGGAAACGGATTGAACATGTAGTCCAGGATATAAACTAAAAGATATGGACCATGAATATCAAGTGGAGGTTTCTTTGCTATTTTGATATAGTCTTCCTGATCCAGCAAAAGCGTTGGGTCACAGACAACGGGTGCCTTCCGTCCGTCAAGCAATTCCTTAACTATCTTCTCTCCGGAGTTTTCACGGACTGTTATATGTTTGTATTCTTGTAAGTATTTCTTATAGATAGGTTTGCTTTCCTCCGGAATTGCATCTGCCACAAAACTTGACGCATAGGATATTTTCTCCTTGTTTCTCACAAAGGAAAGTAAAAAATTAGTATCGTCTTTCATCCACAGAGGGTTCCAAACTTGGTCGCTTCCAGTCATATATAGATCGTATGCAGGAGGATCCGACAGAATAGATTCCCTGGTATATGTCTTGTCTGATAACGCCAAGAACTGTTTACGAAATGCTTTGAAATAGCCTTCTTTCTTTTTTGCGAAAAAAGCTCCGGTTCTCATTTCATATATTTTCTTTCTAAGAAAGAGGTTTGCCCTCATCAAAAGAGGGACATCTGTTTCATGAGGAAAGACATAGTCGATAATCTCATTGTCATAACCCAATTTCAATAGGGCCTGCTGAAGAGCATACGCTTGTAAGGCAGATCCGAAATTGAGTACTCGATGCATTGTAATGATTCCTATTTTCACTTTCCCAGTTTTTGTTTTATTTTATACTTCAATATTGATGGAATGCTCAAATAAAACTGAACTTTTGTAAGCATATCCCATGTTGCTTGGGAATGTCTCTGACTTCGATTCAATAATGCTTTTATGACAGGATATAATAACGCATTTCCCGCATTCTGCTTCATTTGCCCCTCTGCGACAACTTCAAAAGAATGCGATCTTAAAGTACAATACTCCAATTCCCTTAAAATTTGGTTACCTTTTTCCGTAAAGGCTATAGCTGCACTGACACCTTTTTCATCGTCTTTATAGGTATTTCCCCACAAATCTCCTATCCGAATATCTGCAGAAGAAGCTTTATACTTAAACTTGCAATCCTTAACACAGGTCGGATTCATACACCAATCGCCTAAAAAGAGTCTGTAAAACAAATCATCTTTCGACATCAAACTATAAACTTCCTTGGTCTTACCTTGCAAGTTCATTGCCCATGAATCATGCCAACCAGTCCGTTTGTTTCGCCAGGTAACCGAGCGCAAACCGTCCACTTTAGGTTGATTAATGTGTAAATAGTTATACCACATCCACATGGACGGGACACCATGACAGAAGAAGTCCACCAATACAAAATTGTCTTCTTTTCTGAACTTTCTAACATAGCGCCGAAAAGAATCTATCTGACAGGGTGTTCCGGTAACCAAATATTTTTCCTTCAGATTTATAGCCTTGAAACCTTCAAAAGTATAACTTTGAATATATTTAGAGCCTATCGATGCCTTGTAATCTTCAATATTGTCAGCTATATAATGTTCTGCCCGTCGCTTTTCTACGTTATATCTAACGCCACATGCTTTATATCCCTTACCTATTAAATATCTGCCGATTTCAAAACCAACCCCGCCGGAGGAGGCTTGCTGTCTTATATTGTCATCATTGCTCCACGAAGCATAACTTGCGGTTTCCGGATTCTCCAGACTTAATCCGGGATTGACAAAGCTGCATACATTTCGACATATTGCACAATCAATACATCGGCTTTCATCAACCTGAGGCTCGTAAAATCCGTTTTTATTTAATTTGATGGATATTGTGCTCATGGGACACGCAGTTGCACATACCCCACAGCCAAAACAATCTTTTACATCAGATACGTTCTTCATCTGTGTATAATAACGTTAATTAAATGTTTGATTGTATTTCTCTCACCCTCGTTTAGGATAAAAGTGTAAGCAGATAAAAAAACAAAACATGCGGGAAAAATAAAAACACTGATAAACCGACATGTAGGACTAACAATTTGATTCATAAGCATTAATCCTATCATTAAAGAAAAAAAACCTATAAGAGTAATTGGGAGATAGGTTTTACAGATAAAACGCCTAATCGAAAGCATCGGCATACATTGATTCAAATTGATTAAATTGATTATACCTGAAGCTATTGGTATGTACAAACAAACCATCAAAACTAATGTATAAGAATGAAAGTATAACAGCAAAAAATAGGCAATTGGTAAACGAAGTAAGAACAATATACCATTGGCAACATTTACATAGCGAACATATCCGCTCGCAGTTATTGCAGTATATACCAAAGGAGTAAAACTATTAAAAAAATTTGATATCAATGCTATCTGACAAATAGCAACAGCTCCTTCTGGTATCTCTACAAGCCACCATCCCATTAATGTTTCCATTTCGCAAATCACTGGTACAGAAACCAACAATATCATCAATGATGAAAATTTTGCGCCCAAATTAATGAGAAAATCTACACGTTCAAAATTTTGTTGTGCATATTCCTTTATAATCTGTGGATTAAATGCTGCTGAAATGTTTCCTATAAATGAATAGAGAATGGCCTGAACCTGATTAGCCACTCCAACCGCAGCATTTATAATTGTACCATAGAAATTATTAAATATTATATTTGTTCCTTGCTGCGACAATGTCAAAGACGTGCTGCCAAATAGAGTCCATCCGGAAAATCTTATCATCTCACGGAATGTGGTCCAATCTATTTGGAATATGAGTTTACTCTCTTGAAAATGATGGGTTGAGTAAAAATGATAAAAAATAATAACGGCAACTGTTATGAAAGCATAAAGAAGACTATAGAGGATCAGATGATCGTATGAAGAATATAACACGATAATGGCTATGAGCAGTTTCAAACATGATGTTAAAATGTCAATGGCAGCAAAAATACCAAATCGTTCATGAGAGATAATCAGTGAATTATAAGGAACCTGAAGTATACCCAAAATAGTCGAGATTACCGCAGCTTGATAAACCCAATTGGCTGCAGTTAATCTCTCAAGAGGTATCACCAACTGATAATTCACGAACCACAAACCTATTGTCTCTGCTAATATTAAAAATAACAAAGATAAACCTATGTGGATAAAAACAGCAGTAGAAAACGTCTTTTGTAATTCCTTGAAAACACCCTGTCCCAAACTATAGGTAAGAAATCTGGATGTGGCACCATTAAGAGCTGTGCTTACCATATTCACTAAAACAACGAATCCACCGACTAAATTGTATATTCCATAATCAGAAACGCCAAGAGCTTTCAGCACTACTCGTGAAGTATAAAAGCCAATTATCATACTTACAAACATCCGTAAGTATAGCATCGTTGCATTTTTTGCAATAGTCCTATTCCCAGTTGGGCTTTGATGATTCATTTTTATATGCTATGAATTATAGGTGAGAGAAGTTCACGACTATTTCTGATTATACAACTAAATGTAATATGCCGACACTATATTCTTCAGACATACTACTCTTTCTTTCGACATTTTACTGTATAATCGGATACCGAGTTGCATTCTTTTGCTCTTTCTTGATTCCCATTTTGGTTCACCCAAGAACGTTTTACTCCCATCCGTCTCCCACACTTCTTCTATATCAAGCTCGAAGGATTTGGAGTGGGCACCGCTGGCATCTCCTTCGGTGGGGTTTCCATTGGTGTCGATATTATTGTTTGACGAATCTACTATAAAACGTCGGGGTTTATAAAGCTGTCTCAGCTGTTTATGAAAAAAATACAAGCCGTCAGTTTGTGTGTAGGAGGTATTTGGTTTCCATGCCTGTAAGCCTATCCCACATTTTTTTTGATTAACGTACTATTGTATCACCACGGTTCAAACCCCGTTGGTTTTACGGCTTCCACATGTTTGTTTATCTCTACCAAATCAATGACTGCAGAAACCTCAATCTCTCCGTCCTCTTTCATATCTTCGTATTCCCATACACCGCCACTGTCTTCTTCGGGACAAGCTCCCTTACCTTTAATGCAGGTGGCATGGTCAGAATACTCGTCGAATACCTTCTCAAGCGTGATGTCGTGAATCCAGTCGTCTCCGAAATCATAGACATAGCAAAATTTCTTTACGATGCCTCCGTCACCAAATAACTCTTCCAGTGTGAACTTTCGGGCATCATAGTCGGGTCGATACCAATCCTCTTCATCCTCCTCTGCAATATACAGCGACTGACTGTATGGTTTATCACCAAAGCAATACAGATGTTCGTTCCACCAACCGAATGCTTCTTGAATCACAGCGTGGAATCCTGAAAAGGTGAAGTTGGCAGGTACTAACACACGTCGCCATACGGGTGGATTGCTAATACCTCGTAACTTAATCTTGAACTGATAGTTGAGTTTCAGTCCCTTCTTTCCTCTTGGACTTGTCGTCGCCATACGTGCCATGATCTTGCTTGTCTTACCGAATGATGCTAAAGCGTCCGCCAACGCATCGATATCATGCGGTTGCAAATCGAATATTGGTTCGGAGTTTGGCAGTTTTATGATTTTTGCCTTTCTATTTGCCATTTGCAATCAATTAATCTTATCACAATCTAAGTAAAAAATCACTCACTATCGTCAAAGTCATCTTCGTCCAGGAACATAAACTTTTTGGCGCAAGCATCATGAGCATCTCCTTCATCGTTGTTACCGTTTATATCGACACCATCAGCTTGATTGGTAATATGTTTCTTAGGGGATGTGTTTAAAAGAGTGTATGCAGCCTCGTCCAAATGAAAGGTGGACAATTCAGGAGCCGTGTAGTGTTGACGTTTCATGATTGTTCGTGAATGAGTTGGTTGATAAGGTTTGTCTTACTCCTCACCTTTTTATTATTTTCTTCCCACCCATCACATACACACCTGCTGGCAAGTGATGGATGTCTGTTCCTACATCTACACCTTGTAAATTGTAAATATGCTGGCTGCTTGTTGCAGGTTGTACCCACAGTGATTGTATTCCGTTCACTATGTCGCTACCACAATCAATAGCATACGTTATTTGCTTGGCCGAAGAACTGGTTTGGTCGTTAATTTTGAAGTAGGCCCGCATGCCATACATTTCGCTCAGCTCTTTGGATTTAGGCTTGGCAAGGTTGCCATTAGCCAACAAGAACAAGTCGGAGCCATCATCACTTAATTTTACTGGGTCGAATGTGCCGACGAAAGCATATTTCCCAGTTTCATCTAGAACAGTCAGTGGTTTCACATCTTTATAAACTACGTTTGAGAAGATAGGATTTTCGACCTTGGTCGCAGGCTTGATGAGATAAGGTATACCTGCTTTTATCGCATCTGATTTATCAAACTTCAGCACGTTGTTTTTAACCTCCTTCGTGAATTGTCTTACCTTACAATTTTCACCAAATGCCTGTTTCAGAGTTTCGGCGTCTACATCAAACGGCAGACAGATGGTGTTCCAATGTGTAGATGCGAACGTGCGCTGAACTTGGTAAGAATAAGTATCTCCAGGTTTGATGTGTTGGGTTCGTAGTTTTTGCTGATCGGATAAAACAGAAGCGACTTCTATATAAAACAAATATAGAGCTCCTTCTTCATATTTTTCTCCTTTCATTTCAACTTTTAGAGTTCCACTTTTTATGTTACCCTCTGTGATATAAAAAATACTTAGTTCATTATTTAGATTATCTTTATCTTTCGTTAAATTACGTGTATCTCTATAATTATCACTATCCGAACCGAGGGTCATACTTACTTTATAATCTCTTCGTTTTATTGCTATATCTGTGCACACTCTTACTAAATCCACATCCTTAAACAGGGTTTTGGTTTCTAAACAAATGAGCTGAGACTTTTCTTTATCTCTCCCCACATGCAGGCAATCCGTATTCCAAGGCGATTTAACAAGTACTCCGTCAACCGTTAATTCCCATAGATGGTTATTAAGTTTATCAGTAGCCCCAAATGTTTTCTGAGTTTGTTTTTTTTCATATTTATACTCGCAATTTTTGAACAACTCTTTAAAATAAAACCTTTGTGCATGAGTTTCTACCGTCCCAAGAAATAACAGCATCAAAGATAACAGCCAAAAATTTACATACGTTTTCATGAGTAAGGATTTGAATGGAAGTGTTCCTCTGTTTTTAAGTAGATAAACGAATCAGTCTCGCTTAAAGATGTCTCTTGTATATACCTTCTCTTCCACATCATCCAACCACCTGTCATAGCGATTGGCGACAATGGCTTGGGACTGTTGTTTGAATGTTTCCAAATCATTGACCACCCTACTGCCAAAGAAAGTGCTACCGTCTTCAAGCGTAGGCTCGTAAACAATAACCTCGGCACCTTTGGCCTTGATTCGCTTCATCACACCTTGTATGCTACTCTGTCTGAAATTGTCACTGTTGCTCTTCATCGTGAGGCGATAGATACCGATCACGCATTTTTTCTCTTTGGTGGCATCAAAGGCTCCTCGATTGAAATAGTCGTAATAGCCAGCTTTGTGTAAGACACGGTCGGCAATGAAGTCCTTGCGCGTGCGGTTACTCTGCACGATAGCCTCAATCAGGTTTTCGGGCACATCCTCATAGTTGGCCAAAAGTTGTTTGGTGTCCTTGGGTAGACAGTAGCCACCATATCCAAACGAGGGATTGTTGTAGAACGACCCTATGCGTGGGTCAAGCCCTACTCCTTGAATAATATCCTTGGTGGAGAGGTTTTTCATCTCTGCGTATGTATCCAACTCGTTAAAGAAACTCACGCGAAGTGCCAAATAAGTGTTAGCAAACAGTTTTACGGCCTCAGCCTCGGTGGTTCCCATAAACAACGTGTCGATATTCTCTTTCATTGCGCCTTGCTGAAGCAGCGAGGAAAAAGCGTGTGCTGCCTGCTTTAACTTTTCATTCCCCGCTGGCCTGCCAATGATGATTCTGCTGGGATAGAGATTATCATACAGAGCCTTGCTCTCACGCAAGAACTCTGGGGCAAAAAGGATGTTTCCACAACTGTATTTCTCACTGACGCTCGCCGTATACCCCACAGGCACCGTGCTCTTAATAACCATGATGGCATGAGGATTTACCTTCATCACCAGTTCGATGACCTCTTCCACATGTGACGTGTCGAAGAAGTTTTTCACAGGGTCGTAGTTGGTTGGCGTGGTAATCACCACGAAGTCGGCCTGCCTATACGCTGTTTCACCATCAAGAGTTGCTTGCAGGTCCAGTTGTTTCTCGGCAAAGAACTTTTCTATGTATTCATCGCTGATGGGAGATTCCCGCCGGTTAATCTTGTCAACCTTCTCTTGCACCACGTCAACAGCCAAGACATGATGATGCTGACTGAGCAACGTAGCGATACTTAAGCCTACATAACCCGTGCCAGCTACGGCAATGGTTAACTGCTTGTTAACTTCATTCATCCTATTCGGTGCTATTTTCAATTAAAATCAAAACGGCTGTCCGCCACAAATAAATCTATATATATAATAGGTGTAATCTTTATTGTTTACACCTTTATCCTTGCAGCGACTGCCTGTACCAGTCGTACAACTTCTGCACGCCGTCTTCAATTTCCACTTTGTGCGTCCAACCTAAAGAGTGGAGCTTAGAAACATCGATGAGCTTGCGTGGAGTACCATCGGGTTTGCTTTCATCCCACACAATGGTTCCCGTAAAGCCAACGGTTCGCACAATGAGTTCGGAGAGTTGCTTGATGGTCAGCTCTTTTCCCGTACCTATGTTGATATGACAGTTGCGTATCTCGCCAAGGGAGGGAATAGCACCGCCACGTCCCTCGCTATTGTTGCGATTTACCTCACCGTCGGTCGCAGTGCCGTAAAACACGCTCGAATACTTGTCTATGCCGATGATATCCTTAAAATCTACGTTGAGGAGGATGTGTACCGAAGCATCTGCCATATCCTCACTCCAAAGGAACTCGCGCAGTGGCGAGCCTGTTCCCCAAAGGGTAACACGGTTATCTTCGATGCCATAGAAAGCCAATGCCTGCAAAATGCGTTCATTACTACACTCGCCATCAACATTGTCTTTTCCTATCTGCTCTGCCAAAGCCTTAACAGGATTAATCGGTCGCTTGTTCATGTCCACCCGAATGGCTTCCCAGTTATCCTCATGAATTAGTTTTGCCAAATATACCTTGCGCATCATGGCAGGCATCACATGACTGTTCTCCAAGTGAAAGTTATCATTGGGACCATATAGGTTAGTGGGCATCACCGCAATATAGTTTGTGCCATATTGCAGGTTATAGCTCTCGCACATCTTCAGTCCGGCAATCTTGGCAATGGCATATTCTTCGTTGGTATACTCTAAAGGCGAGGTCAACAACACATCCTCTTTCATAGGTTGTGGTGCATTCTTTGGATAGATACAGGTAGAACCCAAGAAGAGTAGTTTTTTCACACCATATTTATATGCCGACGAAATCACGTTGCATTGCATCATCATGTTTTGCATGATGAAGTCGGCTCGGTACAGACTGTTCGCCATAATGCCTCCCACAAAGGCAGCGGCTAACACCACCGCATCAGGACGTTCCGTCTTGAAAAAGTTGTCAACGGCCTGCTGATTGGTTAAATCCAATTCGCTATGGTTGCGCCCTATCAGCTGGCTGTACCCTCTTGCTTCAAGATTCTTCCAGATGGCAGAACCCACTAAGCCGTGGTGGCCAGCAATGTATATTTTAGATATTTTTGATAATGCCATGATGAATGGATGGATGGTTTTGTTGATTTCCTAGGAACACTAGGAATCCTAGGAGTGCTAGGAAATCTAGGAATACTAGGTAATCTAGGAAAAATAGATAATCTAGAAAGAAAAAAGCTGTTTACCTTATTATTTCACATGCTTCAAATCATACTCCGTCATTCGCTTGACCAGTTCTTCAAAGCTGGTTTGGCGGGGATTCCAGCCCAATTTTTCTTTCGCCTTCGTGGGATCACCGAGCAATTGTTCTACATCTGCGGGACGGAAGTACTTGGGATCCACCTCAACCAGCACCTTGCCGGTAGCCTTGTCAATGCCCTTTTCATTCATCCCCTTGTCCTTCCATTCAAGCTCGATGCCCGCATGCTGGAATGCCAAGGTGGCAAAATCGCGTACACTATAATATTCACCTGTGGCAATGACGAAATCATCAGGCTCCTCCTGCTGCAACATCAGCCACATGCACTGCACATAATCGGGCGCATAACCCCAGTCGCGTCGAGCATCTAAGTTACCCAGATATAGTTTGTCCTGTAATCCATGTGCGATACGTGCTGCTGCCAACGTAATTTTTCGGGTCACAAAATTCTCGCCCCTTCGCTCACTCTCGTGGTTGAACAGAATGCCGTTGCAGCAATACATGCCATAGCTTTCGCGATAATTCTTCATGATCCAAAAACCATACAACTTGGCCACGGCATACGGTGACCGTGGATAAAACGGCGTTGTTTCCTTCTGTGGCACTTCTTGTACCTTGCCAAACAGCTCTGACGTACTGGCCTGGTAGATGCGACAGGTTTTATCCAATCCACAAATACGCACCGCCTCCAGCAACCGAAGCACACCAATGGCATCGGTGTCGGCTGTGTATTCGGGCACATCAAAGCTCACTTTCACATGGCTCTGTGCCGCTAAGTTGTATATCTCCGTGGGTTTCACCTCACCGATGACACGGATGAGCGACGAAGAGTCGGTCATGTCGGCCCAATGCAGGTTCACCAGCCGGTCTTTCTTCATATCCCGCACCCACTCGTCTAAATACAAGTGTTCGATGCGACCCGTATTGAACGACGAACTGCGACGCAGCAGTCCGTGCACTTCATATCCTTTATCAATGAGGAATTCGGCCAAATAACTGCCGTCCTGCCCGGTGATACCGGTGATTAAAGCTATTTTTGAACTTGTCATTATCTATTCAGTTTTTAATCAAACATGTTCAGCACCTTGTCTACAATCGGTGCCATGTCGTAATATTTATATTCTGCCAAACGACCACCAAAGATCACGTTTTCCTCCTTGTCAGCCAACGCCTTGTAGCGGGCATACAGTTCGCTGTTGCGACTGTCGTTCACGGGATAGTAGGATTCCATGCCGGGTGACCACTCCGTAGAATATTCACGCGAAATGACAGTCTTGGGATTTTTATCCACATCCGGACCGAACATCTCGAAGTGCTTGTGTTCGATAATACGCGTGTAGGGCACCTCAGCCTCCGTGTAGTTCACCACCGCATTACCCTGGTAGTTGGCCGTGTTGAGCACCTCGGTTTCGAAACGCACGGTGCGATACTCAAGCTTGCCCAGAGCATAATCGAAATATTCATCGATTTTCCCGGTATATACAATCTTGTCGGCCACACCCTTCCACTTGTCCCGATCGTCAAAGAAGTCAGTGTTCACCTGGGTCTCAACACCATCCAACAGTCCGTCTATCAGCTTGTTATATCCTCCTATGGGAATGCCTTGATAGCGGTCGTTAAAATAGTTGTTGTCAAAAACCAGCCGAACCGGCAGTCGTTTGATGATGAATGCGGGTAGCTCTGTGCACTTCCTCCCCCACTGTTTCTCCGTATAGCCTTTGATAAGCCGTTCGTAGATGTCGCGACCGATGAGCACCAAGGCCAGCTCTTCCAAGTTGCGAGGCTCGTCAATGCCTTCGGCTTTCATCTTAGCCACAGCTTCGGCACGCTGCTCGTCTAGCTTAGCCTGCGCCTCCGCCGGGGTTGTGACACCCCACATCTGATAAAACGTGTTCATGTTGAACGGCAGATTGTACAGCTGTCCCTTGTAGTTGGCCACCGGTGAGTTGGTGAATCGATTGAACTCGACCAGCGAATTGACAAAATCCCACACCCGCTTGCTGTTCGTATGGAAGATGTGAGCGCCATATCGATGCACGTGAATGCCCTCCCGCTGTTCGCAATAAAGATTGCCGCCCAGGTGAGGACGCTTGTCAATCACCAGGCACTTTTTGCCTCGCTGGGTTGCCATGTGGGCGAACATACAGCCGAAGAGGCCTGCGCCTACAATGAGGAAATCATATTTTTGCGTGCTCAATGCCATAATATTCGTAAAAAGGGGGAAAGAGTGAGATAAAATGTATCATCGACTCTGCGCACGATACGCAGTGCCGACTGTAGGAATTCATCTGAAGTTTTCTATACAAAGGATGAATAGGTACACACTGCTGAAAAAGGAATTGAATGCTCTATAAAGCATAGAACGAAAAAGGATAAACCATCTTCTCCTCACCCATCCAGCTGACAGGCAAGCGCGCTTACTCTTCTCCGTTTCTCAACTCCACCGTAGGGCAATCATATCACCCGCAGAGCACTCAAAACATAGCGTATCTATTTCTGTGGGCAAAGTTAAATATTTTTCTTCAATGCTGCAATTTTTACATCTATTATTGTAGGCATGAAAATCAGAAAGCAAAATACTTCGGGCCATCATTCAACACCCGTAGCCCAGTCTATTTACCTTATTTTCACTGCGTCTATAGAGCGTCTTTTCCAAACTCATTGACTTTACCCTCCAAACTCATTGACTTTGACCTCCAAACTCATTGACTTTGCACGCCAAACTCAATGAGTTTGGAACGGTAGAAAAACAAGGAAAATACAGCAAAACAAAAAGAAAAAAGTCCAAAATATTTGCTATCCTATCGAATTGTCCTATCTTTGTATCTCGAACTACAAATCCATCTCGAACAGATGCATAAGAAACAACTCACGAAAGAGAATCTACGAATCGTCTTCATGGGCACCCCGGAGTTTGCCGTAGGTTCGCTCCGCGAACTCGTGGAGGGAGGTTACAACGTTGTGGCTGTGGTCACACAACCCGACAAGCCCGTAGGTCGACATCACGACACATTACAGGCATCCGAGGTGAAGAAGTACGCCTTGGCCCAGGGTTTGCCCGTTTTGCAGCCCCAGAAGATGAAAGACCCCGCCTTTGTGGAGCAGTTGGCTGGCTATAAAGCCGACCTTCAGGTGGTTGTGGCCTTTCGCATGCTGCCCGAGGTGGTGTGGGCCATGCCCCCACTGGGTACCTTTAACGTGCATGCGGCGCTCTTACCTCAGTATCGGGGGGCCGCACCCATCAACTGGGCCGTCATCAACGGCGAGACAACCACCGGGGTCACTACGTTCTTCCTAGACCATCAAATCGACACCGGGCGCATCATCCTGCAAAAAACGATGCCGATTCCCGACGATGCTGACGTGGAGTATGTCTACAATCACCTCATGGTGCTGGGGGCACAGCTATGCCTTGAAACCATTGACCAATTGATTGAGAACGGCGGAGAGATTCCATCGACACCGCAAGAACACTATGCGGCGGACGAAGCCGAACTGCATCCGGCACCGAAAATCTTCAAGGAAACGTGCCAAATCAATTGGCATCAGCCGGCCAAACGGGTGTACGATTTCATCCGCGGACTAAGTCCGTATCCGGCAGCATGGACCATCGCCACCGACGGCAACGGCAAACAGCAGACGCTGAAGATTTACAAATCAAGCAAAACAAGCTTTGCGGCTGATGAAACACCGGGTACAATGTGGGTGGAAAACAAGAAACTGTATTTCGCAACCGAAGACAATTGGCTTGAAATCACTGAGCTGCAGATGGCTGGCAAGAAACGTATGAGGGCGAAAGACTTCCTGAATGGGTGGAGGGAATAAAGCCAATAAGGCTAATTAACCTAATTAGGCTAATAAGCCCAATTGGCCTAATTGGCCTAATAAACAGCAACCAGAGAATCTTAAAAACTTACAAAACTCAAAAACTCACGAACTCAAAATGACCATACAAGAAGACATCAAGAACGCCATAGAGGTGATGAAACAGGGTGGCGTGATACTTTATCCCACCGATACCGTGTGGGGAATAGGTTGCGACGCAACCAATGCTGAAGCCGTGGCCAAAGTGTACAAAATCAAGAAGCGGGACGACTCGAAGGCACTCATCTGTCTGGTCGACTCCGATGCACGCCTGCAACGCTATGTGAGGCAGGTACCCAATGTGGCTTGGGACTTGCTGGACGTGGCCGTGAAGCCAACGACCATCATCCTGGATGGTGCCATCAACCTGGCTCCCAACCTGATAGCAGAAGACGGAAGCATCGCACTGCGCATTACCAAAGAACCTTTTTCGCACGAACTGTGCTACCGTTTTCAGAAGGCTTTGGTAAGTACCAGCGCCAATGTCAGCGGTGAACCGGCAGCAGCCAACTACTGCGACATCAGTCAGGAGATACTCGATGCGGTTGACTATGTTTGCCATTCGCGCAGACAGGAGCACAAACCCCACACGCCCAGCAGCATCATTAAGCTGGCAGAAGATGGAGAAGTAACCATCATCAGAAAATAAAACACACGCTCTTGATATTTGTCGCCACGGCCACCCCACACGTTTTCACGAGACAGGCGACAACAGGATAAACAATGCAACCAACAACCTATATCAACAAGCTTCACAAGTGGAGACTGACACATCTGACCAATCGTCAGATGGCGACCATCCTGGCCTTCTTCATCGGTATTTTCGCCTCGGTAGCAGCCTATGTGTTGCACTTCATCATCAGACAGATACAGCATTTACTTACGGCTGGTTTCGATGCCACCACCTACAACTGGCTGTACCTACTGTTCCCCGTCATCGGCATTTACATCACATCACTCTTCGTGAGATATGTGGTGAAAGACAACATCTCACACGGCATCACGCAGGTGCTGTATGCCATATCCACCAAGCAGTCAAGGCTGAAGGCGCACAACTGTTGGACATCGGTCATCTCATCGGCCATCACCATCGGCTTTGGCGGTTCGGTAGGTGCCGAGGCTCCCATCGTGCTGACGGGATCGGCGATAGGCAGTAACCTCGGACAGTTGTTCAAGATGGACAACAAAACGCTGATGTTGCTCGTGGGTTGTGGCGCATCCGCCGCCATCGCAGGCATCTTTAAAGCGCCGATAGCCGGCCTGGTGTTCACGCTGGAGGTGCTCATGGTAGACCTCAGCATGGCTGCACTGCTGCCTATCCTCACCTCCACGGTCACGGCAACCGTCTTCACTTATATCTTCGTGGGTAACCGCTCGCTGTTCGATTTTACGCTCGACAGTGCTTGGAACATCGACCGCATACCGGCAAGTATCCTGCTTGGACTGTTTTGTGGCATGGTAAGCCTGTACTTCATCCGCATGATGAGCAAATGCGAAGGCTTGTTCGAACAGCTCAAAGACTACCCATTCGCCAAACTTTTCTTAGGAGCCATCCTGCTGAGTTCACTGATATTCTTCTTTCCTTCACTATATGGTGAGGGCTACAATTCGCTGAATATCTTGCTCAATGGAAACACGGAAGCCGATTGGAACGCTGTAATGAACAACTCGTTGTTCGCAGGCAGTTCGGGCTTGCTGGTCATCTACATCGCTTTGGTGCTGCTCACCAAAATCTTTGCCACATCGGCTACCAACGGAGCGGGTGGCGTAGGAGGAACCTTTGCGCCATCCCTGTTCGTCGGAGGGTTCGGCGGTTTTCTCTTCGCGCGTGTGTGGAACATGAATCAGGTGGGAACCTACATCCCCGAAAAGAACTTCACCCTGCTGGGAATGGCCGGGGTGATGGCTGGGGTGATGCATGCCCCTTTGACCGGAGTGTTCCTCATTGCCGAACTCACGGGCGGCTATTCGCTGTTCTTACCGCTCATCATGGTGAGCATTGTATCGGTGATGGTCATCAGCATCTTCGAGCCCCACAGCATTTATGCCATGCGTCTGGCGCGCCAAGGTAGGCTGCTCACCCATCATACAGACAGGTCAATCCTAACGCTCATGAGTCTGGATAGCGTGATTGACCACGACTATACGACTGTTGACCCAGACATGCCATTAGGGAAGTTGGTGAGTGTGATTAGCAGGAGTCACACCAGTTTTATCCCCGTCGTTAACGCAGCAGGTATCTTATTGGGCATCATTGACATTAACAAGATTAGGCATGTGATGTTCAGAACCGAACTATATCACCGCTTTACCGTGCAGCAAATCTTGATACCCCCGAAAGCTACACTGGGTATCAAAGACTCTATGGAAGAGGTGATGGAGAAGTTTGACAAGACCAACGCCGACTATTTGCCAGTGGTTGACGTGAACGGAGAGCTTACTGGCTTTATAGAACGCACCCGACTGTATTCCATGTACCGCAAGACGGTGGCCGACTTTTCGGCAGAGTGATTAAAAGTAAATGGCAAACACGAAAGCGGAAGACATCTCCACGCCACGTGTTTGCCACAATTTTACAGCACCGTTTCGCTGGCTAGCTATGCCAACGACGCTGAAAATGAATGTTGCTTGTTGGGATAACCTTATTTTTTTACCCTGACAATCTTTGTGGGTTGCTGTTCTTTGTTTCGTCTGTTGGTCACGGTGACCACTGCTTGTGCCAGGTTGAGAAAGGCCTGTCCCGTCATCGTATCAGTGTGAACAGCCGACGGTTCACCATCATCACCGTTCTCACAGATGCTTTGCACAATGGGAATCTGCGCCAACAACGGCAGTTTCATCTCGTCTGCCAGGTTCTTGCAGCCATCCTTTCCAAAGATGAAATATTTGTTTTCAGGCAGTTCAGCGGGCGTGAACCAAGCCATATTTTCCACCAATCCGAGAATCGGCACGTTCACTTTGTCGTTCTGGTACATATCAATGCCCTTCCTGGCATCAGCCAAAGCCACCTTCTGCGGCGTGCTCACGATGACTGCTCCCGTGATAGCGAGCGTCTGGAGCAATGTTAAATGAATGTCACTTGTACCTGGTGGCGTGTCAAGGATAAAGTAATCCAGCTCGCCCCAATCAGCATCGGCAATCAATTGTTTCAACGCATTCGACGCCATGCTGCCTCGCCAGAGCGTTGCTGTCTGGGGATTGACAAAGAAACCCACGCTCAACAACTTCACACCATATTTCTCTATCGGCACAATAAGTTGTCTGCCCTCTTTCTCGATGGCGTAAACTCGCTCATTTTCTACACCAAACATCTTGGGCATGGATGGCCCAAAGATGTCAGCATCCAATAATCCTACCTTGTAACCCAGCTGTGCCAAGGCTATAGCCAGATTGGAAGAGATGGTCGACTTACCCACTCCACCCTTGCCTGAACTTACGGCAATGATGTTCTTCACGTGCGGAAGCAACTTGTCTACCTCTGGTCTTGGTGCGGTCTTGAACTCAGTTTTGATGTTCACCTCTATCTCTTTTCCCACATGGAAGTGGATGGCAGCCTCGGCTGCCTTGAGCGTTGACCGCAGAAAAGGATCGGTTTCGCGGGGAAATATCAAGGTAAATTCCACCTTCATCCCATCGATTCGGATATCATCTGCCAGCATGTCACTCTCAATGAGGTTCTTCTTGGTTCCGGGATACATCACCGTTGCCAATGCCTCAGTAATTAGTTTTGGATATAAAGTCATCTTCTCATGTTTTATATTTAGCGTTATCATCCCTTCTTTTGGAAGGGATTTTTCAATTGATTGATTATAGGTTCATGCCCTGTCGATAAGTCATTGTTTTGCCGGGAGCCGACAATGACGGTGCAATGTCTTGCGGCTGTGTAGCCCATTTCTTATTCGGTTTGGTCGACATGACGAGCTGTATGTGGGCTCCTTCTTTCAAATCGGTCCATTTCAAGTAGGATTTAGTGTAGGGTTTCCCATTCAAAAACACCTTGTTAACATACACTGCTTTCTTACTCCAGCCCTTGGTTGTGACCACAATCTTCTTCCCATTGCTCATCGTTAGCGTGACACCGGGCAAAGCAGGCGAACCTATATTGTAGTATCCGCTTGAGGGTGCCACCGGATAGAAGCCCATACTGTTAAAAATGTACCATGCAGACATCTGTCCACAGTCATCATTTCCCGAGAGCGAACCAGGCTCATCGCCATAGAAGCGGTCAACAACTTCCCTGACAATCCTCTGCCCTTTCCAACCTTCGCCTAAGTAATTGTACAGATAAGCCACATGATGACAAGGTTCATTGCCATGCCAATAAGCGCCAATTCGTCCCTGAATGTCGTGCGCACCGGGTATATCATTTGGCAAATCGTAGGTAAACAATGAATCCAAACGCTCACGGAACTTGTCTTTTCCCATGAGGTTCATCAGCCCTTGAACATCCTGTGGAACCGTCCAATGATACTGCACGGTGAAACCTTCGGTGATATCACCCCATCCATTGACCGACCCTGGTCCCTGATAAGCGATGGATGAGAAAGGCAATCGCCATGCTCCACTGGCGTCTTTGCCACGCATATACTTGGTTTGGTGGTCGAAAAGATTCTGATAACTCAATGCCCTATTCAGAAAATAGGTATATTCCTTTGTCTTTCCCAGCTTCTTTGCGGCCTGCGCAATGGCATAATCATCGAATGCATACTCCAGTGTTTTGGAGACAGATTCATTCTCTTTGTCAAATGGCACATAGCCTTTGGATCGATAGTCGGGCAACCCATCGTAGTTTGGGTTCATGGCTGTTCGCACCATAGCCTCGAAAACTCGCTCATAGTCGAAGCCTTTCACCTCCTTACAAATCATGTCTGCCAGCACAGCAGCGGCGTGATAGCCAATCATACACCAAGTTTCATTACTGCCAAATGACCAAAATGGCAACATTTTCTCCACGCTCTTGTCATAATGAGCCAGCATCGAATTGGCGATATCGGCCTGAATGTCGTGATGAATCAGGTTCATTAAAGGGTGCCAGGCACGATAAGTATCCCAAAGAGAGAACTCGGTTCGATTGGTAAACCCATGCGCCTGCTCGATGTTCTTGTCCAAACCGCTGAACCTACCATCAGCATCATCATACGTAAATGGGCATAATGCTGCATGATAAGCCGAGGTATAGAAGGGGCGTTTCTGCTGTTCACTGCCGGTAACCTCGTACTTTGACAGTTCTTTCTGCCACTTTTGTTCGGCCAACTGCTTGAGGCTATCGAAAGTATGGCCTTGCAATTCCTGCATATTCAGCTTGGCACCATCGGTCGAAGTGGAAGAAATACTGGTCTTCACCGTTACCACAGCATTATCATGTGTACTGAATGTTGCCGTGAACAGGATGTTGGGTCCCCACGCCTCACGGTTACTTCTAAAACGACTTGTGTTGTAAATAACCGGCTTTTTGTCTTGATAAATCATGAAATGACGGAACGGATGCGAAAATTCGGCTCTAAAATAGATGTGCCTCTCCGGTCCCCATCCCTTGACAAGTTTGTATCCTGTAATGGTATGATCGTCTTCAACGCGGATGTTCGACCACACACATTTCTGCCAAAGCGTATGGTTTAGATCGATCAACACAAAGGCTGAATCAGTCTTCGGATAGGTAAATCGGAAAATACCACTACGTTCACCTGCCGTCATCTCAGCCTTGACACCATAATCTTTCAAGTTCACATAGTAATAACCCGGTGTCGCCTGCTCGTCATCGTGTGAGAAACGACTGCGATAACCGCTGTCCGGTGCATCATCAGTACCTGGGTCAAGCTGTATTTTTCCAGTGCCTGGCATGAAGAGAAAGTCACCCATGTCGGGGATTCCCGTACCACTTAGGTGTGTCAATGAGAATCCTTGGATGGAGTTTCGGTTCCATTTATAACCCGAAGCGCAGTCGTAAAAATGTTCATCCGTATCGGGACTGATTTGAATACCCCCGAAAGGAATCTGCGCACCAGGGTAAACATTGCCATAACCATCGGTTCCCACAAAAGGATTAACATAAGCGATGGCTGGCTTATCGATTTGCTTGGCTCGCTTTTTCGATGCACACACAGCCACACTCTGCATGGCCACGATCAGGGAAAGAATGATATATTTGATTTTCATTTCTGCCTATATATTTATTTCCTACCACTCTTCAACGGGCAGGAGATGGTATTGATGGAGATTTAATGAGCCTTGATATCGCCAATGGCAACCTGATATTCGTGCCAAAGGGCGTCAACACCATACTTCTTGCCCAGTGCATATTTCACGGCACCATCCCAAGACCATGGCACAACCTCCAGGGTTGAACGATTCATCTTACGAATAAAATCCTTATCCTTATGGTCCTTCACCCAGTTCAAGAAGTAGCCCGTGGTGCGATAACCATCCATATAATTTCCACCTTTCGGTCGATCTTGCTCACCATGGAACCCGCCATTGGCCACACGAACGGCATCGGCCATACCCTCAATGAACGACCATACCACCTTATTATCACCGTAACCACCAATGCCTTGCGGCTCTAATTGAAAGGCATGCGTCAACTCGTGCAACAATACGCCTCGCGTTTCAAAAAGAACCTTCGCCGTGTCATTGTTGGAAAACGAACGCTTGATGTGTCGTGTGCTATAGAAGATGTCCACGAATCCATTCCCACCACCCTTGGCAGAGATTCCCTTATCGTCGCGAATAATATAGTGCAAACGCTTACAAGCGGGGATGCTGTCAGATGGTTTGAAATACAACGTGCTCATCACGGTGGCCGTTACCTGACGGATGTACGCATCGGGATTAGGTATGACGGCATGATAAATGCGCGATCCCTCGCTACCTTTGTCCTGATCTTCAAAATCTATTCTGCCCAAATGGGTGTTCCATTGGTCGTCTGTATAACGTGACACGCCTGCCATTTTCTTTGATATTCCACACGAGATGAGCAACATTCCGCTCACCATGGCAGCCGCCATTACCCATACGTTCTTCTTCATAATCGCTTAGTTTCTTGATGTTGATTGATGTTGATTTTTACTTTCCATTGGTCATTGAATACGGCTTGTCCGTCTTTGCCAATCCTCTTTTCTTATTAGGTTTGCTCCCCATGTCAAATTCCAACACGCCTCCCTTCAGCAAGTCGGCATGGGTGATATACAATTTGGTGTACGGTTTGCCATTCAGTCTTACCCGTTGAACATACCGATTGCGATCATTCACCTTCGGAGCCTTGACAATCAAGCTCTTGCCCGTAGGCATCGTCACCTTCATATAGGGCAGGTAAGGAGCCCCCAGCACATATTCATCGGTCCCAGGGCATACAGGATAAAAGCCCATGGATGAGAAGATGTACCAGGCCGACATCTGTCCACAGTCGTCGTTGCCGCCCAATCCGCGCACTTCGTTGCGATACATCTTGTTCATGATGGTGCGAAGCCACTCCTGTGTCTTCCATGGTGCCGAGGTCCAGGCATACAGATAAGGAATGTGATGACTGGGTTCGTTGCCATGAACGTATCCTCCAACCAAACATTCTGCCGTCACATCCTCATTGTGTTCATAGTACTTGGCCGGCAAATCCATTGCAAACAAACGGTTAAGCTTTGCCAAGAATTGTTTTTCTCCGCCTAACTTGTTCATCAGTCCATACACATCCTGTGGCGCATGGAATGAGAAATTCCACGAATTACCTTCGATGAAACCTTCATTTGAGGTCTGATACGGATCCAAATTCTTCTTAAAAGAGCCATCCGCATAACGAGGACTGGCAAAACCAATCGTCGTGTCGAACGTGTTTCGATAGTACAAGGCCCGTTTGGCATACTCGGCAGCGATATCTTCTCGCCCAGCTTTCTTGGCTGCCGCATAGATGGTCCAGTCGTCGTATGCATATTCCAGCGTGTTCGAGGCCGCCGTTGCGTCACGCTCGTAGGGCACATAGCCCATTTTCATGTATTCGCCAATGCCCGCAAAATAGTGACATGTAGCCGTGGAGGTCATGGCCTCGAGAGCGGCATCATAGTCGATGTCGGCTCCTTTCACCATGGCATCGGCAAGAACAGACACCGCGTGATAACCTGTCATGCACCATCCTTCGTTGCCCATGAGGCTCCAGATGGGCAACATCTTGTGCACACTCTGCTGCTGATGAGCCAACATAGACTTCACCATGTTGACGTTTCGTTCGGGCTTCAGCAGGTTGAGCAGCGGATGCAGGGCGCGATAGGTATCCCAAAGCGAGAAAATGGTATAGTTGTCAAAGTCGTGAGCCACATGAATATTGCCGTCCAAGCCACGGTATTGCCTGTCAACATCCATGTAAACAGACGGGTTGATCATGGTGTGATAAAGCGACGTGTAAAGCATGGCCTTATGGTCTTCGGGTCCCTCACATTCGATGACATCCAGTTCGCGTTCCCATTGGTCGTGCGTTTCCTTGCTGATTTGCTCGAAACTCTTACCCGCAGCCTCAGCATGGAGGTTTTTTAGTGCGCCTTCCGTACTCACTGCTGACAGAGCTACCTTGATTTCAAGAACCTGAGAAGCCTGGTTGTCAAAGTTGAAATAGGCCACCACATTCCTTCCCGCTATCTCCGGGAAGTTGTGGTACAGGTCAAACTTTCGCCAGAATCCCACGTATTTGGGACGTTTCATGTCATGATAACCATAGCTCTTGATAGGCTTGCTCAGCGAAATGGCAAAATAAGTATAGTTGCACCGCGCCCATCCGTTGGTAAGCCTGTAACCCGTTATCAGCGTGTCGTTCTCCACTCGCATGCTGCTCCACAACACCTTGCCGTCGTAGTTGTAGATACCATGCAACAAATCGAGTATGATGCGGCTGTCCGCTCCCTTTGGAAACGTGTAACGGTGAACGCCCACTCGTTGGGTAGCGGTGAGCTGTGCTTTAACTCCATAGTCATCCAACATCACTTCGTAATATCCGGCTGTGGCCTTTTCGTTGGCGTGTGAATAGCGCGACCGATAGCCATACTCCGGATGAGTGGCCGTGCCAGGATTCAATTTCAGTGCCCCCGTCTGCGGCATAATCATCACGTCGCCCAAATCACTATGCCCCGTACCGCTCAAATGTGTATGACTGAATCCCACAATGGTAGGGTCATCATATTGATAACCAGCGCAGTAAGCATATACCTTACCTTGATATTTGCCATCGACATTATGCGGAATGGTATCGGTTTCAGGACTCAATTGAACCACACCAAAAGGCGCACAGGCACCTGGAAAGGTGTGTCCCATGCCGGCTGTGCCAATCATGGGGTTGACATACGATGTCAGCGAACGCTTGGGCTGCGCCTGCATGAGCAAGCTGCCAAGCATGAGAAGTGCCATCAACGGCAACACTATTTTTTTCATCTGATTTAGTTTTTTGATGAGTTTACTTACCGGTAGCCTTGCCACTGCGCTTACTACGGTGGTAACTGCGATAGTCGTCGAGCGGTATTTCTACATCGGGTTCTTCCAACTGGCCTTCGCGCGGCAGTCGGAATTTGATGTACTTAATGTTCAATCCACGCTCCATCCACATACTTTCATAATACGTCTGGATGGACAAGATGCGCCGGGTGGCCTCGTCAACGTCAGCGGTGTGATACAGGTCAGCTGTTTTTTGGAGCAATGGCAGCTGGTTTTTCTCCACCATGAGCGATGTGTAAGTGAACAAAAAGTTGGAGTCGGTCTTGAGATGCACCACCCCACCGTCCACCAAGAAACGGCGATAGCGGTTCATGAAATAGGTGCTGGAGAGCCGTTTTCGGGCATTCTTCATCTGCGGATCAGAGAAAGTGAGCCATATTTCCCGCACCTCATCCTGGGCAAAAAAGCGGTCAATCATCTCGATGTTCGTGCGCAGAAAAGCCACATTGTCCAACCCTTCGGCCAAAGCCTGCTTGGCTCCGGTCCACATGCGCGCGCCCTTGATGTCCACGCCAATGAAGTTCACGTCGGGGAAAAGCCTGGCCAGTCCCACGGTATATTCGCCCTTACCACATCCCAGCTCCAGCACAATGGGATGATTGTTCTTAAAATAATCGTCACACCAGTGACCTTTCATATCGAAAGGAACGTTCTCAAGTACAGAAAAGGGATATTGAAAGACATTCTTGAATGTCTCCATCTCAGCAAATTTCTCTAATTTTCCTTTGCCCATAAAGTGTTTTTTGTGTTTGCAAAGATAATCAATTATTTAATTTCAGCCAAACCCACACAGGCTTTAATCGGCCGAAATATCATCCATTCTTGCACACGTTTCGTCATCTTCGATTCTCATCTTTGAAACATACGCAAAAGAAACAAAGGTATCTTTGTAACTAATTGATTTTCTGAAACTATCGTTTGAGCTTCCAAAGTCAATGAGTTTGGAGGTCAAAGTCAATGGGATTACAAGGCAAAGTCAATGGGTTTGGAGGGTAAAGTCAAAGAGATTGGATATGACTTCCATAACACATCATATTTGTGTGATGAAAGTCTAAGTTTTATGAATATAAAAGGGCGACTTTCATGCCGCCCCGAAACAGAAGAGAGCGACAAGAATGTCGCTCTTCTATATTATCCATCATTACTCTATTACCACGGTAGTCCAGCCATGAATATCTGGCTCTGTGCCATATTGTACGCCACGCAACTTGTTGTACAGCTTTGTGGAGATGGGTCCGGGCTTATCACCAAATTCATAACGTTTGCCCGTATCAAGGTCGTCGATGTAGCTGATGGGACTAATGACGGCAGCTGTTCCGCAGGCTCCGGCCTCCTCAAATGTTTCCAACTCCTCTTCGGGAATGGGACGATGTTCCACCTTCAGCCCCATGTCTTCGGCCAACTGCATGAGACTTTTGTTGGTGATGGAAGGCAGGATGCTGGTCGACTTCGGCGTGATATACGTGTTGTTCTTAATGCCGAAGAAGTTTGCAGCCCCACATTCGTCAATGTATTTCTTCTCCTTGGCATCGAGATAAAACTCACTGGCGTACCCTTTTTCGTGGGCGATGCTGTGTGCGTAGAGCGATGCGGCATAGTTGCCGCCCACCTTGTACTTACCCGTTCCCAAAGGAGCCGAGCGGTCGTAGCCGCGCATGATGACGTATGGGTTGCTTGCAAATCCGCCTTTGAAATAAGGTCCTACAGGGGTGACAAAGATGATGAATGCGTATTCGCGCGCCGCATTCACGCCCACCTGCGCCGAAGTGCCGATGAGCAGCGGACGAATGTAAAGCGTAGCCCCGCTCTCGTAGGGTGGTATGTACGCTTGGTTGAGCCTCACCACCATCTTAACCATCTCTTCAAAACGATCGGTAGGCAGCTCAGGCATCACGATACCGCGACAAGAACTCTGCAAGCGAGTCGCATTCTCGTTCATTCTAAATACGCGTATCTTCCCATCCGGACAGCGATAGGCCTTCAAACCCTCGAAGGCTTCTTGTCCATAGTGCAGGCAAGCGGCGGCCATGTGCATATTAAGGTACTCGTCGGAGCATACTTCAATCTCGCCCCATTGACCGTCACGATAGTAGCAACGCACGTTGTAGTCGGTCTTCACATAACCGAAGGACAGGTTAGCCCAATCAATATTTTTCATCATCATATCTGTTTAAAAGGTTTATAATCACATCATGTGTTTCGCAAAAATAGGCAAAATATCACGCATGCGCAACGATTGCAGCGTATTTTTTGTAACCCGTAGCGCACCTAATCTTCTTCCAAAATCTTCTTAATGTCAGCATCTACCTTAGTCAGACGCCCCTTACAAAGTTTGATGAGCTTTTGAGCGTTCTTCAGTTCGGTGGTCAATTCGTCGATATCGAGTTCCTCGTTTTCCATCCGCTGCACAATGTTTTCCAGCTGCCGAACAGCTTCTTCATAGTTTATTTCTTTGGTCATATTATTTAACGATTGATTTGAATGTTCCATTCTCCACGCGCGTTTCTATCTCGTCGCCCGTCTTCAACTCGCCGGCATCGTGTACCGCGCGTCCTTGGTGCAGCGTGATGCTGTAGCCACGGCTTAGCAGCAGTTGGGGATCCAACGACTTGCATCGCTGTTGAAGGATGTCCAAGCGATGCCCTTCCGTCACGATTTTGCGCTCGGCCATCGGTTTCAAACTATTTGAAAGTACCTGGACGTGATGCTGGGCATCAGAGATTTTGCGGGAAGCCCTGGCGGTGAGCTGCAAAAAATATTGTTGCAAACGCTCTTCCTGCCGCACTCTGACATGCGAGAAAAGTACCGGTATTTTGCTCGAGACGCGCACGAATCGATTCTTCTGTTGTTCCATGCAGTGCCGCACGATTTGCACCATCTCACTTTGCGCATCGTCTATCCGAGCCAAGGTGTCAGCCAGGTTATCGATGAGATACGCCGCTGCAGCCGTAGGAGTTTTGACTCGCTGGAACGAAACCATGTCCAACACGCTCTCATCGCGCTCATGTCCAATTCCAGTGATGATGGGCAAAGGGAAATTGGCTACGTTCTCAGCCAGCGAAAGGGTGTCAAAACCACTCAAATCGCTTGTCGCACCGCCGCCACGAATGATGACCACCACGTCAAAGTCATCGACTTGCGCATTGATATGGTTCAAGGCTTCGATGACGCTGGGTTCCACTCGTTCGCCTTGCATGACAGCAGGAAAGAGCTGAACCTCAAAGTTGAACCCCTGCTCGCAATCTTTCAACTGGCGTAAAAAGTCGCCATAGCCAGCTGCCTGCTCACTGGAAATGACGGCAACGCGGCGCGCAAACATGGATAGGTGCAAGTCTTTTTGTAAATCAAAGACGCCCTCTGCCTTTAATTGGGCAATGATTTCTTGTCTTTTCCTTGCCATATCACCCATCGTATAAACAGGGTCGATATCGGTAACAATCCAAGAAAAGCCGTAAGCCTCGTGGAAATTGGCGTACACCTTCAGCAACACTTTCATGCCAGCGCGCAGCACTTTTCCGGTTGTGCGTTCAAAGTAAGGGCGCATCAGCATCCACTTGTTCTTCCAACATTTGGCCGATGCCTTAGCCACGGGCGTGTTGGTTCGCTCATCTTTCTGCACCAGTTCCATGTAACAATGCCCCCTTACCTCGCGTACCTCAGACAATTCGGCCTCCACCCAATATTCATCGGGCATGGTGGTTTGGAGGGTTTCGCGCACCAGTTCGTTGAGTTCGTATAAAGAAAGAGCCTGCTTCATCTTCTGATTGCTATTGTGACTAAGATGCACAAAAATACAATTTTAATTTCAAAGATAACTGATAAAATAAGGAAAAGCATTCTTTATCCTTGTTTCACGCTAGGATGAACCAGAAGTTTTTTGTACATTTGCAAAGATAAACATGGAGATTTTTGAATGGGTAATAAAGCAGCAACATTAGAATTAGGAACCAAACCTGTTGGCGCTCTACTGATGCAATACGCCATGCCGGCCGTGATTGCCATGACGGCATCATCGCTATACAATATGATAGATCGCATTTTCATCGGTCAGGTGGTGGGTCCGTTGGCAATTTCAGGATTAGCTATCACCTTTCCGCTCATGAACTTGTCTGCTGCTTTTGGTGCTGCTGTAGGTGTAGGATCGTCTACTGCTATTTCTGTGAAGTTGGGACAGAAGGACTACGATATTGCCGAGAATGTATTGGGAAACTCTGTTACATTAAATATTATTATAGGACTTGCCTTCGGAATTATCTGCTTACTCTTTTTAGATCCCATTATCCTATTTTTCGGAGCCAGTGAAAACACCTTGCCTTATGCACGAGACTATATGGAAATTATCTTAATCGGTAACATCATATCTCACATGTATTTTGGCATGAACAACGTGCTGCGTGCTGCCAGCAAGCCCAATCAAGCCATGTACGCCACCATGTTTACGGTGGTCATGAACGCTATTTTGGACGCAATCTTCATTCTTTGGTGGGGCTGGGGTATTCGAGGAGCCGCTTTTGCAACGATTATTTCACAAGCCATCGCATTGGTTTGGCAGCTCAAGTTGTTTAGCAACCCCAATGAGTTGTTACATCTAAAAAGAGGTATCTATCGCCTCAAATCCGATTTGGTAAAAAATATCATCGGCATTGGCATCTCTCCTTTCCTGATGAACGCTTGCGCTTGTATCATTGTTATCTTCATGAACAATCAGTTTGTGCGCTATGGAGGTGACATGGCAGTAGGAGCTTATGGCATCGCCAACAGTATCGGCGTGGTTTTCATCATGTTCGTCATGGGCATCAATCAAGGAATGCAGCCTATTGCTGGCTATAATTACGGTGCTATGCAGCTGGATCGGGTGATGAGGGTTTTAGAGTTATCCATTATAGCTGCCACGGTTATCATGACCGTTGGTTGGGCTATCGCCATGTTTATACCGTACTATTGTGTGCGTCTCTTTACAAACGACCCGACACTCATTGAGATGTCCATCAAGGGAACACGTATTGACCTGCTGATGTTCCCTGTTGTCGGGGCACAGATGGTGATTACCAACTTCTTTCAATGTATCGGAAAAGTAAAAATTAGCATTTTTCTGTCTTTATCCCGACAGCTACTTTTCTTATTACCTCTATTGGCTATCCTACCTCCCATCTTTGGAATAGATGGTGTATGGGCCTCATTACCTGCCTCAGACCTTGTTGCTGTCATCGTGGCTGTGACGATGATGACGATTTATATGAAGAAATTCAAAATACAACATAAAGAATCTACCAATGGGAAACAACAAGAAGATAATCATTAACGTTGGCCGACAGGTGGGCAGTGGTGGACGCATTATCGCCAAACTGCTTGCCGATGAGTTTGGATGTCAGTTTTATGACAAAGAGATACTCAATTTAGCTGCTAAAGAAAGTGGGTTCAGTGAGAAGTTTTTTGAGCAGAATGATGAGCACAAAGGCTTTTTCCAAACCCTCTTCCACACGCGTGCACCTTTATTGAGCGATAATAACTTCTATGACAACAAGTTCTCGCAAGAGAGTCTTTTTCAGTTCCAAAGCGAAGCCATTATGAAGGCTGCCGATGAAGGTAGTTGTGTGTTTGTTGGACGAGCTGCCGACTATGTGCTGCGAACTTATCCAAACACGGTAAACATTTTCATCACTGCCGACATGAAAGATCGCATCCGACTGGTTTGTGAACGGCAGAAATGTGACGAAGAGGCTGCCAGAAAACTTATCAATAACAAGGAGAGCGACAGGTCTTCGTACTACAATTATTACACTGGAAAGAAGTGGGGACATAGTAGTAGCTACGACCTTTGTGTGAATTCGAGCATCATGGGACTGGATAAAACAGCAGATATCATAGGCTGTTTCATTCGTCGGCGCTTTGAACTCGACATTAGAGAAGAGGGAAGAAAGCCATGAAACGAATTGGAATCATCAGTGATACGCACGCCTATTGGGACGACAAGTACGAGAAATACTTTGCCGAATGTGATGAGATATGGCATGCTGGCGACATTGGCTCATTGGAAGTGGCACAAAAATTGGCTGCTATCAAGCCGTTAAGGGCTGTTTGCGGCAACTGTGACGGTGGTGACTTGCGACGAATGTACCGTGACAAACTGCGTTTCAAATGCGAAGATGTGGATGTATTGCTGACGCATATCGGCGGCTATCCCGGTAATTACGCCCCACAAATACGTAGTTTGCTTTTTGCTTCACCACCACAATTATTCGTTTGTGGACACTCGCATATCCTGAAAGTTCAATACGACAAAACAATCAACTTGTTGCACATCAATCCCGGTGCGGCAGGCTTACAAGGCTGGCATCGTGAAAGAACGCTGATAAGATTAACCATAGAAGGCAATAAATTCACCGATTGTGAAGTTATTACATTAAGTGATAAGAACCATCATCCATAAAACACAGATGAAAAAAGCACATACTTATTTATTTCAATTTATCGTACTGACTGGCGTGTATTATGGTACACAACTCCTGTTCGATTGGGGTAGTGAATATCATTGGCCAAATTTGATGATTGGGAGTGCCTCGTTTGGATTTATCATGACGTTGCTCAACATCTATTCTGACTACAAAGAACAGAAAAAACGAAAGGAAAAGAATCAGGAATATTTGGAAACTTACGATAAAGTCGTTAAAGACAAAGAGCATAAAAAACAACAAGAAATATGAAAACATACTTAGTTACAGGAGCCGCAGGCTTCATCGGAGCCAATTTCATCAAGTATTTGCTTGACAAAAAGTACAAGAACGAAGACATCAAGGTGATTATACTGGATGCACTGACCTACGCAGGCAATCTCGGTACTATCAAGAATGACATTGACAACAAACGTTGTTTCTTCGTGAAAGGCGACATCAGAGACAAGGATTTGGCAGACAAGTTGTTTGCTGAACACGATATAGACTTTGTCGTAAACTTTGCGGCAGAGAGTCATGTGGACCGCAGTATCGAGGACCCACAATTGTTTCTTTCGGTGAATATACTTGGTACTCAAAACCTCATGGACGCTGCCCGAAGGGCTTGGGTCACGGGCAAAGATGCACAAGGTTATCCCACTTGGAAAGCTGGCAAACGCTATCATCAGGTTTCTACCGACGAGGTATATGGCTCATTGGGCGCAGAAGGATACTTTACAGAACAAACTCCGCTGTGTCCGCACAGCCCCTATAGCGCATCAAAGACCAGTGCAGACATGATTGTTATGGCTTATCGCGACACCTATCGCATGCCCGTTAGCATCACACGATGCTCTAACAACTACGGTCCTTATCACTTTCCAGAGAAGTTGATACCGCTCATTATCAAAAATATCCTTGAGGGCAAACAACTTCCCGTATACGGCAAGGGCGACAATGTGCGCGACTGGCTCTATGTAGAAGACCACTGCAAAGCCATTGACATGGTGGTGCGAGAGGGTAAAGAAGGCGAGGTGTACAATGTAGGTGGACATAACGAGATGAAGAACATCGACATTGTGAAGCTCACTATCAAGACCATTCACGACATGATGCAGCAGGATAAAGACCTGAGAAAGGTGCTGAAGAAGCAAGAAGTGGATGAACAAGGCAATATTAAGATTGATTGGATCAACGACAGCCTGATTACTTTTGTTGCTGATAGATTAGGACACGACCAGCGTTACGCTATTGATCCTACAAAGATAAAGAACGATTTGGGGTGGTATCCTGAAACTATGTTTGCCGATGGAATCGTGAAAACCATCAAATGGAACCTACAACATCAGGATTGGATCAACGAGGTAACCTCTGGAAACTATCAAAAATACTACGAGCAAATGTACGGTAACCGATAAGAAACACGAGCAGTTGGAAGCGAAAATCATTGACTTAGTTAAGATCGTTGACCCCAGAGGAAACCTAACCGTTGCCGAAGGATGCAAGGATGTGCCCTTTGATGTAAAGCGGGTGTACTGGGTGTACGATGTTCCGGCAGGCGAAAACAGGGGCGGACACGCCCACAAACAATGCCAAGAGTTCATCATCGCTCTCAGTGGTAGCTTCCATGTAACGCTCGACAACGGCAAAGAAAAGACTTCTATACTGCTGAACCACCCTTATCAAGGCCTGTTTGTCGATACTGACACATGGCGGACGTTAGATGATTTCTCATCGGGTGCCGTATGCTTGGTATTGGCTTCTGAGACCTTTGACGAAGCTGATTATATAAGAGAATATGACGCTTTCTTGGAATACATCAAGCAAAGGTAAGCATGTTTGACATTCGTAGATACACCAAAGCCGATGAAGAACAATGGAACGGCTATGCAGAAAAGGCAAAAAATGCCACGTTCTTGTTCGACAGAAGCTACATGAACTACCACGAAGACAGGTTCAATGACTATTCGTTGATGTTCTACAAAGACGAAAAGTTGTATGCCATGCTGCCCGCCCATCGTGTTGACGACACCCTGTATTCGCATTTTGGACTGACATACGGTGGTCTCATCATGGATCAACAAGTGAGAACCGCCGATATCCTCGTGCTGTTTGAAGAGCTTAACCAACACCTTCGCAATCATGGATTCAAGCAAGTGGTGTACCGTCCCACACCTTCTATCTATCACCTGACACCTGCCGAAGAGGATTTGTACGCACTCTTCAAAGTCTGCAACGCCCAATTAGTGGCACGAAGCATTTCTTCTGTCATTGATTTGACGCATCCCCTGAAATGGAGTGAGAACCGTAGGCGCGGTGTTAAACAATGCATGAAAAATGGCATCGAAATCAAACTTAGCAACGATTTTGCTGCTTTTTGGCAAGTGTTGGATGACAATTTAATGAATAAATACGGTGCGAAGCCCGTCCATAGCTTGCAGGAAATAGAACTGTTGCACCAGCGTTTCCCCCATCACATCCAGTTGTATGTGGCATGCAAAGATAACATGGTGTTAGGAGGAACCGTTCTTTATCTCACTCCCAACGTGGTGCATACGCAATACATTTCGGCATCGCCCGAAGGAAAGCAACTGCGTGTCATCGATGGGCTGTTCCATTTCTTACTTCATCAATCGTGGGACGAAAAACAATATTTTGATTTTGGCACGTCCACTCTGCAAGATGGGCACCTGCTCAACGCCTCACTCATTCATCAAAAAGAGGGATTTGGCGGTCGTGCTATATGTTATGACACTTATCAATGGGAGGTATGATACCCTATTTATCTTTACAACGAGTAACCAATGAACATCTGGCAGAGATAAAACAAGCTGTCAATAAAGTAATTGAGAGTGGTTGGTATCTGCAAGGGCAGGCGGTACAAGCGTTTGAAAAACAATATGCCGAATACATTGGTACGCAACATTGCGTGAGTTGCGCCAACGGACTGGATGCGCTCACCCTCATACTCAGAGCTTACATGGAGCTGGGCGAGATGCATGAAGGCGATGAAATCATCGTTCCATCCAACACCTACATCGCCACCATCCTATCGATTACGGCCAACCGCCTGGTACCTATACTGGTGGAACCGCGCATAGACACCCTTGAAATTGACGACAACTTGATAGAGCAGGCCATCACCGAACACACCAAAGGCATCATGCTGGTGCACCTCTATGGACGTTGTGCATACACAGAAAAAATAGGTCAACTCTGTCAAAAACATCACCTGAAACTCATAGAAGACAATGCGCAGGCACACGGATGCATGTACTGTCCGGGGCATCGCACAGGGTCATTAGGTGATGCCGCGGCTCATAGCTTTTATCCCAGCAAGAACTTGGGCGCGCTGGGCGATGCAGGAGCCGTGACAACCGATGATGCTAAACTGGCAAACGTCATCAGAGCGCTGGGCAATTACGGCTCATCACGAAAATATGTCTTTGACTATAAAGGAAGAAACAGCAGAATGGACGAGCTGCAGGCTGCCGTATTGAGCGTAAAACTCAAGTATCTGGATGAGGAAAACGCAAGAAGACAAGAGATAGCCCACTACTATCTCACGCACATTCACAACGCAGAAATCACGCTTCCCCCACACGATTCAACCGGAAACGTGTGGCATGTGTTCCCCGTGCTGACACAATATCCCGATGAACTGCAAGGACACTTAAACCGCATGGGCATACAAACCAACATTCACTACCCCATACCACCACACAAACAGCAGGCATACAAAGAGTGGAACGACCGCTCTTACCCCATTGCCGAAAAGATTCATCACCATGAAGTGAGTATTCCGTTGAACCAAACGCTCACGAATGATGAGGTAAAGACCATTGTCGACGCTCTGAACACGTATCACTTGAAAAAATAATGGATAGGCTCATGACCGCCATTTAGCGCGGGTGAAGACCAATCATCGAATCAATCATACCACCAAACTTAACTACCCTCTATAAACAAAGAACATGCATTCCCGCTAATTTTTATGCTAAAATAACAAAACACTTTGTCATATCATAAAATAATTGTATTTTTACAGCACAATTGTAAAATGATATGAAAAAAGGTTTTTTGGCACTTTTTCTTGTAGCCTTTGCTGCTACCACTTGTTGGGGACAAAGCACTTTCAAGCCCAAATTCGAACGCCAGCCATGGGATACCTATGTAGGAGTAAAAGGTGGCGCCATCTATTCTAATCTGACAGCTTTGCGTGGTCAAGCCAAAATCACTGGGATGGGAGGAATATATACCGAAGCCTTCCTTACCAAGTCGTTTGCCATCCAAACCGAGTTGACCTTTTCTCACCATGGCAGCCACAATGCCATTTCCTTAGCTTCACCAGAGGCAGGGGCCACATTCGACTATCGATTGAACTATATCAATACCGACTTTTTATTCAAGCAATACATCGCAGACAGACTGGGACTATACACCGGTATTCATGCAGCATACGCTGTCACGATGGAGTGCAACGGAAAAAGCATCAAAAAAGAATTGTACAGGAGTGACGTTACCATCCCCGTGGGTGCCTGTTTCGTATGGCACAACGTGAGTTTGGATGCCCGTTACCAATATCCTTTCAGAAAACTTGCCAAGACTGACAAAGCAAAGGCCATCATGGGAAACAGCAGAAACTCCTCCATCATACTCACGCTTGGATACAGGTTCAGGGTTTTCTGATGACAATTATCAAGCGTTCCCTGATTGCCTGCACGCACACACCTATTCTTCTAAACGCAAACGAGGCAAGGAAAGATGATACCTTACAGCCAAAAATCGGATGACACACACCACCAAGAAGGAAGAAACCACCGTAATGCTCACATCAACGCCTAAACTGATGAGCACCCAATAAACCAAGCCGCCAAGGATACTGGCCATGGCATAAATTTCTTTTTGGAAGATGATGGGTACGTTATTAAGCAACACATCGCGTATCACGCCTCCAGCCGAACCCGTCATGCACCCCATGATGATGGCTACCCAAAAGGGGAAATCATAGGCCAAAGACTTCTGGATGCCGGCAATGGTAAACAGGGCCAAGCCCAATGTGTCGAATACAAACCAGGTGTTGTCCAACCGCTTCAAAAACTTTGAAAAAACAATGACGAACAGTTGAGCCAATACTGTACAAATGATGTAAATGCTCGACGTCATCCAAAATGGCGTTACCCCAATCATGACATCACGAATGGTTCCGCCACCGATAGCAACGGCGATACCACATACAAAACCACCGAACCAATCAAAATTCTTGGCTGCAGCGTGTCGAATGCCAGATATCGCAAAAGCAAACGTCCCAACAAACTCTATTCCCTGTTGTAAAGAGTGGACTATTTCCGGATTTTGATAGAACATATTCTTTTAAAACGCACTTAGATGCGATTTTCATAATACTTACTAAAAAGGATTACAGCAATCTCTTGCGCATCCATCAACAGCTCACTACGTTTTGTGCAGCTCCTTCCAGGAAGCACTTCACGTTGTTCAAAGCAATGTTCATCAGTCTGCTGCGCGCTTCAACGGTAGCCCATGCAATATGTGGAGTGATGAAGGCATTGGGTTGTTTCAACAACGGATTGTCGGCAGCGGGTGGCTCCGAACACATCACATCAGCTCCGTATGCAGCCAACTGACCACTTTCCAAAGCTGCGGCAACATCAGCTTCGTTGACCAAGGGGCCTCTTCCGGTATTGATCAAGATGGCACCATGCTTCATTTTGCGTAAGTTATCAGCCTTAATGAGTTCACGCGTGCGCTCTAACAAAGGACAATGTAAAGAAAGAATGTCACTCACCGAGAACAAGCCGTCAAGGGTTGTCTTCTGGATGCCCGATGGAAGATCCACAGAATTCTTACTGGTATAGGCATACACCTCCATGCCAAACTCACGAGCGATGCGTGCAACCTTCATCCCGATGTTACCCAATCCGACAATTCCCATCGTCTTTCCAGCCAATTCGAGCAAAGGCGTGTCCCAGTAACAGAAATCACTACGCTTTGACCACTGCCCCTCGCGTGTCTGCTGGGCATAATGCTCTACCCGGTTCGTGATGGTAAAAATGCTGGCAAATACCATCTGAGCCACACTATATGTACTGTACGACGGAATGTTGCACACCATCACGCCATGTTCTTGGGCGGCCTTCACATCGATGTGATTGAAGCCTGTTGCTAACACACCGATATATTTCAGCTTGGGTAATTGCGCAATGATGTCGGCCTTCATGGACACCTTGTTCACCAAAACAATCTGCGCATCCTTCGCACGTTCTACAACTTCTTCGGCTTTCGTACGTTCATAAACGGTGAGACTTCCCAGCTCTTTGAATCCATCCCACGACAAATCACCGGGATTGGCACAATGACCGTCCAGAACAATGATGTTGACAGTTTGTTTCTTCCCATTTGTTTCCATAAACATTCTCCTTTCTATGATTCTTTTTGCGACGTGGAAGTCTCGTCATAACGCGATCCCCAGCACTGACGCATCCATTGATATAATTTTTCTTCAGCCGCACTATGCTGTGCGTGCCACATACGCCTGTCCTTCACGGAATCAGGCAGATACTGTTGTTCGACAAAGTGTCCGGGATAATTATGACTGCACAAATAGCCGTCATGATAGCCCAATTGCTTCATCAACTGTGTGGGCGCATTGCGCAAGTGCAGGGGAACCGGTAAATTACCCGTTTCCTTGACCAACGCCAATGCGGCATCGATTCCCAAATAACTGGAATTGCTTTTCGGACTGGCAGCTAGATACACAGCCGCTTCGGCCAGCGGTATTCGGCCTTCGGGCCATCCCAACTTCATGACAGCGTCAAAAGCTGCATTGGCCAGCAGCAGCGCATTGGGATTGGCCAGTCCCACATCTTCGGCCGCACTGATGACCAGTCGGCGGGCAATGAATTGTGGATCCTCGCCACCTTCTATCATCCTCGCCATCCAATAGAGTGCCGCATCAGGGTCGCTGCCGCGGATGCTCTTGATGAAGGCCGAAATGATGTCATAATGCATCTCGCCGCCTTTGTCGTAAGCCAGTGGGTTTTGTTGCAACTGAGTCTCAACCAATTCGTCGGTAATGACCACCTCTTCGGTAGCCGAAGCACCAATGACTAAATCCAAGATATTAAGTAATTTACGGGCATCGCCACCACTATATCGCAAAATGGCGCCCGTTTCTTTCAAAGTGATGTGACGCTGTTTGAGTTCTATGTCCTCATGGATGGCGCGATGAAGCAGTTCCAAAAGGTCATCTTTTTCCAAAGACTTGAGCACATACAGCTGACACCTTGACAACAAGGGGCGGATGACCTCGAAAGAGGGATTCTCCGTGGTGGCACCGATGAGCGTGATAACGCCTTTTTCGACCGCTCCCAACAGCGAGTCTTGCTGCGACTTGCTGAAACGGTGAATCTCGTCGATGAACAAAATAGGCGAAGCCGAATTGAAAAAACTGCTGTTCTTGGCCCGTTCAATCACCTCGCGTACATCTTTCACCCCGCTGGTGACGGCACTTAACGTATAGAACGGCGTTTGCAACATGTTGGCTATGATCTGAGCCAAGGTGGTTTTTCCCACGCCCGGCGGCCCCCACAAGATGAAAGAAGAAATCCTGCCAGCCTCAATCATCTTGCGCAACACGGCACCCTCTCCTACCAAGTGCTGCTGCCCCACATATTCGTCGAGCGTACGAGGACGCATTCTTTCTGCTAAAGGTTCACTCATAATCCATTGTCAACAAACACACATGCTCGAAAATCGTCCTTATGCTGCGAATTCAAAGCGCTCTGTGTACATGCAAAGATAATAAAAGTTTCGTGAACCAACGGTGCACATGGTGTTTTTTTACATCTATTCCATCCGCCCTAAGCGCGTATCTATGTGGGAGGAACGAATGGCTGCTTGCATTGGCAAGTCATCGCACTATCCACCTGTCACACTCCGGCTTTATGTCCGAATAAATGACAAAAAAAGAGCACTTGTAAATTTGTAAAATAGAAAAAAATAATAGGTAAATGAGGAGCATCACACACTCATTTGAGAACGGAAATGGCAATGTCTGGACAAACACTATGAGTTAAGCTGTCAAAAAGCATGCTTTTGCAACATAATAAGCATGTAATTGGACACGAAGAGCATAGCAATAACAGCGTTAAAAGCATCCTTTTACCAGGAAAAATTAAGGAAAATAGGCGTCATGAAGTTGCATGAAACACCGAACGACTTGCACAACAACAAGATACAAACTTTGCTAATGCTTGCGAAATTTGAAAAAATTGGAAGGTTGGTGGAGAATATGCGAAGGATAAAGAGTGGTTTGTCAAGAAAAATGTTTCATCATTTTTGGATGTCTGCCTGCCCATACACTGTTAACAAGTGAGGTTGCAGTGATGAATGAGCAAGATTTCTATCACTCCAACACGCATGTTCTTGCTGACTGAAAAAGGACATCAACATTCTGTTTTTGTATCTTCTTTATAACCCCCAAAGTTAGCTATATCATTGCGATATAGAGACGTTTTTTAGTTTACCTCAAATATTTGCAAAAAAGTTTGTCAATTAAGAATTAAGTATTTATTTTTGCAGCCAAACAAACAGGATAAGACAACACTGTTCTTTGACTGCTACATACAGCCAACAAATGGATAAATGTCATCTCATAGAAATGGGCACTGGTATCCAAACTGTTGACGTTATTTGCGCAAGCGCATTGCAATTCAATCAAAGATAAATGACCACTAAAAAAGATATGAAACAAAAAAACGCTTTATCCCTCAAGACATTGACCAAGAGTAGTGTTTGGGAATTACAGGAAAATGATGTTTTCAGGCTATGGGAAGCGGCACAAAAAGATGCTGACCTCAAGGATAACATGTGTCATTATCTTGACATTATTAAAAGTGCTTTCGAGATCGAGGAAATCAAAGTTGACAAACCTGAAGTCATCAAGAAATACGAAGAACGAGGCTTCAAGGTGGGTAAGCTGCGTACTGACGACGCGTCAAAGCAAAAATTGGCTGTCAAGAAAAAGCCCATCGCTCGTGTAACCGATCTTACATACGAGAACATCCGCCATATATCGGCAGCAAAACTCATTGAAGTGCTTGACAGAAACTTTGGTGGTGGCTGGGATTCGCTGTCGCAGAGCATTAAAGACATCATTGAAAGTGGCTTTGACATCAGTACGACAACGCTTCCGCAAAACAGACTTCACAACCCCAGCGGCATGTATGAAAAGAAGGTCAACGATGGATTTGAAGTTCTTGAAATTCCAAAAGGATCATGGGTTGAGGCCATTTTTGCAAAGGAAAAGCCAAAGACGGAACTCAGTAAAAACAAGCTTTCCAGAGGAAAAGCTGCACTGGATGAAGACTTTAACGAGGAGGATGAAGATTTGCCAAAACTACAAAATGCTGATGATGACAAAGACGATGACGACTCTTACGATGACGACAAACTGACGGAAGAAAGCTATCACACCACTTTCGAGACAAATCCGGAAGATTTAGACTTGGAAGCAGCAGATGTTTCGGATGAAGACGAATACTAATGCTGAAAAATCCACATAGACAACAATGATAGAAAAGTGGGGCTGCTGAACAAAAGCCCCGCTAAACATCCAGCCTGTGGGGAAAATAATGAATGAGAAAAGCCAAATTGCATGTGCAATTTGGCTTTTGAATTTTTCAGTATAAGTAAAACTCCCTATTAAGGATGTTGAGACAGGCCTTGCTTGTAAGACTTTCCGAGGAAATGCGCATGACGAAAGAGTAGCAAAGAGCGTAAAACAGATATTTATCAGGGCTTCCACAGAACCAAGCTATAATCATAGTAAGCATCCAATATTTGCCGACTTTCACACTAACAAATAACCCTTATATGTCTGGTGGCATATAAGGGTTATTTGTTATTTGAAGTTTGAAGGTAGCATTTTCGTGAGTTCATCCTCCGTCATGTCTGGCAACGGCTTTGAAAGGATTTCCTTCATCCATTTGTATGGGTCTATGTCTGCTTCCCTGCAACACGCCACGAAGGTATAGAAGACGGCATTGTTCTCCGCCCCCTCATTGTTACCGCAGAACAGGTAGTTCTTTCTTCCAAGCGTGACGGGTCTGATGGCCTGCTCCATGAGATTGTTGTCTATGTTGAAGCGTCCGTCCTGCATATACCTGCCAATGCGTATCCAAACGGCGAAGGCATAACGCAGCGCCTTCTCCATAGCTTCGCCTGGGGTGTACTGCCTGTGTACATCCTGCATATAGGTCTCAAGATACTTCAGTATGGGATAGGCCTTGGCCTTTCGCTCGGCCTCCACTTCTTCGGGTGGCGCTTTCTTGTGTTTGAGGTTTTCCTCCAACTCATACAGCGTGGCTATCGTTTCGATGATATGGGTGGCATTCTTATCGTCAGCCGCCAGATGTTCGAACTTGCGTCTCACATGTGCCATACATCCCAGCAGCACGATGCCCTGAACGTTCTCAAACCTGCTGTAGACCTCATACCCGTCAGACTGTATGGCGCCCTGGTAGCCCTTGAAGAGCACGTCTGCCACAGCGCCCGAGCGCGAACCGTCCTTCCAATGGAAGAATACGCCCTGGGAGTGCATGGCGTCACGCACGCTCCACAGGTATCCTTTGCGCGTCTTTCCCTTGCGGTCGGCAACCTGTACGCTGGTCTCGTCAACCTGCAGGTAAGGACTTTGCAGGATCTGTCTTGCTTGAAGTTTGTAAAGTGGATAAAGCGCATCGGCGGCATCGTGAACCCAGCTGTTGACGGTTGAGGTGGGGATGTTCACGCCCAGTTCCTTCCATCTCTCACATTGCCTATATTCGGGCTGGTGATAGGCGAACTTGGCGGTGATGATTTCAGCGAGCAGGGAAGCGTCGGCAAAACAGTCTACCGCTTGCTTTTTCAAGGGGGCTTCCAGGATGTCGACCCTCGCATCCGTTGGCCGGGCTTCCTTCAGGCGGCAGATGATACGATCCTCCACTCTGACATAAAAGGATGAGGGACGCAGACACAGATGCTCACTTCTGTCATGTCCGATGATGACCATGCGCTCGGCATCATAACCCTCTGGGTATATCTCCGTGACCTGCCGCTCTATGTCCTCGGGAACATAGGAGGCGTAGGCCGTGCCCTTTCTGGAAGGACGGCTCACACGGCGTGATGACCTGCGTTGTCCGGCCTGTCGTTTTATCTCCTTGATGATGGGAAGGGCTTCCACCTGAGCCAGGGAGCCCTCTTTGGCCCACTGCTCGTCAAAAAGCGTACCCGTCCAGTCGCTTGCACTCTCAGGCAGGCGTTTCTCGCTGCGCCTGCCAAATACCATGCGCTCAAGTTCAAGAATACGACGAGACTTTCGTTCCAGTTCAGCATCCTTAACCTTAAGTTCTGCATCCTTATCCTTAAGTTCTGCATCCCTTTGCTCAAGAAGTTTAACAACAACTTCCCGAGTTAGAGAATGGTAGTCAGATGTCATTGCACAATGAGTCGTATCCATCACATTATCAGTTCTTTATATAATGTAAAGGTACGAAAAATATCTGACACAGGCAAGAAAATACTAAGATTTATTGTATCTTTTTCTTCGGTAGCAATTCGGATTTATTCCTTCAATATAGAGTACCAATTCGTCCCAGCGGAGCTCGTAAAATCCAGTTCTCGCCCGTATGATTTTAGGACTCAGGCAGCCCTGTGCCATCTGCTTGTGATAGACGACAAAACCACAGCGCTCCCAGTGCAGCAACTTGATTCGGTTACGGGATCGATTGTAGAAAACGTAGACAACACCATCAGAAGGGTTGAAGTCATTGCTGCGTACCAATTGGGACAGGCGAAGAATACCCTGACGCATGTCCACGGGAGTGCAACAAACCCGAAAAA
>JAQYPT010000089.1 GCA_028726625.1 Prevotellaceae bacterium | reverse complement strand
TTTCTTTTCTCAGCCAAAGGATGTGCTTATAAGCCTCGAAAATGGAGATTGGCAAGTTAAATAGTACAATAAAAAAAATATTGACAAGAAATATAGAATAAACAACTAAAAACTGTCAAGCGATTTTAGGAAAAGACAATAGCATTGACTTTGGCATCCAAAGTCATTGGGTTTGGCTCCTAAAGTCATTGGGTTTGGCCCCTAAAGTCATTGAGTTTGGCAGCTAAAAGCATAGAGTTTGGCAGCTAAAAGCATAGAGATTGAAATACAGCCTCAATAGGTGGGGGGCGGCATGGTTCAAATCAAAAAAATAAAAAAAATGGCAGAATCGATGCAAGATTTTACCACTTATTGTGTTTAGTTGTAAAAAGTCAAATTAACAAACACGATGAAAGAAAAATTCTACCATGCGAAAAGGCATTTCGTAGCAACGGCTCTGCTGCTTTTCGCCACCTCGCCTTTGTGGGCACAACAAACAGAAAGCAAAGGTTATCCGTATCAAAAATATGAGGTAACATTCGCTGTTGGTATGCCTCTTGAAGATGCTTCCAACTTTTTCGGCTACCCCTCTACATCGCTGCCCAATGCAACGCCTCTGGACAAGTACCACTGGGGCAAGTACTACCTCAAGGAAGAAAACACCTCACCCATTTTCTCCATGGGTCTGCACTATCACTTCAGCAAACATTGGGCCGTGGGTTTGCAAGCCTCCTATCAAAATATGTGGCGACAATGCTTCGAAACCACGACTGGCAAGCATGCCTATAGTTTCAACCTGCACCATACGGCGTTGATGGCAAGTATGAGATATTATTATGCCATTCGGGCGAAACATTGCTTTTACAGCGGCCTATCGCTCGGCGTGGGGCAGCTATTATACAAAAGTTATACCGACCACAACTTCACCAGTTTGTACAACATCGCAGCCGATTTTACCTTATTTGGTTTCATGATCGGCACCAAGTTGTATGGCTTTGGCGAACTGGGCTCTTATCAAATGGGCTCGCTTAGGGCTGGCATGGGTTACAGATTTTAAGAACAAACACAGACAGAAAAATGAAAACAAAACTATTGATAGGCATCATGGCCATACTGGTTCTTTCGGGATGTGAAAGAGGCTTGACCGAATACAACAACAGCGACGAAAGCAACACGGCGACGAAAGCCGGATATCGGGCATACGGGTACACCGAAGAATACCTTGAATATTTTACCGACATCATCGCTTACACGCGCATGTTCAAGGAATATATCCGCCAAAACACCATCCAAGGTCGTGACTCGGTGAACGCACTTTACTTCAAAAACATCAACATCGTGAAGCACAAAGACCCCAAGAACCTGGAAGACATCTATATGCTGAAGGCCTGGAACGTGCCTGGTAGCAACAACTATACCATCAGTTACACCCGCCCCGAAGGTGACACATGGAAGATTCAGGCGGTCGTTGAACACTTGGATGTTGAGCTGATTTTCTTTCTCACCATTGACAACATCTACTCGCAGCAATGGACGATAAGTGAAAGTTCGTGCCTCCCCAAGGCACTGCTCTACATGAAGAACAGTCAAAAGACAAAGACCCGAGTGTATGATGACGAATATATCAAATACGAACCATACGACAAAACCTTCCAAGTGACCAACAAACCGCTCACCGTAGAATGGTGGAAGGCGAAGGTTGACTTATTTACTTTTGAACTGTCTGGAAGCGGAATGCTGGAAAGTTACGCCAAACCCAAGCTGCGCATGACCTACCACTTCACCTCACCCATCACCGTAGTCACCCATGGTGCTTTTCTCGAAGACCCCAAAAATATCAAATGGGAAAATCATTGCAACCAGTTAACCACCCTTCAGATGGGGCAACTGGAACTGAATGTGGCTGACAGCATCAGTAACACCACTGACAAATATGTCGTTCGACTTAACGACGACAGGCTACAGATTGTCACCCCAAAGGCCAACGATGAATGGATGAGGAACTGACAAGCCATCAAGTTATTAAGACAGCGATTGACCTACAGCCTCACGGGAATGGCAACGACCAGCTCCGTGAGGTCGGCTTTGGTTTGATGGGCTTTAATGTTGATACCTGCTTTCAGTCCACCCAGCACTGGAAAGGCATAATGCAAGCCAATGCGTTCGTAATATCTCGATTCGTTGAACAAAGCGTTGTAGCCCATCTGGCGGTGCAAGTACCAGCCAAACGACAGGCCCAGCGACAGCCGGTGATAGAACACTTCGTGCTTGGCAGCGATTCCTAACGACCACGGACTATGCTTGGCAGCGTTACCTTGCTGTGCATCTAAGTCGGCAATGTGCGAGGCATAGGTTCCATAAAACCAATCAATGCCCACACCCGATGCCCACCTGCGCGCATAACGGCACATCACATCGGCCTGTAACGAGTAGGCTGCATACACCTTAAAATGTTCGGTACGGTAATCAGGATGCGTGGGATCTGTTCTAAATTGCGTAGTCAGCCAATCCTCCAGCATGGTTTTCGCACCTATGCCTGCTGCAAAATTGAGGTACCAATAGCGTTGAAAAGGTTGATAAAAACGAGGATGGGCGGTATTAATCAACTGTTTGTAATAAGGTTCGTACACCACTCCTATGGATGTACCCACCGCATTAGAGCCTTTGTTGGGCCGATATAAAGCGCCATTGCTGTGATGGACGAATTCGATGGCACCGCGTATGCCCCATTGATTGTTGAGATGATAGGTGGCATGCACGCCGGCACCGAAATAAATAAGAGCATGGGTCCCTATCAACTCGTTGTCAATATTGTTTTGTTTGTTGTACTTTAGGTGGCTGTATCCCACGCCAAAGCTGAACGAATAGGCCGTTTCCCACCGCAAATGGCGAAAGAAAGGGCGATAAAACTTACCATACAGCGACACCGTGTTGCCCAAACGAGAATTGTAATCCACCTCTTTGGCCTGTCCCCATGCAGGGTCTGGGTCGCGATGTAGGCGCACTTGATTATTCAACGTGTAACGCAAACCCAAGGTGAGCGACGGATATCCAAAATCAGAAGCAAAGGCATCACTGTCGTTAGGCAATGCCACACGCCCTATTTCTGCGGCCAACGAGAGGTTTGGCGTCTTCTTGATCCACCGTTCAGCGTATTGGTCCAGAGCGACTAACCTACCTGGCATCACCTGCAAAGAATAATTATAATGGTGCAACGAGTCGGCCTGTTCGGCGCAAACATCGGTACTCATCAAGAGCAATCCTACAATCAACGGCAACACTCTCATCCATCAAACGGCTTTATCCATCACACCTACCCCAAACACTCGTTGTACATTGGCATTGGTTTGGACTGCAATTTCTTCCTCACTCACCTGATAACTCTGAGCCAGCTGCTTGAGTACCAAGGCCACAAAAGCACTTTCGTTGCGCTTACCACGATTGGGCGTGGGCGCCATGTACGGACTGTCGGTTTCTAAGACTATGCGGTTGAGCGGCACATGGGTGGGCAACATCTCTCGCAGGTTGCTGCTCTTAAACGTCAACACGCCGCCAATGCCCAGCACAAAGCGTTGGAAGCTCAATAGTTCGGCAGCCTCTTTGTCGTTGCCAGTGAAACAATGAAACACGCCACCCCGCAAGTCTTTTTCGTATTTTCGCAACAATTTCACCATTTCGTTTTGCGCCTTTCGACAGTGAATCATCAGTGGCAGCTGACATTCCACGGCCCACTTCACTTGTTCTTCAAAAGCCTCAAGTTGCTCGTGTTCGTATTCTCGACTCCAATAATAGTCCAGTCCGACCTCACCAACGGCGATACATCGTGGCTCATCGTTCGTTCCAGCCAAGTTGTCAAGCAAGTGTTGTTTCATGTTTTTCAACACCTCCTTCCAATCATCTCTCACCTCTTCCGGATGCAACCCTATCATGGGATGCAGCGTATCGGGATATTTTCGACACACATTCATCAATTCAGACAAATGAACAAGGTCGATGGCGGGCACGAATATCTTTTCCACACCGGCCGCTTTGGCACGCGCAATAACCTCGGGAAGGTCGTCTTGAAACTCTTCTCCATCCAAATGAGCGTGTGTATCTATGAAAGTTGTCATCATAAAAATTGTTATTGAATGTGACGGAAGTTGTTATAAAGTGTGACAGTCGTTGTTATAGAACGTAGAATTAGTAAAGACAGAACGTGCAGAAAAGCGCTTGTTTCACCTGCACAGCAAGCCTTTTGCATTTGCTCTACAACCTTTTGGCAGGCCATGGGTAAGACTATTCGCCATACAGATGCTCCTCGTGTCTGCGATAATAATACACCACGCCGAGCTTCCGACAGGCAGGAAAGCGCACTTCGGGCGGTTCGTTCTCAAAATGTTTCTCTATTTGATTCCAAATATCCAACAGTACTTCATCCACCTCTGGGCGCAAGAGAACGATTTCTTCCTGCGTCTTTTTTGTCTTGGCCATCAGTGTTTGCTGTTGTTCATGTGCTTCTTTGAATATGTCATGATGCGTAAACACCATGCTGATGGTAGGATTATAGATGGGGCATCCGCCTTTCTTGATTCGCTCTTTCTCTCCCTTTACCACCTTTTGTCCCCACTCTTTCAAGACTTCTGCATTCTTGATGTCGGGCAAACTCGCTGTGTTTGGCTCCAAACCGTAGAGTTCTAACTGCTTATTCTTGATTTCTCCCCGCTCAACGCACATGAACAGCACTTGCAAGAAATGACTGAGATACAGGGTAGCATTACGCTGTAGCTTGCTCACCCTTCGGCTCTGTCGGGCCTGAACCTGCTTACTGATGCGGTATTGGTCGCATGCTGTGAGCAATCTGTCGTACAATTGTTGAGCCTTGTTGAGCAACTTCCAGTCCACGAATCTATTCCTAACGGTATAGATATCGTTATTGTCCAGCAGCGTCTTGAGGGCTTTCAATCGTGCGGCATCAGTCTTTGGGAGTCTTCTATAGGGCAAAACAAACGAATTTAAACAAGGTGAATAAGTTATAGGTGAGGTGGATTGCAGGAGATTCAGATGAAGATTGGGGCCGCCTTAGTAGGTTCTTTTCATCATTTGCTGCGCATAAGCCGTCAGTTCCCGCTTCTTTTCAGTTGGCACATGTACCGCAGCGAGGTATTTCTTGCTCTCCTCATAGTAGGTCGCCATCTTGTCTTGTGCCAGACGATCGATGCCCATGTCGTTGTAAAGAGCCGTCACCGCATCGATTTTCTCCTGTCTGTCAAAGTCCTTGAGCTGGGTCCAACGTTCCAATTCGGCACGCTGTTGGGCATTAGCCCGATTGAAAGCATTGATAAGCATGTAGGTTTTCTTGTTGCTGACGATGTCACCTCCGATGGCCTTGCCAAAGACTTTAGGGTCGCCATACACATCCAGAAAATCGTCTTGCAGCTGGAATGCCAAGCCTATTTTCTCGCCGAAGCGATACAAGTTATTGGCATCTTCGGCAGAAGCATCGCCCAAGATGGCGCCAATCTTCAACGCACAAGCCAGCAAGACGCTTGTCTTGAGACGAATCATCTCAATATATTCGTCCTCTGTTACATCATCCCGCTTCTCAAAATCCATGTCATACTGCTGTCCTTCGCCTATCTCCAGAGCCGTTTGTGTAAACACGTCGATGACCTCTTTCAGCTTGTCGGGCCTGCATTGCGCCATGCGTTGATAGGCCAGCACCAGCATTGAATCGCCACTAAGGATGGCCGTGTTGGCATCCCAACGCTTATGAACGGTTTCATGGCCACGCCGCAGGTCGGCCTGATCCATCAAATCATCATGCAGGAGCGTATAGTTATGGTAGGTTTCGATGCCACAAGCAGGCATCAGAATGTCCTCCGGATGTTCCCGATACAAGTTATAAGCCAACAACATGAGCGTGGGTCGGATGCGCTTGCCACCCAGACTGAGCACATATTCTATAGGTTCGTACAGATGGCGGGGTTGCCGTTCATCGGCCAAACTGTCGAGATGATTGTTAACCAGTTTGAGGATTTCTTGAGATGTCATCATAGATTGTTGTATTTTAATCAATTGCTAAATTTTGAATACCACCGGCACAGCCACCATGGTGCGGCACGGTTGGTTGTTGTGCACACCCGGTTTCCACCGGGGCATCATACGAATGACGCGCAAAGCCTCACGATCCAGCAGGGCATTGACCGACTTTTCCAACTTCACATCGGCAATGCTTCCGTCTTTATTGACAATGAACGACACCACCACTCTGCCCTGTATTCTCTGGCTTTGAGCCAATGGTGGATATCGCAGTTGACGCGTGAGCCACTGAATGAACGCTGATCCACCACCGGGAAACTCGGGCATTTGCTGAACAATGCGAAAGTTCAAGGGCTGTTCAGAGGCCACGGGGATGGGTGGAAGCGCCGCCGACAGCTTGGCATTCAACGCCTCGGCCTCGCCATCACCAACCAAAAGTGGACTGGTAGTGGAAGCCGATAGTTTCTCAATTTGTTGTTTCAGCGGCTGATCCACCGCCTTGATGCGTTCGCTGAACGTCTTTTGTGGAGGTTGTACGGCCATGGTGTTAACCATCTCCTTGTCATCCATGGCGGGGTGCAATTCGATGTCTTGCACCAAATCGTCAAGCGATTGGTCAGACAAATCCATGTCTTGCGGTGCGCTATTGTATTGAAATGCCACATACAAGACCGACAGAACCAACACGAGCCCCAGCAAGAATGCCGTGGCACGATGCTCTTCTACAGTGGGGATGTCTGATTTTTGATGCTTCACGATGAGAATAGTAGGACGCCGTGCAATGACTGCTGAACGACCGCAATAAACACTTCTTTTTTACGTTGTTTACCAAACGGATTAGATGTACAAAGATAACGAGTTATTTGAAAATAGTAGTATCTTTGCCCATAAATTAGGAAAAATAAATGAAAAAAGCCCTTTTCGTCCTCTTGCTCACAGCAGTTGCCACAACCACCGTCGCGCAAGAAAGTAAGAATGTGTACAACTTTCTACGTCTGCCAGCAAGTGCTCACGCCTCAGCATTGGGGGGTGAGAACATTTCGTTGGTGGAAGACGACGAGGCACAGATATTCCACAACCCGGCACTGCTGTCGACTGTGAGCGACAAGACCATCAACCTGAACTACATGAACTACATGGCTGGGGCCAACATGTTAAGCGCAGCGTTCAACAAAGTGATTAAAGAGCGGGCCTCGGCAGCCGTTTCCGCACTATACATTGACTATGGTAAGATGAAACAAACCACGGCCGAGAACCAGCAGCTTGGCGAATTTTCAGCCAAAGACATCGCCTTGTCTGGCTATTTTTCGTACCTGCTCACCGATCAATTGGCCGGAGGTATCACCGCTAAGTTCATCACCTCGTACATCGGCGGCTACAACTCGCTGGTCATGGGCGTTGACCTCGGACTGAATTATTACGATGCCGAGCGCGAACTGTCACTGTCGTTCGTGGCCAAAAACCTGGGCGGACAACTCAAAAGCTACGACGACACCTACGAAAGCATGCCCTTAGACGTGCAGCTTGGCATAAGCAAACGACTGGTACACACGCCACTACGGTTTCACGCCACACTGGTTGACCTCACGCACTGGAACTATAAATTCGTGAATCACCTGGTGGGTGGCATCGATATCCTGCTGTCTGACCGCATCTGGTTGGGTGCTGGTTACAACTTCCGGCGTGCCGACGAGATGACCATTGCGGGCACAGACGAGGAAAGCAACCACGGTGCAGGCTTCTCATGTGGCGCCGGCATCAACCTCAACCGCTTCAAGTTGAACCTGGCCTACGGCAAGTATCATGTTTCAAGCCAGTCGATTGTTATCAGTACAGCGTTTCAATTATAAAGAAAAATTACTGTCAAGATACGTCAGTTTTTTTGTATTGAGTTTTCTGTAAATTAGCATCAAACAAGTTATTTCATGTGCCCTTTTTGACCCGTTTTACCCTCTTTTCATTCAAAAGCAAAGACCTTGGTACGCAAACCCAATGACTTTATCGTGCAAAAGCAAAGAAATAAGAGGGCAAAAGACTACCTATTACACGTCCAAAAAGGCACAAAAGCAATGCTTTTACCAAGAAAACAGATAAGATTCTGGTGAGCAATGAGCCTATATTGCTGATTATCAACGCCTCCTATTTTCTACGTATTTAAGAGCAACTTACCTTGCGTTAGCGAATATTGAAATTATAGAGCCGAAAAAACGTAAAGTTTTCTGTTTTCGTCTTGTATTTTATCAAAAATAAGGAGGGCGTTGAGACCTTTATTGATATGAAAAATAAAGGTGCAAGTTTGCCGCTTTAATGGTTACACACTTTTGACGTGTCTACGGTAAAACCATCTGAATGCGCGGGCTTAAACTTGCCGCGCTGCTCGAGAAAGTCGACCAATTGCGCCGCTGTCATTCCTTCTGCCGAACAAGTATAAAAGCGTTCGGTTTCTCCGAAGCAACTGATAATTGCTTTTACTAATTCTTCTTTGCTTGAATAGCTGTTTCCCTGCATCATTTGCAGGACTTCATGCCCATGTATCATTTGTGAGTTTGTGAGTTTATGAGTATATAAGTTGGTGAGTTCTTGAGTTTATATGTTTGTGAGTTTTGAGTTTATATGTTTATGAATTGGTGAGTTTTTGAGTTTTTGGGTTTATAAGTTTGGTGAGTTTAGTCAGCGATTTTCTGCCCTTGATAATAGGTGTTGAAAGTATCTTCGGCGTAGCCATCGCCCACAACTTGGAAGGAACTAGCACTGGCACCGTTTACTTTACGGCCCATGAAATAAACGTCAAAAGAATCTTTCGCATAGCCATCGCCTAAATACCGAAACGAATTACCGCTGGCACCAGACAGCTTGCGTCCCATAAAAAACACGTTGAAAGTATCTTTTCCGTAATATCCACCCAGGTCTTGAAAGCTACGCGCCGAAGCTCCTTCTACGTTTTTGCCATTGAACAGCACGGCATGCGACATAATCATATATCCCCGTGAACGATACATAAAACCGTCATCACCATCGTACGGACGATGGTAGTCATCACGTTTTAACCTGAATGTACGAGGATCAACATACCGCAACACATCGCCAAGATAGTAAACATGATAAGCATCTTTAGCATAACCATGTCCCAAATTGACAAACGAATAGACATCGGCCATGGACAAAGGTGTGCCACGGTAAAGCACCACACCTTCTGCTACTTGGTAATCGGCAGGACGACGCTGCGCCTTTACTTGGACAGTGAGCGTGACGAACAGCACGAGGGCCAAGAGGCGAAAAGCAGAACTAAATGAAATCGATTTGCTCATCTTCATAATTGTTTAAAATTTAATTTGTATATCGTTACATCCAACGAGAGCTTTGTCTATGAGAAGGACAACTGTCAAAAAGGGGCATCACTACCCCTGTTGAAGCACTTTGTCTACTTGCTGCAACAACCATTGTTGTTGTTCATCAATCGTCAGGTTGCTGTTGTCCAGTTCGATGGCATCATCAGCCTTGCGAAGAGGCGACACCTCACGATGCGAGTCAATGTAATCGCGCTCTTGCACGTTCTTCAATATGTCGTCATAACGAGCAGGCATGCCCTTTTGCTGCAACTCATCATAGCGACGTTGCGCACGAACTTCGGCAGAAGCCGTTACAAATATTTTGAGTTCGGCATCGGGAAAGACAACGGTTCCTATGTCGCGGCCATCCATCACGATGCCCTTGTCCCCACCCATGCGTTGTTGTTGAGCCACCAAAGCGGTACGTACAAAGGGGAGAGCCGCAATCTTACTAACCCTTGCACTCACCTGCATCGTCCTGATGTCATGTTCTACCAACTCGTCATTCAGGTAAGTGTCGGGCTTGCCCGTCTGTGCATTGAATTGGAAAGAAATGCGGATGTCGGGCATGTCCCGTTGCAAGGATGCCGCATCCACCTCACCATCGGCTTCAAACAACTGATGGCGCAGCGCATAGAGCGTCACGGCGCGGTACATAGCACCCGTGTCTACATAGACATATCCTAACTGGCGAGCCAAATTCCTGGCCATGGTACTTTTGCCACATGATGAATAGCCGTCAATGGCAATCACGATTTTCTTCATATCTTATTTAGGGTATAACGGCCGATGCCAATGCCTCCCACAGTTTATCATTGGGTGGCAATGGAGCCTCAACAACAATATTTTCTTTTGAAACGGGGTGTACAAACGTTATTCGGCGTGCCAACAGACTGATACTGCCATCGGGATTGCTGCGAGGTGCGCCATATTTCAGGTCGCCCTTGATAGCACATCCCATGTTGGCAAGCTGACAACGTATCTGGTGATGTCGACCCGTTAGCAAGTTCACCTCTATGAGATGATAATGATCCGAATGGGCGATGACACGATATTTGAGTACTGCTTGCTTCGCATTTGGCACCTCTTGCGGATGCGCATAGCTCTTGTTTTGCCGCTCGTTGCGCACCAACCAATCGGTCAACACGCCTTCTTCTGCAGGTGGGGCATTCTTTGTGATGGCCCAATACGTTTTATGTACCTGTCCTTCCTTGAACATCTTGTTGAGTCGTGTCAAGGCCTTGGATGTTTTAGCGAAGACAACAAGTCCCCAAACAGGACGGTCAAGACGATGAACTACGCCCAAGAAAACATTTCCCGGCTTGAGGTATTTCTCCTTGATGTACTGTTTAACTGTCTCCGAAAGCGGTTCATCCCCGGTTTTATCACCTTGAACGATCTCACCGCTCCGCTTGGAAACAATGATGATGTGATTGTCTTCGTAAAGAGGGAGCATGGAAGGATTAATTGTTTAGTTGACGAGTTGACAAGTTAACGAGTTGACAAGCTGTTAGACCTTTTATTGACTTGCCCAACAACGAAACTATGTACTCGTCTGCTTATCATTTTAGTTAACAAGTTGACAAGTTGACAAGCTGTTAGACCTTTTATTGATTTGGCCAATAACGAAACTATTTATTCGTGAGCTTATCATTTAGTTAACGAGTTAACTTGCTGTTAGACCTTTTGTTAACGCGCCAGATAACGAAACTATCAACTCGTGAACTTGTCAACTCGTGAACTCGTCAACTCCTAATAACTCTACATATTCATCCCCCCATCAACCTGGATTACCTGGCCGCTGATGTAGCTTGAGAGGTCGGAAGCCAAGAACAATGCACAGCTGGCAATATCCTCAACCGTGCCACCACGACGCAGAGGAATCTTATCAATCCACTCCTGGCGAATCTTCTCGGGCAATGTCTGCGTCATGGCCGTATCGATAAATCCCGGTGCAATGGCGTTAGCACGGATACCTTTGGGACCCATTTCCTGCCCAACCGATTTAGCCAAAGCGATCATACCGGCCTTTGATGCAGCGTAATTAGCCTGACCGGCATTGCCATGAACACCCACCACGGAAGCCATGTTGATGATAGAACCTTGACGTTGACGCATCATGACAGGCACACAAGCATGGATGAAATTGAACGCACTCTTCAAGTTAACATTGATTACAGCGTCCCATTGAGCCTCGGTCATGCGCAACATCAAACCATCTTTGGTGATACCGGCGTTGTTGACCAAGATGTCAATTGAACCGAAATCCTCTTTAATTTGACTAACCAATGCGGCTGTATTTTCAAAATCGGCAGCATTACCTGCATAACCTTTCACTTGTACGCCCAATGCGGCAAGCTCACGCTCGGTTTCTTTACCGCCATGTTCTTCATCAATCACCAAATCTGTGAATGCGATGTTGGCACCTTCCTGAGCGAATCGCATGGCGATAGCCTTTCCTATTCCGCGTGCAGCACCTGTGATGAGGGCTGTTTTTCCTGTTAATATTCCCATAATTGAATGTGTTAATATTGAAGTTAATATTTGATTGTGAATTTCTTGCTACTCCTTTTTGGGACTCAACTTGCCCAAAGCACCGTAAACCACCTTGGCAACTAGTGGCTTGCTACTCTCTTCTGTCAATCCATGTCCCAAGCGTCCGTAGATGAATGGCACCTCAAGTCCTTTGATGCAATAATGCGTGATGTCGGCCACCAATTGAACGTTCTCGATGTCAAACTCTCCATCCTCCTTCCCTTCCGAATATACACGACGGAAGAGTTCGATTTCATCTTCATCAAAATTCTTCCTCATCTTCTCCACCATCCAGATGTTACGGAAGAACTCTGCGCGCAAATTACCATTGCGCACCACCGTTTCGCGTATCATACTGAGATGGGTATAAATGAGTTCGATGATCTTATCTTGTGGCGCAATCTTCTTGTTGGCCACCTCATCCAACTTGTCACTGAGGCGTTCGAGTTCTGACTCGATAACGGCATAAAACACAGCCTCTTTGGAACTAAAATAGGTGTACAGCGTTCGCCTCCCCTTACCAGAGGCCAACGCAATATCATTCATGGTGGTATTGGCCACGCCATTCTTGGCAAACAATTTCCTCGCCACGTCCACCAACAACCGTCTTGTTTTTGATATTGACATCTATTTTCCTCCTTTCTTCAGGTTGATTGCACAAACCTTCTATGATGTGCAAATGTATGTTTTTTATTTTATGCGTGCAAGCATACATGACAGAAAAAAGGTTTTTTAAGACACTCTTTACAGGATGTAGAGTCCAACAGCAAATGCAAATTTATGGAAAGTTTTCGAAGAATTTGTATTTAGGGGTATCAAAATTTAATTTTTCTCTTGGTCGTCTGTTTATTTTCTTTTGTATTTCCATTATTTTTCGGTCAGAGAAATCGTTGAAGTTTGCCTTTTTTGGTATGTACCTTCTAATGAGTTTATTTGCGTTCTCTACAGCACCTTTCTGCCAGGAGGAGTAAGAATCGGTGAA
>JAQYPT010000088.1 GCA_028726625.1 Prevotellaceae bacterium | reverse complement strand
CCCGACGATGACCGTTCTTTTTAACATTTGAGCTGCCACAGAATACACATGTTTTTTATTCATAGGTTTTCAAATGGCACAAAGGTAATAAATAAAGGACATCTGGAGCTTTTCAGCCTACCAAATGTCCATTACGCCGAATTATACCGACCATGACATGGAAGAGCTGTTGGCACGTGTTAACGACAAGACCGAGAACCCTGAGCGTCCGTGGGTGGTCGAGGAGATGCGCAATGGCCGTAAACAGTGGGTGTATTATGGCAACTACGACTGGTGGGACATGTTGTTCCGCGAAAAGCGTCCCAGCCAGCAGCACAATGTATCGGTGACGGGGGCTCGCAACGGACTGAGTTACATGCTCTCGGGTAACTATTACCGACAGGAAGGTATGCAGCGCGCACATCCCGACGTGTTCAATCGGTACAACCTTCGTTCGAAGATTGATATTGAGATGAGTAAGTGGGCCACATTGTCCAACAACACCTCGTTCTATCAGTCGGACTATACGTCTATTGGCTGTGGAGGGGTAGAGGATGCCATTGCCCTCAGTGCGCGTCATGCCATGGCTTGTTTCCCCATGCAGAACCCAGAGGGAAGCTGGATTTATGCCACACCTTATTTAAAATATAAGGTGGGCAATGGACGACACATCATTTTGAATGAGAATACACACCGCAACTTGGATAAGAACATCAACTTTGCCAATACCACGCGGTTGGTGATTAAGCCCATTCAACAGCTTTCGGTGACGGGCGATTTCAACTATCGTTTTTACCAAACCCAACACACCGGACGTACCTCAGAGTTGTGGTATCGCGAGTATCCTGATGCTCCGCTGGCTTCGTACAATACCGGTGCGGGTGAGAACCAGTTGGATGAGGCGGTGCGCTCCAACTATTTTTATTCTACCAACGTGTTTGCCAATTATGCCGACACCTTTAACGATCGTCATCATCTCTCGGCCATGGCGGGTTTCAACCATGAATATTATTATCGCAAGGGCGTATCTGCCTGGGGTAGAGACTTGTCGTCTATCGATTTGGATGACCTCAACCTGGTGGGTCAGAACGAGAACGGAGAGACCGAAACAGGTGTGGGAGGCGGTCAGGCTGAATATGCTTTGTTGGGTTTCTTTGGACGTGTAAACTACGACTACCTGGGTAAGTATCTGCTGGAGTTGAGTGGACGCTATGACGGTTCGTCGCGTTTTGCCAAAGAGTCACGTTGGGGCTTTTTCCCTTCTGCATCGTTGGGGTGGCGCGTGTCCGAAGAATCTTTCTTCCGACCAGCCAAACAATGGATTGACAACCTGAAACTGCGCCTTTCGTTTGGCAACCAAAGTGTGTCATCGTACTACACGTACATGCGCTTGGTGTCTATGCACAACTTTAGCAATTATACCTTTGGCGAAGGCAGTGCCATGCCGAAGTATTCGGCACTCAGTGCTCCCATCTCTGACAATCTTACCTGGGAAACTGTACAACAATGGAATGGCGGATTTGACATGTCCATGTTTGGACAGCGGTTATCCATCGTTACCGATTTCTATGTTCGCAATACCAAGGACATGCTCACCGCCGGTGTGGCGTTGCCATCGGTTTATGGTGCTGCCGTTCCTCGCATGAATGCCGCCGACATGCGCACGAAGGGATATGAAGTAAGTGTGAACTGGCAAGATAGATTCAAGCTGCTTAATCGGCCGTTCCGTTATCATGTAGGTTTTGTGCTGAGCGATTACAAAAGTACCATCACCAAGTATGACAATCCCAACAAGTCGTTTGCTAAGGCCCATTACGTAGGTCAGCGCATTGGCGAGATATGGGGCTTTACCACTGATGGGCTGTTCAAGACGGATGAAGAGGCCAAAGAATATGCCAAGCAGGTGGACCTTAGTTATAGTAGCGGTCGACTTCGTGGCGGTTGGCAGGCTGGCGATTTGAAGTTTGTTGATCTCGACGGTGATGGCAAGTGGGGCATTGGTCAAAACACGGTTGACAAGCCTGGAGATAGAAAGATATTGGGCAACTCGTTACCCTCGCTTTCTTATGGCATCACGGCCGGATTCGACTGGTATGGCTTCGATGCTTCGGTATTCTTTCAGGGTACGGGCAACCACTATTGGTATCCCAGCGGACACAACATGAACTTCTGGGGCGGATTCTCCTATTCTTATCTTACCTATTTGCCCAAGGACTTCTTAGGTAAGCTGTGGTCTGAGGAGAATCCCAATTCGTATTTCCCAAGACCACATGCCTATGGCGCCACGGGTGGTTATCTGGCAGAGGTGAACGATCGCTATTTACAAAACATCCGTTACCTACGTCTCAAAAAATTATCCATTGGATACACCTTACCTAAGGCATGGACAAGCCACGTTGGTGTAGAGAAACTTAGGCTCTACTTCTCGGGTGAAGACCTGTGCTACTGGTCACCACTGAAAAAGAATACGAAGTACATCGACCCAGAGGCAGCCTTCAATAGGAGTAGCGCTGGACGTAACAATGCGTATTATCCATGGCCGTCTACCTATATGTTTGGGGTTGACGTGACCTTCTAATAGCTTTACAATAATCAAGAAAACAAAGGAAAATGAAAAAGATAACAATCAAACTATCGGTTGTTCTGGCATTGGCAGCACTGACATCGTGCCAACAAATGGACTTGATGCCCAAGGATCAAATGGCTCAATCGGAATATTTCAACAACAAGACTGAGCTCGAACTGTTTAGCAATCCCTTTTACAACGATATCTTAGACAAGACGCCTTTCGATGAGAAGAGTGACATTTTGGTAACCTCTATTCTCAACGAAATCATGGTGGGCGGCAACAGACGACAGGTACCCGCCTCGGGAGGCGGTTGGAGTTGGGGACCGCTGCGCAACATCAACACCTTGCTGGAGAACATCGAACGTTGTACAGATGCCAATGCTGTGGAACATTACACAGCCGTAGCTCGTTTCTTTCGTGCTTATTTCTATTTTGACAAGGTCCGAAGGTTCGGCGATGTGCCTTGGTACGACAGACAGTTGAGTTCGGAGGATGAAGATTTGTACAAGCCGCGCGACTCGCGTGAGCTAGTAATGACCAAGATGATAGAAGATGTCGATTATGCCATTGCGCATCTGCCTGCCGGGCGCAGTGCCTATCGGGTGAATCGCTGGGCTGCCATAGCGCTCAAGGCCCGCTTTTGTCTCTTCGAAGGTACTTATCGTAAATATCACAACCTAAGTGTTCCTGGGCATGATGCCCGCTATTATCTGGAGCAATCTGCACAGGCTGCATCAGAACTTATGCACGGTGGAAAATACAAATTGTATACAACTGGGCATCCAGACCAAGATTACCTCATGTTGTTTGTTCAGCATGAAGCTAATCCCGATGAGTATATCTTCGCCGTGAAATATGATTATGCTTTGGGTGTGCGTAACAATGCCACTGGGTTTACTATCTTGGCATCACAAGGATTGCCTGGATTGACAAGAAAGTTTGTGAATACTTATCTTATGAAAGATGGTTCACGCTTCACCGATCAGCCGGGGTGGGAGGCGATGATGTTTAAAGAAGAGGTGAAGAATCGCGATCCACGCCTGGCACAGAGCATGCGCACACCAGGATATACGCGTCTAAATCAAACACGCGTTCTGCCTCCAGACTTGAAAGTGGCTATTACTGGCTACCAGCCCATCAAGTTTGTGCAGGACCCTACCGACAATAGTAGTAACAACGATCGCACGGAGTCGTCTGATGTACCCATGCCCGTGTTCCGCTATGCTGAAGTGTTGCTCAACTATGCTGAGGCCAAAGCCGAGTTGGGAACCTTGACGCAAGCCGATTTAGATGCTTCAGTGAATCTTATCAGAGCACGTGTGGGCATGCCCAAACTGCTGATGACAAAAGCCAATGCCAACCCCGATCCTTATCTTAGTTCCAAGCAATATGGCTATCCACAGGTGTCGGGAGTCAACAAAGGGGTGATTTTAGAAATTAGACGTGAGCGGGCTATCGAACTCTTGCAAGAAGGTTTGCGCATGAACGACCTTTATCGTTGGTGTGCAGGTCAGTGCATCAACCAACCTCTGACGGGGATGTATTTCGAGGGACCTGGTGAGTACGACTTGTCAGGTGATAATCAACCCGATGTTGTTTTGGTGCCTAAAGGTGGGAAGAAGCCCAAAGAGCGCGAGGGTGTTGTTATCTTCGAGTTAGGTAAAGACCTCTTGCTTACCAACGGCGATCATGGGTATTTGGATTACCTCCAACATGCAGAGCGCAATGGTTTCAATGAACAAAGAGATTACCTGTATCCCATTCCTATTGACGAACGCACTCTGAATCCTGCATTGAAACAAAATCCTGGTTGGAAAGACGGATTGGATTTTTAATACATTACTCGTATTAATCATGCTGATACCCCACCAACCGGTCGGTACGTTCGCCGGTTCCGCGATAGTAGAGTAGTGCCTGGTACTTGTTTTCCGTTTGATAGAACGACCCCTCGGTGCTTACCGGAGCGGTCGTTCCGTCTGTTCTCGCAACCACATACTGGTACGAATAGTAGCCCTGCTTCAGCAGCACTGCCGCCTCGTAAACGCCGTCCTGCTCGTTGTAGTGCATCTTATATTCTGGCGTCAGTTGGTCGTTGGTCCAAGTTGCGTTGAGATATACGTTCCCGTTCTGCCTGGGTGCCTGCAACTTGAAATGCACGATGAGATAATCAGAGCTGGTGTTGTTCTCCACGTTGTCGCTGTTGCGGATGTAAAATGCCCCATTGGCATCCTCATCGTAAACGTAATTTGGGCGAGGCTCATCAGTCCAAACGTATGCGTGATAATCGTTGCCGTCCCAGTTGACGGATTCCAATCCCATGGTCGTATGGTTCACATCCAGCATTTCAAACTTTCGGTATTCGTTGCCTCCGTCAAAAATCAGTTGCTTGTTGTGTACCCATTTCAGCGCATCGGGCATGACGTATTGCGGCTTGATGTTGAATCGTTCTTTGTTCCACCGTCCGTTTTGCAGCACGATGGTCTTGATTTGGGTTGCCGGATCGGTTACTTGCAGCATACCATAATTTACCTCCATGTTCACCTGCTGATGCGTTCCGTTGATGTCGATGTCTGTATTGGTCACTACCTCCATCTGGATACCAGCGAGAGGTTCCACGACCATGAAGCACGCAGACAAGATTTTCTCGTTGTTGTTGTTTTCGTCAAAGACCGTGAGTCGATAGTTCCCGCTCATCTTCAGTCTGCATCTTTCGTTGGGTATTTGCAGCTGATAGTGGGTGTAGAGTGTTTTCGTGTTGATTGATTTTTGCACGTCATCGATGGTGTTCCCCTCTGCGAAGCCATCCAGATAATCGCTTGCGAACAACTGAGTGGTAGTACTCCAGTCGGCTTCGCAATGCTCAATGGTGTAAGTATATCGGTGATATTCGTGGGTGAGGTCGTCAAACGCGATGGTTATTGGCTCACCATCCAACTGGGTGATGGGGGGTGAGAGCCAATCATCCCCTGCAACCACTTGCAAGGAAGCAATCGATTTTTTGTAAATCTCGTTCTTCTGTGCAGTGCAAACGCTTGCTGTCAGTAAAAGACAAATGCTTATCAGGGTTCTGTTCATCGTATTCATTTCCATGATGTGTTTTGCAGATGGCTGCGTGATGGCGCCTGTCAGAATTCGAGTATAACCTTTCCGTTAATCAATCGGCCGGTCAGATAATTGGGAACGGCGTATTGTTGGTTCGTCACATCCGTAATCCAATAATACGAATTGACGTTACTGATGCCAAAGAGGTTCAGCGCATCAATGCCCAACCAAATGTTCTTGAAGACAGATTTAGAGCGACGGTCGTCATTGTTCAGCAGTCGGTAACTCATCCCTAAGTCCACTCGTCTGTACGCAGGTGCGCGGAATGAGTTGCGTTCCAATTCGCGGTGCGGGGCTGCAAAGGGAAGACCGTCGGCAAAAGCCAGCTTCAATGACATCTTCCATCGGTCGGTTCCGGGAAAGTAATCGGTGAAGAACAGGTTCACGGCGTACCGCTGGTCGGTAGGCATGGGAATGGTCTTGCCATTGAGTTTCATTTTCGTGTCCATCACGGAGAGGCTAATCCACGAATCGGTTCCAGGCACAAACTCGCCATACAGCTTCAAATCCAGTCCCAAGGCATGCCCCGACCCCATGTTGTCGCCATAATATACCACCTTGACGTTGTTCACACTGTATGGCACCAGGTTGCCCAATGCCTTGAAGTAGGCTTCGGCAGTGAACTTGAATGGCCGCCTGTTCATCCTGAACCGGTAGTCCATGGCGGTGATGATGTGGATGGATCGTTGGCTTTTCGCCTTCTCGTTAAGTCTTGCGTACGTCGTTCCGTTGACGGTTGTGGTGTCTCTTATCTCTTTGTAGAAAGGCGTTTGGTAGTACAGTCCGGCCGCCAAGCGAAAGGTCATGTTCTCGTTAAAGGCAGGTATGATGCCCAGTGAAGCACGCGGACTCACCACCAATTCTTTGTTGTAGCTCCATCTGCTCGTGCGCACCCCATAGTTCAAGGTGTAGTGTGTGTTGCCGTTGCGGTTGTTAAACCGATAGGTGTCTTGCAGATAAGCCTCGATGCGCTGGGCGTTCAGTTTGTTTTTGGCACGCAGAGAGTAAATCATGTACAGGTCTTTTCCCGTGTGTGGAATGCTGTATCCGCTTGAATCCCGCATCTCATATTCGGCAGCTTGCTCTTGAATGTGTTCAAACTTGAATGTCAATCCGCCTTCCACCTGATGTCGCTTGGATGTGTGTTTGGCCATCAACTTTACGTTCTCCACATGGGCTTTCAAGTAGTTGCGCGCATGTTGAAAGTAGGTTCCAACGCCCAAGTTCTCACTTGTCTCGGTTTGTGTGAGCCAGTATTGCCCCTGGATGTCGTATTTTTCACGTTCGTTGGTCGAGAAAGCCGAGGCTAAGAGTGACACTGACGTGGAGTCACCGAAGTTGCGTGTTAAGTCGATTGAACCGAAATAGGTGTTGAACCGATCCTTTTCATGCCCATCAAAATATACTTTGAACGACTTGACGTTTTGCAATGTACCGAAAGCCGTTTCCCTGTTTTTTGGCGTAAACGTGTAGTGATTGTCCGATAGGTTGCCGATGAACGACAGTTTCCAACGCTTGTTCGGCGTATAAACCAGGTAAGTTTGGTAGTCTAAGAAATCGGGTTTGTATTCTCCCTCGGTTTCCAACGACCCCAACAGATATTTGTTGGTCTTGTATCTCAGGCCGTTGCTCCATGCTACCGTCTTGGTTCTGAAGCCTACGAACGCTCTGGCTCCCAACAAACTGGCAGACACGTTGGCTTCAAATGGTTTGGGTTGCCGGTAGGTGATGTCGAGAGCCGACGACATCTTGTCACCGTATTTGGCCTCGAATCCGCCGGTTGAAAAACCAATTTTCTCCACCATGTCGGGATTGATGACCGACAGTCCCTCTTGTTGTCCCGACCTTACCAAGAATGGTCTGTATATCTCTATGTTGTTGATGTACACGCTGTTCTCGTCAAAGGCACCACCTCTTACGTTGTATTGTGATGACAGTTCGTTGTGCGAGGACACGCCGGCTTGCGACTGTATGAGCTCTTCCACGCCGTTGCCCGTAACCGAAGGCAAGGTTTTGGCATGCTCTGTCTTCAGGTTCTGCGTTTGTCCGGTCTGAATTTTCTCGCCCATCACCTTCACTTCGCCCAGCGTTTGGTCGTCGCTGTTCAACACGATTTGCAACGTTTGCTTACCTCGCGGATGGCGCAGCACGCGCTGCTTGGTTTTGTAGCCAATCATGGAAAACCTGATAACTACCGAGTCGGCCGACATCAGTTGCATGCTGAACTCGCCTTTGAGTGAGGTCACGGTGGCTTTGCCCTGTTGCAGACACGAAACGGTGGCCAGCTCCACGGGATTGAGTTGCTCGTCAACCACTCTTCCTTGCAGGGTGAATGATTGGGCTTGTGCTGCCATTGCGCATAGCAGCAGCAGACTGATTACAACGGTTCTCAATTTCATCATTGGTCTGATAACGCAATAGTTGGTTGATTATTGCGTTGCCGCACGTTGTTTCAGCATTGTCGCAGGGCCGCCAACAGCTCATTGTTTTCGGTCTTCGTGCCAATGGTCACCCGCAAACAATCGTGGCATAGTGCCACCTGGCTACTATGGCATACCACAATGCCTTTGTCCAACAGGTATTGATAGGTGGCTTGGGCATCTTTCATCTTGGCCAGAAAGAAGTTGGCCGCGGTAGGGTACACCTTCACGCACTGTGGCAGTACGGCGAAAGCCTGCACCATTCTTCGCCTTTCTTGCAGCAGGGTGGTGACCCATTTTTCTACCTCAAAGGTGCCTTGCAGCGACTTGAGTGCTTGCTCTTGCGTGAGCAAGCTGATGTTGTAGGGCTGTTTCACCTTATTAAATAGGTTGACGATTTCTTCGCTTGCGAACGCCATTCCCAGTCGGATGCCCGCACATCCCCACGCCAGACTCATGGTGTTGAGTATGATGAGGTTGGAGTAAGAGGCGAGTTCGGTGCGGAATGATTTCTGGGTAGAGAAGTCACTATAGGCTTCGTCCAGTACCACGATGCCGTCAAACCCTTGGATGATTTCCGTGATGGCGTCCCTATGAAGGTCGTTGCCCGTGGGGTTGTTGGGACTGCATAGCCAGATTACCTTTGTTGATGCGTTGCATGCAGCCAGCAACTTGTCGGCCGACAGCTGGAAACATTCATCCAGCAGCACGGGTTTGTAGGCCGTGTTGTTGATGTCGGCGCACATTTTGTACATGCCGTATGTGGGTTCGATGGCAACAACGTTGTCTTGCTTAGGCTCGCAGAAAATGCGGTAAACCAAGTCGATGGCTTCATCACATCCGTTACTCAGGAAGATGTTTCCGGCCGGCACTTGCTTAATTTGGCTCAGCTTTTCTTTCAATTCCCTTTGCAGCGGGTCGGGATATCGGTTGAACGGCTTGTTGTAAGGATTTTCGTTGGCATCCAGAATGATGTTTGCCTCGCTGCCACCATGCTCGCCCCGCATGCTGCCATGGGGCGTTAACGTCCAAATATTGGGTCTAACCAGTTGTTCCAGGGTTCTCATCATGTCATCGATTTAAAGGGTAAAGGTGCCGAAATAGCGTGTTGTGAGGTGTGAATCGTTCACATGGCATTTCTTATTTGTTCTTAAAAATGTTATGCAAATATAATAAGATGTGGGGAGATGTGCAAGAAATGTCGTACATTTGCTCCATGCAAAAGTGCCAAAATTACTTTTCGACAGGTGTCTGAGCATACCGAACCGAAAGTTAATTAGCAGACCCTAAATAAAATATACTCGTGGAACTGTTATTGAAAAGTCATCATATTAAAAAAAAAACCTTTTTTTCGGTATTGCCACATTTCAAAAAATTGGAGTACCTTTGCAGCAAAATATGATGAAACTAAAATTTATTTACGCCACATTGGCTTTGTTATTATTATTTTCCTGTTCGGTGGAAGACAACTTAGAATCTTCGATGCAAGATAATAATGAAATTGTAACGTACAAAGTTGCCCAAGAAGAAGCGCAGAACATAGTTCAAGGATTCATTGATGAAATGTCTTTTATTTCATCAACAAGAAGTGCTAATGAGATGTCTCATAAAGAAATATCGAACGTATATGCGCTTCGAAGAGATCTAATTCAAACGCGTTCAGGAGCGGATGGCAATGATTTTCCTGTTGATTTAGACACTTTGATGTATGTTGTCAATTTTTCTAATGACAATGGTTTCGTATTGGTCGCAGCAGATAAACGGACAGAGCCTATTTTTGCTATAGTTGATGAAGGTAATTTCAATTTTGAATTACTGGGCGAAGAGGATAGCGATATGTTTTTAACCTTTTTGGAATATGCAATCTCCACTGAATTAGATGATATTAAGAATTTCAGCGGCAACATATCCCAAACAAGAACTACATCCAACGGATGGACAATCAACACAAAATATGCTCCGATATTAAAAACAAAATGGTCACAAGGTGGGGAAGATAATCCGAATTCCTATGGGAAATATTGTCCCAATAAAACTGCCGGATGCACTGTTATAGCTACAGCACAGATTCTGTCTCATTTTCAAACGATTTCACATGTCAATTGGTCATACAACGGTGTTGGTGCAAGTTCAGATTTGCATTGGAGTCAAATTATTTCTGATTGTGAAAACAATAATGGCGTTTTGAGTTCGTCGTATACACCGCAATCATTAAATGAAGTGGCGCATTTGTGTAGGTATCTTGGTATAGCATTTGGAGCGAAATATAATAGGGATGGTTCAACCAGCGTAGGGGAAGATAAACCCATAGATTGGTTTAACAAATGGGGTGGTTTAAAAGCCTCTAAATTGAAAGAGTATAACGAGAGTCAGATAATTACATCAATTAAGAACGGAAATCCTGTATGCGGAAGAGGAAATTCTGGAAGAAAAAAGTTTTTGGGTATAACAGTAAAATATAAAGGCGGACACGCTTGGGTTTATGATGGATACATTTCAGCTACTAAAAATGGGAAGCAACAAAACCTTATTCATTGCAATTGGGGATGGGGCCCATATAAATTCTATAATGGATATTATTTGAGTAAAGTCTTTGACACGAATAGTGGTCCGGAAATATATGATAATGAGGTCACTCGTAGTGGGCAGCCACATTACTACAAATATAATCTTGAATATTCTGTTATATCGCGATGAAAAATATTTTAGCGTTTCTGATTGTAGGATTAGGCTTCCTTTGTTCCTGTGAAAGCAGGGATGGAGATTGGGATCCTATGGCTTGGGAGAGTAATGATGTAAGCAATATAAATAA
>JAQYPT010000087.1 GCA_028726625.1 Prevotellaceae bacterium | reverse complement strand
TATGCGAAAATAACGAATGGTTTGTTTGCCAGAATCATTGGCAAAATTAGTGCACTTACCATTCTGCAATACGTAAACTTCATTAACAACAGGCCCATTGGTAGAATTAAGTATGCACTAAATTAATTCCGCCAACGGGTTCACAATTGTAAATTCAACCTCTCTTCGGCCATATTACGAAAATCTTCACCAAGCTCTGCGAATTTATTCACGCAATTCAATGCGGCATGGCGAACGCCCATGTTCTCACAATTTAGCGCAAGGGCCACTTCATCCAAGAATTCGTCAATTCTATTTCCGTGAGGATTTTCTCCCTTCATGAAGAGCCTTGATAGAATGAGATAACCACACATCTGCTCAATCTCTCGGTCGGAATTTATCCATTGGTAAGACAAATCAGCCGCCTGTTGTAAATGTTGAAACAAATTAAAACATGCCATTTCAGCCATGTCTTGCGAATTGATCTCCCCTACCCATTGCTCTGCAAGTGTCTTATCCATTTCTTCGGGAGGCATGATGAGAGTCGCCAGAATCTTGCATTCACGGATATTCTCTTGCCACAATGCTACGGCGAGTTCATGATTCTTACCATATTGTTGAGCCATTTTTTGCAAGTCAGGCAGCGACACCCCCCAGTTAATTTTATAGTCCACCCCCTTCTGGCGCATGGACTGTGAGGCAACGCCGTTCATCAACAATCTAAAAGAACGTTTGATTTCCCTTACCGTTTCGTTAATATTTCCATTCATCCGATTCTGCTGTTTTAGAATACCTCATCATTTGATGAGCATACGATTCCGTATAATCAAGTTGTATGTCAACGATGTTATCCTGATCATCGTACTGAGGCTTCATCCAGGGATTGATAAATCCTTTGTAGGGTGCGATATTCAGTTTTTGATAACGACTTAACACCTCTCTGTGCAAATCTGCATCTATGTCAATGGCGTATCTTTCAACGATGGCTCTTGCGGCTTCAAAGTCACCTTCACTCTTGATTCGCTGAATCTCTGCCAGCAGTTTGGCAAACAGCTGTCTAAGTTTTTGATAATCGTTGATTTGAACGAAATGACGAACAGCATTATCGCCAGCAGCGCCCTGCTTTTCTATTATCACCACCTCACCGTCGGCATGCGCCAATACCCATCGTGCAATGAGAGCTCGGTTACGCATGTGAGCTTCCTCTATTTGATGACCCTCCTTGATTCTGACCATCTGTGTCAACAGGCCATTCATCATGTAGGTATAGTATTGAGATTTGTACGCATCAGCGTTTGGCATCAATCCCAACTCAATGAGCTTCTCGTCTGCGATGTAATAAAGTCCAAACAAGTCGGCTCTGGCTTCCTCAATGGTATCACCATAAGCGCCCAAAGCATCACCGTCGACACCCGGTAACAACCGTCCACTGCCATGTCCTAAGCATTCATGCAGATCAGTATGCAAATCATCACAAAGATCTCCATAACGGTTAATCAACCCCAGCGTTTCGTCATCGATTACAAACTCCTCATATAGACCATTGCCTCTGCCCACATGATTGTAAGCTTCCGTGAGATTTCCGATTGTGACGCTCTTAGAACCATACCTGGCTCGAATCCATTCTGCGTTTGGTAGGTTGATGCCTATAGCCGACGACGGATATTCATCGCCACCCAACATGGCAGCGCAGATGACATGAGCAGTTACACCCTGCACCTTTTCTTTCTTTAAACGCTGTTTTACCGGTGAGTGGTCTTCAAACCATTGTGCATTTTTACTGATGAGTTGGGTGCGCTTGGTAGCCTCTAAATCCTTGTATTCTACAAGCCCCTCCCATGAGCCTTTCAATCCCAACGGATCGCCGTAAACCTCTATGAAACCATTGATGAAGTCTACTTGTCCACTTTGTTCCTTCAACCACTCTATGGAGTATTCGTTGAACAACTTCAAGTCGCCCGTTTCATAATATCGTATCAACAGCGTGATAATCTTCTTTTGCTGTTCGTTTTCGGCAAATTCTCGTGCCTTGCCCAACCAGTAAACTATTCGTCTCAACTCCTTTCGGTACAGGCAATTGGTCGTGTATGGTATCTCTTTGATGACGCCATCCTCTTTCACCAACTTGGTATTCAGTCCATAAGAAACAGGTTCATCATCCGAAGGCTGTTTCTGGGCAGCGTAAAATAGCTCAACTTCCTTTTGACTAACGCCTTCATAATAATTACAAGCCGATGTCAATACCAAGTCTTCTCCATCGGTCTTGTTCACACGCTTGGGTAAGATGATGGGGTCGAACATCACTGGAATAAGCTCATCAAGCAGCTCTTGTACCTTTTGATGCGGTGCCAATGGTAAGCGTGAGGCATTTATCCCGGACACTACTTTTCTAAAAAAGTCTTCCGAAAACCCAGGAATCATCTTTTCACTGCCGTAATGATGATAGATGCCATTAGAAAACCATATCCTCTTCAGATAAATTTCCAGATTCTTGAAGTCATTACTATCCCTCGAGCCAGCATATTCCTCATACACTACCTCAAGCACCTTTCTTATCTTCAAGTTATACTTACCAAACTGGTCGGTCGTGATATCTCTTCCCGCCAATGTGGCCTTTGCCAAAAAATAGATGTAAATCTTTTGTTTGAGCGTCAAGTTCTCAAACCCTTTCAGACGATACCTCAGCATTTGCAAATCAGCAAATCGCTCGTCTGAATATTTAAATTCATGTGTCATTCAGCGACAATAGGATTATTACTTCTTTTTCTTCTTCGAACTAGATTTCTTTTTTCCTTTCTTCGGAGGCAATGCATCTGCTGGAAGCATGGCCAGGTGCTGCATCTTGTAATCGCGGGGCGTGCAACCATTCAACTTGTAAAAAGAAGCGTAGAACGATTGCCGATTCGAAAAGCCCACCATATCTGATATTTGTTCCATATTCAAATCTTGATACCTCTTATCGGTCAGCAAGGCCATAGCCTCTTCAATACGATACTTGTTGACAAATGAAGTGTAGTTCATGTGGAAACGCACATTGACGACGGCCGAAATATACCGCGTGTTGGTGCCCAAGTCCTCTGCCAGTTTCTTTGCCGAATAATTCTTATCTTTGTATTTCTTTTGGATGAGAATAACATCTAATATTTTTTCCTTCAGCTCATCCATCAACTCAGGACTGACTAGGGAACGATAAGCGGCATCCTTTTCCTTTTTCTTAACAATGTTGTATTTTGCCATATCACCCAAATTAAAAAATCCGAAACTGTTCTTTCTTTTGCAAATATATGCATATTTTTTCATTTCATCAAGTTTTTCAATAAAAATTTGATAAGATTTTACGATAAAAAAAGTTTTTTCCGACATTCACCATCGGGTGTGCGTGAAAATGATTAATATTGGCGCATAAAGAAGATTCCTAAGTACTTATATTTCGTGTGAAGAAAATGCTGTTTAGCAGAAATGAACAAAACTACCGTGTTTTTGACGAATGGATTGTCAGCATTCATGACATTGTATAACGGGTTGGATGAGTGGGTATGATTTGCGTCTAAAAAAGACATCATTTCAATAAGAAAAGTTAACTTATTTCCGATAAAATATGGTCTACCCGGCATGTAAAAATCTAGAGTGATGGCAGAGATTTAAGTTTAAAAATCAATCTCTATGACTTTATCCCCCAAACCCATTGAGATTGGAGGGCAAACCCATAGACATTGGAGGGCAAACTCATTGAGTTTGGACACACAGGGGCAAAAACGAATGTGGTTAGTGTTATTTCGTGTTTGACTTGTCGCCTTTTTTCAAAATGGTAATTCCTTCTTCCTTTTCGGTTATCTCGATGAGCTTCTCGTAGGCGTAATTGCGAAGTCGCTCGTATTCAAGTGCTTCCTCCAGTTCGTTGATGCGTTGACGATATTCGCTCTCAGTCAATTTTTTCTGATTCATGATTTGTGTATATTTTTCAACGACGGCCCAATGGCTCTATATATAAAATAACGTGAGTTCGACGAATTTAGAACAGAGCAAGCTGTGTGTCAATAGTTTTTTTTACATTGATACACGGCTTCTTTGGGAACAGACAATAGGCAGCAATAGCACCCAATAAATTGACAATGAAATTGTCAAAGCATCTATGTCTGGAGTGCTCCACCTGCGCAATATTCTTAAGCTCATCATTCACAGTTTCTATAATGGCTCTCTTTCTGAGTAAGAGTCTGTCAGAAACGCTCATCAAAGCTCCTTTCATGTTGCTTTTCAGCTTGGTAATAAGTTGTATTCCATCCACGAACATCCTTTGGAAGAGACTCTTGCTGATGTACCCCTTGTCGCCGACCAGCTTGCCATATATGAAATCTACAAAAGCTTTGTATTCCAAAGGCTTACGGTAATCAACATCTCCCGGTGTTATCATAAAATTGAGAAGTTCTCCTTTCTCATTGCAAATCAAATGCAATTTGAAACCGAAGAACCAACCCATGGAGCATTTACCTCTTTGGGCTATACCTCTGAAGACCTTGTGGATATGTATTCTTTGGTTCTTGCAGACACGCAGTGGTGTGCTGTCAACAAAACTTAAGCCCGTGCATTTTCCTAACAAGACTTTCTTGATAAACAAAGCGAGTGGAATGACAACCTCCCTTTGCAATTCTACTATACGGTTGTATGAGACAACTTTAGGAAACAAATTACGCAGATGCTTACATACTTTTTCAAGATAGAAATGTTTAAAGCAGCGATAACCAGAGTCGTGAAAAAGAATCATTATTGGCATGACTTCAGCCTTTGACATCGTGGAATCACGATGATAATTTCTTTTTCCAGTAGGTTTTAGCGTATATTTTGCCAACATTGCATCAAAAAACTCGCAGAAATCATCTGCCATACAAAATATTTCAGTAACTTTGTCCTCGGTGATTATAGCGATTTTTGTTTGTAATTGTTTGTAAACAACACCTTAAAGTTACAACAAAATTCGCTAATCACCAAATTTATAGACACTTATAATTCGTCGAACTCACGATAAGATTACGTTATTCGTCATGAAACAGGATGAAATCATAGTTAGAGGAGCAAGAGAAAACAACCTGAAAAACGTCTCGGTCAGAATACCCAAAAAGAAGATAACGGTATTTACCGGGGTCTCTGGATCCGGTAAGACTTCGTTGGTCTTCGATACGATTGCAGCCGAGTCACAGAGGCTCTTGAACGAAACTTATGATAGTTTTACTCGTCACAGGTTGCAGCAATATGGGAAGCCCGATGTTGACAGTTTGGAAAACTTGGCTGTGGCGATCATTGTCGATCAAAAAAGGATAGCGGGAAATGTCCGCTCAACCGTCGGAACAGTCACCGATATCTATTCGCTTTTAAGGCTGCTGTTTTCCCGTATAGGAACTCCCTTTGTCGGTTATTCCACCGTGTTTTCATTCAACAATCCCCGTGGTATGTGTCCCCGTTGTGAAGGCTTGGGCAAAGTGAATATTGTTGATCTGAATGAATTGATAGATAAGGACAAATCTCTAAATGAAGGAGCCATAAGGTTTCCGACATTTGAAGTCGGCGGATGGCGCTGGACACGTTATGTGTACTCGGGGTTATTTGACAACGACAAGAAGATCAAGGATTATACTGAGGAAGAATGGCATAACCTCATCTATGCAACTGGTTGAAACTGCCCAATGCCGATCCCCGATTTCCAAAAACAGGTACATACGAAGGAATCTTGCCGCGTTTTGAGCGTACCTTCCTCAAGAAGGAATCTAAGGAAATAACGGGGAAAAACGCATCTCGGTACAGAGAGGTGGTTAAGCAAGATGCTTGCCCCGAGTGTAATGGGAGCAGGTTGAATTCGGAAGTGTTGACCTGCAAAATAAAGGGGAAAAACATTGCAGACTGCTGTAATATGCAAGTTGATGAACTCCTTGCATTCATCAGGACGATAGATAACAACTCCGTAGAACCTCTACTGAATGCCCTCATCGACAACCTCGAGAACTTAGTGTCCATCGGATTGGGTTACTTGACGCTAAGTAGAGAAGCCTCCTCATTATCCGGTGGCGAATCGCAGCGGATCAAACTTGTGAGACACTTGGGAAGCAGTCTGACAGATCTTACTTATATCTTTGACGAACCCAGTGTCGGCTTACATCCACATGATGTACAGCGACTGAACAAATTGTTGGTTGAGTTAAGAGACAAAGGAAATACCGTCTTGATCATAGAACATGATCCAGATGTGATTGCCATTGCCGATCATATTGTGGATCTGGGGATCGGGGCAGGCCGCAAGGGAGGAAACATAGTCTACGAAGGGAACTTTGAAGGTCTGAAGAAGTCAGGAACGCCAACGGGGCAATATCTCAACCGCAAGAATCACCTCAAAGATGAATATAGAAGAGCTTCTGGTTACCTCTATGTGAAGAATAGCACACTGCATAATTTGAAAAATGTCTCGGTGCAAATCCCGAAAGAAGTACTGAGCGTCATCACGGGAGTCGCTGGTTCGGGTAAAAGTTCGCTCGTAAAGTCGCTGACTGATCAATGCAAAGACATAGTTGTGATAGACCAGAGCGCCATACGTGGCAGTAAGCGCTCAAGTATTGCAACGTATACAGGTATATTGGATGCAATAAGGGCTTCGTTTGCAAAGGAGAACAACGTAAGGCAAGCTCTGTTCAGTAACAATTCGGAGGGGGCATGCCCCGAATGTAAAGGTTTGGGAGTCATTTCGACAGACCTCGCTTTCCTGGATGCGGTAGAGGTGCGTTGCGAGCGCTGTAATGGCAGTGGCTTCAAGCCGGAAGTACTGCAATACAAGTTGTATGGAAAAAGTATTACGGACGTCATGGCAATGACTGTTCGTGAGGCGAAAGCCTTTTTCAAGGACAGAAAAATAACGGAACCGCTCGGCCGACTCTGCGAAGTCGGATTGGGCTACCAAACCTTGGGACAGCCATTGGACACCTTCTCAGGTGGAGAACGCCAACGGCTGAAACTAGCAAACGAACTAGGAAATAAGGGGAGCGTATATGTGTTTGATGAGCCGACAACAGGTCTTCACGGGTCTGATATATCGAGGCTTTTGGAGCTCTTTGAGAAGTTGACAGATGATAGAAACACGGTGATTATCATTGAACATAATATGGATATAATCAGTCAGGCCGACTGGATTATAGACATGGGCCCCGGTGCCGGTAAAGATGGCGGACGGGTTATATTTGAGGGTTGCTCGGAAGATCTCATTGCAAATAAGGTCTCACAGACAGGCAAGTACCTGAATGCGTATTTGCATCGCTGATGAGCGTCTTTTGAGGGATTTTCTCATTAGAGGAGTACCGAAGGTCTTGTGCGGGTCTTGATACATGAGTGTCTTGTTCATATCCGAGAGCCTTTTAGAGTTTTCAAGAGCGGAACCAAGATAGTCCGCAACATAAAGGCAAGAAGAAATATGTTGCCCTTGACGTATGGAGCTGACGATGTATCTTGGTCCTTGAAGCTCAAAAGGCTCTCGGAGGGGTAAAACTATTGGGATGCTTTTGAATCCTGCATACCGCCAGTCGTGGGCAGATTGTTCGTCTCGATGAGCAGGACAATAGTGCCGGTAAGCTCGGTGTAGAGTGTATCATACTCAGGGCTTGCATCGAAGTCGCCTGTGAGATTGTATTTTTCTAAGGTCTCTTCGATCGCTTGATTCATTAGCAATATCGGAGCAAGGCGTTCGGGGAGTGGCAAGGGCAGTTCCTTTTCAAACTCATTCTCCAAGACAGACACAAGTGTGTCGTACTTGGAAAAGTGAAGTCCTCGATACAATACTTCACTTGCCATGGTCTCCGCTTCGGGATGCGAGAATCCATGCGCCACTGCATCACAGTAGGTGGTAAGGGCTTCATTGGTTCTTGCAGACACGCAGTGGTGTGCTGTCAACAAAACTTATGCCCGTGCATTTTCCTAACAAGACTTTCTTGATAAACAAAGCGAGTGGAATGACAACCTCCCTTTGCAATTCTACTATACGGTTGTATGAGACAACTTTAGGAAACAAATGACGCAGATGCTTACATACCTTTTCAAGATAGAAATGTTTAAAGCAGCGATAACCAAAGTCGTGAAAAAGAATCATTATTAGCATGACTTCTGCCTTTGACATCGTGGAATCTCGATGATACTTTCTTTTTCCAGTAGGCTTTTGCGTATATTTTGCCACCATTGCATCAAAAAACTTGCAGAAATCATCTGCCATACAAAATATTTCAGTAACTTTATCCTCGGTGATCATAGCGATTTTTGTTTGTAATTGTTTGTAAACCAATACCTTAAAATTACAACAAATTTCGCTAATCATCAAATTTATAAACACTTATAATTCGTCGAATTCACGTTATTTATAAAATAAGGTGTAGCCTCGCAATTGATCGATTACTTTCATCACTTGGTGAGAAATTTGCAAGTAATGCTCCATTTCATCTACCTTATGGGCGTGATAAATATCACGAAAATGCTCGAATTCAAAAGCTAACCGATGCTTTTTGGGCTGAATGTTGATGGTTTGCGGTTTACCGTCCTTGCACAGTTTCAATTCAGACAGCGTACTGACGGGGCCTGTGACGACTATGTGTCCTTCGTCGCCCTGTATGGCTCCAAACGAATGCCCGTCACAATCTTTAGCACCAATGCAGGTGGCTACGAAATCAGGATAGGTCAAAATGGCCACTCCAGAGGTATCAATTTTGTTATGTCCCACATTGGGATGATATTCCACGCGGGCGGGTTCGCCAAACAATGACACGACAAAATTGATATTGTAGACGTTGATGTCCATCAAAGCCCCACCATGGCATGCCGGATCAAACGCGGGCGTTAACTGGTGATTTAAATACAAATCGTACCTACTGGAGCGCTGACTGTAATTGCACGCTATCAATTTGATACGCCCCAGTTGCGCCAGTAACTCGTCTTTTATCAATCGATAGTGAGGCATGTGTAATAAGGTAACGGCTTCGAATATATACAAGTTGTCAGCAGATGCCAACTGCATCAACTCTTCTAATTCAGCAACAGACGAACAGATGGGTTTTTCTATGATGACATTTTTCTTGGCCAACAAGGCACGCCGCGCATAGGCTGCATGTGCATGATTGGCTACAGCCACGTAAACAAAATCGATGTCACTCTCGTGGAGCATGGCATCATAATCGTTGTACACCTCTTTAATATGAAACAAAGCAGCCAGCCGCTCTGCCTTTGAAAGACTTTGCGGTCGGCTGCAAATGACTTGAATCGTGATACCATTGATTTGTTGGACCACGGGAATCATTTCGTTGACGATTTTTCCTGTTCCAATGATTCCGATGTTCATTTCATTTTTGTTCAAAGTTTGCCACGGTCGTTTATCGCTTCGCTTCTGTTTCGTCCTTTACATAATGTGGAAGGTGGAACTCGTATGAGTTATCAAACACCTGCCCTACTTTATTAATTTCAAGCAAAGTGGTACCACCGTTCTTCCCGAAGCTGCCGCTGAGGTAGGCAATTTTATCCTCTGGTTTGATATATCCCTTCTGACGGAGCATCCTGAGGGCTGCCGTGAAGAGGTATTCAGAACTGGTATGTTCTTTTTGGTAAATAGGAATAATTCCGTAACTCAAATTCAGCAATCGTTGCGTTTTCTCTCTATAACAGATGGCCAAGATAGGTGTAGAACCGCGGAAAGACGACAGTGTGCGAGCCGTTTGTCCCGTCTCGCTGGCCGTGATGATGCCCTTCACGCCCAATCGACGGGTAGATTCAATGGCTGAATGTGCCAAGAATTCTCGTTGGGTTTCATAACCATAAGCCATGGGATCGATGGTTGTTTCCCACGTTCTGTCGGCTTCGGCCTGCTCAGCGATGCGCGCCATGGTCTGTACAGCGTCTACAGGATATCGTCCAGATGCCGTTTCACCACTGAGCATCAATGCATCTGTCCGAGAATAGATGGCGTTGGCAATGTCAGTTACTTCGGCTCGTGTGGGACGCGGATTGTTAATCATAGTGTGAAGCATCTGCGTAGCCACGATGACCGGCTTTTTCTTCATGACGCACTTGCGAATGATTTGGCGCTGAATGCCGGGTATTTCCTCGATGGGAACCTCGATACCCAGGTCACCGCGGGCAATCATGATACCATAAGAGGCATCTATAATCTCATCGATGTTATCAACCCCTTCTTGGTTTTCTATCTTTGAAATGATTTTGATGTCGCTGTGGTGTTCATCAAGGATGTCTTGCACGGCTTTTACATCCTGCGCATTACGGACAAAAGAATGCGCAATGAAGTCAATGTCCTGCTCGATAGCAAAGAGAATGTTGTGTTTGTCTTTCTCGGTAAGTGCGGGTAAGTCGATGTGTCTGCCTGGTATATTCACACTTTTATGTGCCCCGAGTACGCCGTCATTCATGACTTGTGCCACCAGCATGGGGCCGATGATATCAATAACTCTCAAGTCGAGAGCCCCATCATCAATCAAGATGTCATTACCAATTTTCAAATCTCTTGCGATGTCAACATACGAAACGTTGATGATGTCGTGTGTGGTGTCTACGTCCGGTCTGCCGAAAATCTTCACAATTTCTCCCGTCTTGTAAACTAATGGCTCAGTAACGTTCGTGGTTCTCACTTCTGGTCCCTTGGTGTCAATTAATAATGCCAGGTGGGAAGAAACTGCACGAGCATTTTTGATGACTTCTTTCATCCCCTCAATAGTGGCGTGAGCAGTATTCATACGCACGACATTCATACCCGCGAAAAACAATTTTCGTAAAAACTCCTCACTGCAATTCCGATCACTGATCGAACATACTATCTTTGTTTGTTTCATGATTATGATGATTCATTTGATGTATGACCTGCACAAAAAAGAAGGTTCAGGCCAAATCATCAATGCCAATATTGCTTTTTTATTCTATGCAAAATTACAAAAGTTATCTGATACGTCCAAATGATTTTAAGTTTTTCAAAGCCCCATTCCTACTGGTTTAGCACACAATATAAAATTTTACACGAGATGGTGCTCATAGTTATGAGAAAGATTCTTATTAGGCATCTTGAAAGCCATCAATCCATCCTTCTTCCCATCGTATTTTCTTTTCAGCCTTATCGTCAGCATGAGGGTTGTTTACAGACAGTCCCATCAGCCTGATAGCTCGACGGGAGTAATCCACCTCACGTAACAAACTCTTTGCCAGAGGTAGTATTTGGTCTTTAGTTTGCAAGCAATGGTCCACAGTTGCGCTTCTGGTTATTTGCGTAAAATCATCAAATTTGATTTTCAAGGTCAGTGTCTTGCCTTCAAAATCAGCCTCTTTGATTCGTTCAATCAGTTCCAACACCGTGTGGTAAAGTTCAATTAAGACAGCCGATCGCAGGGTGAGATCTTCCTGGAATGTACGTTCGCAGCCAACGGATTTGCGTATCCAATGGCTGACGACAGGCCGTTCATCTTCGCCTCTGGCATCATGATAGTACACGCTGCCCATCTTACCAAACACGTCAATCAAGTGTTGTTCAGAAACATGGCGCAACTGTTCGCCTGTAAAGATTCCCATTTTATGCATCAGTTGAGCTGTTTTGGGTCCGATGCCCCAAAATTTTTCTATCTTCAACTGACCAATAAAATCGTACGCATCTTCATGACTAATCTCAAACAATCCATCAGGTTTTCGATAATCAGAAGCTATCTTGGCTAGAAATTTATTGAAAGACACGCCGGCAGAAGCAGTTAAATGGGTGGTTTCTCGTATCTTCTTTTTAATTTCAAGGGCGATGGTCCGCGGATCATCAATACCCTTTTTATTGTCAGTAACGTCCAAAAATGCCTCATCCAAGGATATAGGTTCAATGATGTCCGTGTATTCACGAAATATCTCACGAACCTGTATGGAAACCTCGTGGTACACCTCTCCTCTGTGAGGCACAATGATCAGTTGCGAACACAGACGCTTGGCTTTGCTCATGGCCATGGCCGAATGCACACCAAACTTGCGCGCCTCGTAACTTGCCGTGCTCACTACCCCACGCGGTCCGTCGTGACCTACCGCGACCGGTTTGCCTCTTAATTCGGGATGGTCACGCTGTTCTACCGAAGCGTAAAAGGCATCCATGTCAACATGGATTATTTTTCTCATCATGCAAATCTACACATTTATTATATATTGCACAAGAACAACGCATTAAAGCTCACAATAATGCCTCGTGAATTCTAACAAAAAACAGCTGGAAATATTTTGATATCTAAGCATTTATCATTAACTTTGGCGATACTAAAAGAAACCTTTCATAAACTAATTTTAAACAAAGATGACTTACAAGATTATCGACGTCGAGGGAATCGGCAACGTAAATGCAAAAAAACTTGTTGAAGCAGGTATCAATACAGTGGATGATTTGCTGCAAAAGGCAAAAACTCCTGCCGGCCGTAAAACCCTAGAAGAAACAACAGGGATAAGTGGTAAAAGTATTCTGAAGTGGACAAACCATGCTGACTTGATGCGCATTAACGGTGTAGGTCCACAGTTCTCTGAACTTTTGGAAGCCGCTGGTATTGACACGGTAAAGGAACTGAAACACCGGGTAGCAGATAATTTACAGCAAAAACTTGAAGAAATTAATAATAAGAGAAACTTGGTAAACCGCGTACCCTCTGTTTCAGAAGTTCTGAAAATGATTGATCAGGCCAAAGAATTACCTGCAATCATGGAATACTAATTCCGCCTGTTCGGCAAAATACCTTCCACATAGCTCTGCATTTCATGCTGTTCATCTACAGCACGAGTGCTTTTTCTGACCTATGTGGCCTATTGTCATCAGGTGAAGGTTAGCCACCAAAAAGATTTCAAAATCGCATTTAATATCCTTGAAAAACATGTATCGAATCACAAGTTATTCTCACATCTCCACAATCTTAGGCTAATGCAATGAACTGAAAACATGGATATGATGGTAAAGCTTGTGACATAAAACGGGGAAAAACAGCTGCACCAGTTCCTTAGCACAAAGGTAGATTCACAAAAGTGAAATGGGCATATTTTCTTAATGTAGATATATAAGTTCTTGGATAAGAACTACTTCTGAACTATTTTTATGAAGTATTTTGGCAAAAATAACTAAATATATTTCTCTATCACGCAAAAAACAACTATATTTGCAAATCAAAATCGAGGTACAAGATAAAAAATAACAACAAATAACAATAAATACAATGACGAAAGCAGATATCATCAACGAAATTTCAATGTCTACCGGCTTACAGAAAAAAGAAGTAGCAGCTGTGGTAGAATGCTTCATGAGTACTGTAAAGGATAGCCTTCTCAAGAAAAGAGAAAATGTTTATTTGAGAGGTTTTGGCAGCTTTATTATCAAGCACAGAGCGGCAAAGACTGCCAGAAACATTCAAAAGAATACCACAATTACAATTGATGCACACGATTTGCCCAGCTTTAAACCATCTAAGAGTTTCATCAATGAGATGAAAGCGTAAGGCAACTTTTAAGTTGAGAATTATCAAATTGGTATTCTACATCTATTAATATAGAAAATTTAGTACAAAACATATTATTTTTAAACATTTAAAATTATGCCAAACGGTAAGAAAAAGAAGGGCCACAAGATGGCTACGCACAAGCGTAAAAAAAGACTGCGCAAGAATCGCCACAAGAGCAAATAGCCCGGCGTAACGAACCAGACTTTTTACCACCCGGCTAGTAAACGAGCACAGAAAGCCCCGCTCCCCGCGGAGGACCTCCTCGTTTACCCGCCGTTTTCAATTCAGCTCTAAACACTAAACGACATGACAAGCGAAGTAATTGTAGATGTTTCGGCCAAAGACATCTCCATCGCATTGCTCGAAGACAAAAAGCTTGTTGAATTTCAACGCGAAGGACGCACCGAACACTTCTCGGTGGGCAACATCTACCTGGCCAAGGTGCGCAAACTGATGCCCGGCCTCAACGCTTGCTTCGTAAATGTCGGTTATGAACGCGATGCCTTCCTCCACTACCTGGACCTCGGCACGCACTACGCTTCACAGGAAAAATACCTGCAACTCATCGGAGACAACGGCAAA
>JAQYPT010000086.1 GCA_028726625.1 Prevotellaceae bacterium | reverse complement strand
GTGGAGAGGGGGATGCCAGCCACCTTGTCGATGGGAATCCCCGCACCTACTGGCACACCATGTACAGTGTTACGGTGGCCAACTATCCTCATTGGTTCGATTTGGATTGCGGATCGTCCAAGATACTCAAAGGCTTTACCTATTTACCACGTCAGGATTCGTCAAACGGCCGCATCAAGAACTACCGCGTGCAGGTGAGTGATGACGGCAAAAGCTGGAGCAAGGCCGTTGCAGAAGGTAACTTTGAGAATGGTATGAAGCAACAACGCGTACTGTTCAGCAAACCTGTTAAGGTACGATATGTGCGTTTTACCGCACTTAGCTCACAAGATGGACAGGACTTTGCCACCTGTGCAGAATTCACAGTGCTGCAATAAAATTAGGCAAGGCGATATGTTAATATATATTAATTGCGAATGATTCTTGACATCTGTTTGTCACTTTTCAATTAAAAGCATTACCTTTGCATCCGCAAACAGAAATGACAGCATTTGTTGAGGTGCGTTAGTTCAGTTGGTTAGAATGCCTGCCTGTCACGCAGGAGGTCACGAGTTCGAGTCTCGTACGCACCGCCAACAAATAGTTTAGACATCAAGTCTGAATGGTTTTAACAACACATCAGTATCATAGCTCCACGGAGTTATGATATTTTTTTGCCCCCTGCCCGTGATAAAGGCTCAGTAGTAATTTCCTAAATCTGTTAAAAAGCATAAAAAGCAGATGAAACAGCCATTTACTTTTCCGCTTTTTATTTACATTTGCACACATTTATTTCAACAAGTTTCGACAAATGAAAAAACAATATTTCATCTTGATTTTAACAATGGTCGCTTTTTATTCGTTACAGATAAAAGCGGCAAGTGATGACGACGCCCCTAAACAATGGGGATTACAACTGGGAATGGGCAAGACTTCCGTAGGGGACAATTCGCCGGAAAAGCAACCCTTCTATGTTCCCAATGACAACGAAGGGAACCTATTTTCACTCAGCGGTGATTATTTTCTCACTCAAAGACTGGCTTTAACAGGAGGTGTGTACTTTGAACAAGCCGGACTTTTGACCGGCTTTTCCAGCGGAATTGGACTGAAAAAGATTAATACAATGGGCCTCACCGCTGGAGCAAAATATTACTTTTTTCCCAAGAAATGGATCATCCAGCCGCACGTTGGCGCCTCCCTTCAAACCAATTTTCTCAACCTTAGCCGCTCACAGGGCAAAGGCAATTATGCGGTCACCGAAGGTTACCCTGGTACAACTCTCTATATGGAGCACGATGTACAATGTCCAGCCTTGAGTATTATACCACAGCTGGGCGTTGACATTCACCTTTTCAGCACCGTTTCGCTCTGCCTCGACTGGGACTACCGCTTTGGTTTAGGGGGACACCAACGCGCAAATATGCGATTTATCAACGGTCCTTTTACGGGACAACCCAGTCTTTACGAGGCCGAAAAGTTCAAGACAGCCTTCAGCATCGGTGTCAAAATGGATTTCCCCACGCGCAAGATTAGCCAAAGCGCATACAACAATGCCCTGTGGCTCCTAAGGAGTTGGATTGAAAGCAAAGAACCCAACAGACGCCTCAAGCATGACTAACCTTTGGCGACAAGTCATCTTTACTTTGTAATGCTATGCACATGGCTTTGTAAAAAGAATATTGTAACTTTGCAGTATCACAGCAAAACAATAGAAAGAAATGAAAAAGTTTTTTACACTTTGCACGTTCTTGGTATGCTCATCACTCCTCGTGATGGCTCAACCCAAGAAACCAAAACTAGTAGTTGGCATCATCGTAGACCAAATGAGGTGGGACTATCTGCCTTATTATGAAAGCAGATTTGGGCAAGATGGCTTCAACCGACTCATCAATGGCGGCTTCAGTTTCGACAACCTCAACATCAATTACACCCCCACCGTTACCTGCGCAGGCCATACACACGTTTATACAGGCTCGGTGCCAGCCATCTCTGGCATTGCCGGTAACAACTTTTACATCAAAGGCCAGCGTGTTTATTGCGCCGAAGACAACACCGTCAGCAGCGTAGGAAGCCAGTCGAAGGCTGGCAAGATGTCGCCTCGCAACCTCAAAGTGACAACCATGACCGACGCTTTACGATTGGCCAACGATTTCAGGTCGCGCACCATTGCTATTTCCATCAAAGACCGTAGTGCCATCATGCCAGGCGGACATACGGCCAATGCGGCCTATTGGATGGATGTATCGGCTGGCTCTTTCATCACCAGCACTTACTACATGAATGATCTTCCGGCATGGTTGAAAGCCTTCAATAAGAAGAATTACGACATCATCAAACGTGACGTACGCACCGATCCGGAAGGAAATTCCATCTTGGTGCGTCTGGCCATGGAGGTTTTGGACAACGAAAAACTGGGGCAAGGCGATGAAACCGACTTCCTGGCCATGAGTTTTTCATCGACCGACTATGTGGGTCACAAATACGGAGTGAGAAGTAAACAAACCGATGCGATATACCTTAACCTGGACAAGGAGTTGGGCAAACTGCTCAATAAGTTGGACGAAAGGGTGGGAAAAGGCAACTATCTGCTGTTCCTCACGGCCGATCACGGAGCTTCGCATAACACAGATTACCTCCGCGCACACAGGATTCAGGCTGGAACATGGGATGCCCGCGCAACCATGAAGGCTCTCAACGAACACCTCACGGCCAAATTCGGGGTGGCCAAGCCATTAGTTAAAGACTACATCGAATACCGTATCTATCTTGACCATGAAACGATTGGCCAATCGAACCTTGATATCCAAAAAGTAAAAGACGAGATTGCAGTGTTCTTGAAACAAGACACTAAGATTGAATTCGTGGTTGATTACGAGAATATGGAGAGTCTTCCCATGCCCGCCCGCCTGAAAAACATGATGCGCAATGGGTATAACGCCCAGAGAAGCGGCGACATGGAGGTTGTACTTTCGCCCGCTCATTACGAACATGCAGGCACGGCTCCTCACCAAGGAACCACGCACGGGGTATGGAATCCCTACGATTCGCACATCCCATTTGTGCTATACGGCTGGGGAATTCCACATGGCAGAAGCGGTTACGAAGCAACCATCAACGACATTGCACCCACCATTTGCAACCTTTTGAAGATACAAGTGCCGAACGGCAGCATTGGCAAACCGCTCCCATTCAAGGAATAATGCAACGCTTCGATTAGCCCTCAAACATCATAAATCACAAGCTCATCCCCTCGCCTATCATGACTTTCTGCACATGAATGGCGAGGGGATTTTGTTTTGTGCCAGCATCATTGAGTTTCTTGAACAATTGACAACGATTTTAGGGCAAAATACACAGCGCCCAAACTCATTGACTTTGGGCTGCAAAGTCATACAGATTGGCTTGCAAAGTCAATGACATTGGACGCTAAAGTCATGGAGATTGGAAACGGAAAGCAAAAGTAGGAAAAAGGGAAAGTGCAAAGCGTGGTATTACCACTCAATGCACTTTCCCGATGTTTCTTGTTAAATGATTGTTTACCAACGACTTCTATCCATCAAGTATCCTTGTTTATTGACTCGAGTTATTTCATCTGTTCCATTCGTTGTTGCAAAAGCCTTTACTCCTTAAACTTCTTAGCAGCCCTGAGCTGATGGCGCATACTGCTAATCAGTAGTTGGCTCTCTTGGAGCAGGTTGAGATAGACAAGCGACAATTGGAAGGTCTCGTTGTCCTGTGCCATCTGTATACGATCGATATGCTTCTTACGAAATTCACTCAACTCTGTTTCAAACTGGTCAGCCTTATCCAACAACTCCCGATAGTTTTCAAACCTACCTGTGGCAATAAAGTTTTCGGTTTGGGTTAAAAAGTCGGTGATTTTCAAACGAATGGGTTGATATTCGTCAATGAGACGCTGCGTGATAGGAGTAAAATTGTTGTCAACATGTTCTTTGATAGGCTCAAGCATACGGCGCAATCCATAGATGTATTGCTGCGACGCGTTCATGCCCACATGGAACCACGTATTGCGCTCAATGGCGAGGTCGGCAGGTGCCTTACGCAAAGCCATCAGTTCCTGTCGACGGTATTTCGTGAGAGATGTTTTCTCATTGCGCAGCGCATTCAGGCTGTGCCTCAACACACTTGGCTTATCATTGATAAATCCGTCCATAATAGCATTGTATTGTTCGTTGGCAAAACGTGTCATGTAACTTTGCGTACGACTGACATGTTTGCTCAGTAAATCCCAGAGAATAACCGGATCTTGCGTGCGCATCATCAAACGGTAAGTATCATCTTTGCCCGAGCCGCCGTCCGACTTATCCTTCGACCCTCTAAATAAACAATAGATTACTAAAGCGATGAAGGCCGCTTGTGCTAAGATACCTCCATAGAACATCAGCAAAGCAACCACGGCAGTGCAAAGAAATGCAACGCCAGCCGTGATAAACCAACCGCCGATGACAGACAATACACCCGTTACACGGAACACGGCACTCTCGCGACTCCATGCCCGATCGGCCAAGCTGGTACCCATGGCAACCATGAAGGTAACATAGGTGGTAGACAATGGCAACTTGTAGTTGGTACCAAAGGTGATCAGCATGGAAGCCAAAACCAAGTTAACCGCTGCCCGAACCACATCGTAAGCAGCACCATCATCTAAAGATGCGGCCCGGTGATCAAATCGGCTGTTTATCCAATCGATGATTCGATTAGGAATGATTTTCATGACATACGAGTTGGTATTTTGTGTGAAGCGAACGATACTGCGTGCGGCACCACTCGATCCAAACATCTCGTCGCCCTCGTCTTGTCGTGCCAAATCAACCGAAGTTTTAATCACACGATGAGCTTTCTTTGATGTGGCCATTGCTATGATCATGATGACGCCTGCTAACATTAAATAAAATGGAGGGGTTTTGGCACTCTCAACCAAACTGGTCATCAAGAAAGAAGTGGGAGCAGTGCCGTTACCCTGCGCCAAATAAGTTTGATACGAATCAAGTCCGGCAAGCGGAACGCCAATGAAGTTAACCAAGTCGTTGCCAGCAAATGCCATCGCCAAGGCAAACGTTCCCATCAACACAACGAACTTGAAGATGTTCACCCCCATGAGATGCATAATCTGCATGAGGATGGCCGAGCCGATAAAGGTATAAACAAGCAACATGCCTACATGGTCATTGATGTATTGCCGTGTGGCTTCGGATATATAAGGAGACTTCCCTAAACCCTTCATAAAGATGAAGTAAGCCAAAGCGGTGAATGCGATGCCACCAAAAATGGCAATGGCATAACGCATGTTTTTCTTGTAATTGAAAGTAAAAATGATACGCGTAAGATACTGCACGACAACGCCAAAGACGAAAGCGATGGCGACACTCACAAAGATGGCAATAATCACTTTTAAGGCCTGTTCTGTGTTCAACAAATCACTGAATCCGAGGGAAGAGTCGGCTATCATCTTGATAATGGCCAACATGAAGGTGGCACCCAACAGCTCGAAGACCATGGATACCGTGGTAGAGGTAGGCATTCCCAAGCGATTGAAGATATCCAAGACAATGACGTCTGTAACCATAACTGCCAAGAAAATAATCATGACCTCATGGAAACTAAACTGGGCTGGATTCATGATGCCATGCCGAGCCACATCCATCATGCCCGATGACATGACCGCACCCAGGACAACACCAAAGGAAGCAATGATGAGGATGGTGCGAAACTTGGCCACCTTGGCTCCCACTGCCGACTGTAAGAAGTTGACAGCATCGTTAGAGACACCTACAAATAAGTCAAAAACTGCTAAAGAAAGCAGAAAAATGACGATGCACAAATAAATTGTTAACATTGATATGGTTTAATAATGAATAATCAAAGTACAGTCTGGCATAGTGCCTACTGATTTTGAGAGCAAAAATAGCGGAGTTATATTACAAGTCTTTTAAACACATGTTACAATCATATTACAATCGAAAATAATTAAATTTATGCATCACTACCGGTTGTTTTCAATTTTAAAATCGTACCTTTGTACCTTAAATATTGAGACATTACATAGAGATGAGTAAAGATAATTTGACTCATGCGTTGACAAGCACGGTTGAACTGCTGTCCCAACCAGAATCACTCAACAACTTGTGCCATCGGCAGCGTGATGGATACCCTCTCCCATCTGGTAAAACACTGCAAGAAATCATAGACTTGTCAAGAGCCATTCTTTTTCCTGGATATTATGGAAAAGCATCGGTGCATGTTCAAACAATACAATATTATATAGGTGTAAATGTAGAACGATTCCAACGCTTGCTGGAAGATCAAATCTTAGCTGGACTCCGTTTCTGTGAAGACTGCGAGACTACGTTGAGCGAGTTGGAAGCAGACGAACAGAAAAAGATGGCCAGGGAATTGTCGTTCAAGTTGGTCAAGAAACTACCTGAAATACGTGAAAAACTCTCAACAGATGTCATCGCAGCTTACAATGGCGACCCTGCGTCTGAAAGCCGGGCTGAGATTATAGCGTGCTACCCTATCATCAAAACATTGGCAAACTATCGCATCGCACACGAACTCTATCTACTCAAAGTTCCTCTGATACCCAGAATGATGACAGAAATGGCTCACTCGGAAACTGGAATCGACATTCATCCGGGCGCACACATAGGCAGATACTTCACTATTGACCATGGTACAGGTGTCGTTATTGGTGCCACATGCACGATTGGCGACAACGTGAAAATATACCAAGGGGTAACCTTGGGAGCTAAAAGTTTTCCATTAGATGAGCATGGAAGCCCTGTCAAGGGCATTCCACGTCATCCCATCATTGAAGACAACGTCATCATCTATGCCAATGCCACCATCTTAGGCAGAGTTACCATCGGTAAGGGAAGCGTCATTGGCGCCAATGTTTGGGTGACAGAAGACTTGGCTCCCGACACAAAGAAATACAACAAGAATTAAGTTTTCATTATTTTAATACAACTATTATTTATCAATTCAATCAAATGGAATTTGAACTCATCGCCAAAACTTTCATGGGCTTGGAACCCGTTTTGGCACAAGAGCTGACCCAACTGGGTGCAAACAATGTACAAATAGGACGTAGAATGGTGTCATTTACTGGCAATCAAGAAATGATGTACCGCGCCAATTTCCAACTTCATACAGCCATCCGCATCCTCAAACCCATCAAACACTTCAAGGCTCGCTCTGCTGAAGAGGTGTATGATGAAATCAAGACGGTGGACTGGAGCCAGTACATAGAAAAAGGAAAGACATTCTCTGTCGACTCGGTGGTTTATTCTGAAGAGTTCAGAAATTCCAGATTCGTGACCTACAAGGTGAAGGATGCCATCGTAGACCAATTCAGAGAAAAGACAGGAACACGCCCGAACATCTCGGTGAGTAATCCTGACATGCGCCTACACATACACATTGCCGACGAAGATGCAACACTTTCTTTGGACTCAAGTGGTGAGTCGCTACATAGAAGAGGCTACCGACAGGAATCTGTAGAAGCTCCTTTGAACGAGGTGTTGGCTGCCGGAATGATTTTGTTGACAGGCTGGAAAGGCGAAACCGATTTCATTGACCCGATGTGTGGCAGTGGTACGTTGTTGATAGAAGCTGCGCTGATTGCCCGAAACATGAGCCCTGGCATCTTTAGAAAGGAATTTGCATTCGAGAAATGGCCCGACTTTGACCAGGAGTTGTTCGACCGTATTTATAATGACGAGTCGCAAGAGAGCGAGTTCACGCACCATATTTATGGCTATGACATTGACATGAAAGCGGTGAACACGGCTCGACTGAATGTTAAAGCAGCGGGACTAACCAAAGATATCACGATAGAACAGGCTGATTTCAAGAACTTTAAGAAGCCTCAAGAACCCAGTATTCTCATTACCAATCCGCCATACGGCGAGCGTATCTCCACGCCCAACCTGCTCGGAACCTACAAGATGATTGGCGAACGACTGAAACACGAGTTCATGGGCAATGATGCTTGGATATTGAGTTATCGTGAAGAATGTTTCGAACAGATTGGCTTGAAACCGTCCATCAAGATACCAGTGTACAACGGAAGCCTTGAATGTGAGTTTAGAAAGTATGCTATCTTCGACGGAAAGATGAAGGAATTTCGTGCCGAAGGAGGCATCATCAAGACCGAAGAGGAAAAGAAAGAGATGGCTGAAAAGCATCGATTTAAGAAAAATCGCGAGTTCAAAAAACGCCTAGAAGAAAACGAAGAGAACGAAATTGCGGATATCCGCTCGTTCAAATTTCATTCCTTGGAACGAGTACAGGAAAGAGACGAGCGCAAAAAAGGCGGAAACCGCCGCAACGACCGTTCATATGATAACAACGATATGCCTGATTACAAAGGCAAGAAACGCTTTGACAAAGACGGACGTGGACGGTCATTTGGTAAACGAGGTGGTAAAGAACGTGGAAGAAAGAATTATCAAATAGACGATTATGAATAAAACTTGGTTCAGTTTTCTTACCCTCATTGCCCTATTCGTAGGAGGACAAACGGTTATGGGACAAAAACTATTCACGCTCGAAGAGTTGAATTTTGGCGGGAAAAACTATCGAAAGTTCGTCCCAGAAAATCGCTACACAACATGGTGGGGCGATGAGCTGATTCGCACAGAAGCCAGCCAATGCAGCGTTATCGACAAGAAAACGGGCAAAGAGCGCATCCTATTCACGCTGGATGAAATAAATAAATACGCAACAAGCGACGGATCCAGCCAGGTTAAAAACCTGTTTGGCACCTCGTTTCCTTATCCTGGCAAGTCACTGGTACTGCTGCGCAGCGGGGCAAACATGTGCTTGTACAACTGGAAAACGAAAAAGACAGCAAGGTGCATCAGCACTGCTGAACAGGGCGAGGTGGTCGAATGGAATGCCAAATCCAAGGCTATCTCTTATATAGAACCTAAAAGTCAGCAACTCCATGTACGCACCTCTGATGGCAACGACATTCAGTTGACAACCGATGGAAGTAGGGAAATCGTCTATGGTCAAAGCGTACACCGTGACGAATTTGGCATACACAAAGGTTTGTTTTGGGCACCCAATGGACAAAAATTGGCATTCTATCGCATGGATCAGAGCATGGTGGCTGACTATCCACAAGTAAACATCTTCGGTAGAATAGCGAAATGCGAGCCAGACAAATATCCTATGGCAGGCGAAACAAGTCACAAAGTAACGGTGTTAGTGTATGATTTAGCCACAAAAAAGACGGTTACTTTGCAGGCTGGTGACCCCACCGACCGATATTTTACCAACATTGCATGGAGTCCAGACAGCAAGATTATCTATGTGTTTGAGCTGAATAGGGACCAAAATGACTGTCAGTTGGTGAGCTATGATGCGCAAACTGGCACGAAAATTGCAGAGCTTTACCGAGAGACGCACGATAAATATGTAGAGCCACAGCACCCCATTGTATTCTTGCCTTGGGACAACAACCTCTTCATCTTGCAAAGCCAACGTGACGGTTACAACCATTTGTACCTCTACCAAGCAAACGGCAAGTTAGTAAAACAGCTTACCAAAGGCAAATGGGTGGTGTTGGACGTGATAGGATTCAATGTAAAAGACAAGTCGATTGTCTATACCTCTACCGAAAAGCATGCGTTGCAAACCAACACATACACCGTAAATGTCAAGACTGGAAAGCGCAGATTGTTGGATAACGGGCGTGGCTATCACAGTCCGTCATTATCCCCTTCCGGAACATTTATCGTAGATAAGTACAGCGAACCCACCGTTCCACGCAACATCGAGATTATCAATATTGCCAACGGAAAGCGCACCCAGTACTTTGAAGCGGCTGACCCGTGGAAAGGATATCAGGTGCCAACCTTTACATGTGGCACTCTCAAAGCCGCTGACGGCACGACCGACTTGTGCTATCGCATGGTGAAACCAGCCAATTTTGATGAAAACAAGAAATATCCTTTGGTGCTTTATGTGTACGGAGGACCTCATGCACACAACGTAGATGCACGTTGGCATTACGCTTCTCGTAGTTGGGAAACCTACATGGCACAGAAGGGATACATCCTCCTCATACTCGACAACAGAGGAAGTGAACGCAGAGGTAGAGATTTTGAACAAGCAACATTCCGCCAATTGGGTCAGATAGAGATGCAAGACCAAATGAAGGGCATTGAATATGTGAAGACTTTGCCATACGTCGATGCCAACAGAATAGGCGTGCATGGTTGGAGTTTCGGCGGTTTTATGACCATTTCGCTGATGACAAATTATCCCGAAACCTTCAAAGTGGGTGTCGCTGGCGGTCCTGTTATTGATTGGAAATGGTATGAAGTGATGTATGGAGAGCGCTATATGGATACACCACAAGCCAATCCTGAAGGGTACACCAAGACTTCCTTGATACCACAAGCCAAGAATTTGAAAGGAAAATTACAAATTATTCAAGGCACTAACGACAAAACGGTAGTGCCGCAACACTGCTTATCGTTCATCGCTGAGTGTATCAAGCAAGGCACACAACCCGATTTCTTCGTCTATCCGGGTGAACCACACAATATGAGAGGACACCAAAGTGTTCACCTCCACGAACGCATCACACAGTACTTTGAAGATTATCTGAAATAAAAAAAGGAAACATACGCATGAAGATATTATTATTAGGTAGTGGCGGAAGAGAACACGCCTTGGGCTGGAAAATAGCCCAAAGCAAACGAGTAACCGAACTATTCATCGCTCCCGGCAATGCTGGAACAAGTGAAGTAGGCACCAACGTCGACATTCAGGTGAACGATTTCGATGCTATCAAAGATTTTATATGCACTCAAAAGATTGACATGGTTGTCGTTGGACCCGAAGACCCTCTTGTGAATGGCATCTACGATGCATTGAAAAATGACGCCAAAACCAAAGACACCGTGGTCATAGGTCCATCGAAAGAGGGTGCAAAACTGGAAGGCAGCAAGGATTTTGCCAAGGCTTTCATGCAACGCCACAACATCCCAACCGCCCGATATCACACCTTTACGGGTGAGACATTAGATGAAGGACTTCGTTTCTTGGAGACTTTGGAGGCTCCCTACGTGTTGAAAGCCGACGGACTGTGTGCTGGTAAGGGCGTTTTAATACTCCCTACGCTGGCAGAAGCACAGCGAGAATTAAAGGAAATGTTAGGTGGGATGTTTGGAAAAGCGTCGGCACGAGTCGTCATAGAGGAATATTTAAGTGGAATAGAGTGTTCTGTTTTCGTTTTAACCGATGGCAAACATTATCAAATTTTGCCAGAAGCAAAGGATTACAAGCGCATTGGTGAAGGCGATACAGGACTGAATACAGGGGGCATGGGCAGCGTCTCACCAGTCCCATTTGCAGATAATGACTGGATGAAGAAAGTGGAGGAACGAATCATTCAGCCAACGATAGAGGGACTATCTGAAGAAGGAATCGACTACAAAGGCTTTATCTTCTTTGGTTTAATCAATGTAAAAGGCGAACCCATGGTGATAGAATACAACTGTAGAATGGGCGACCCGGAGACAGAAAGCGTGATGCTAAGACTTGAAAGTGATATCGTTGATTTGTTCGAGGGAGTAGCTCAAGGCGATTTAAATCAGCGACAAGTGGCGTTCGACCCTCGTTCCGTGGTGTGTGTCATGCTCGTCAGCGGCGGTTATCCGCAAGCCTATACCAAGGGATATCCTATCTCTGGACTCGAAACGGTAAAAGACAGCATTGTCTTTCACAGCGGAACGGCGGTGAAAGATGGGCGGGTTGTCACTGCCGGCGGCAGGGTTTTGGCCGTTTGTTCATACGGAAAAGATAAAGACGAGGCACTGAATAAGAGTTTTGCAGCAGCAAAAAAGATTGATTTTCAAGACGTATATTTCCGAAAAGACATCGGCAAAGACCTATAAATGCCTACGCTCGTTCATACGAAGACCGGCTGGCCAGTCCATCAAGTACGGACAACTATCGTCACCGATGCTTTAACTCGAGAATGCACTTACAGTGTCGTTTGGTTTGATTCATGACGCATAGATTACAAAACAGAATAGCAGGAAGTCGTTATGCCCTGCCCATCACCATGGTATATGCGATAGGCATTTGGTTCATGGGCGGTTTGCTTCAACAGCAGTTGTGGCCTCAGTTCATACTGATGCTCATGACTACTTTGACCATGGTCGAACTGAACAACCAGCACAGTTTGATTCGAACCTACAGTCGCATGCTGTCTTGTTCGTATCTTGTACTCTCTGTCGCTGCCCTACCCCTGTTCGTTCGATTGGATGCCTGCATCGTTCAACTTTGTTTTGCCCTCACCTATTTGTTCATGTTCCGCGCCTATCAAGACAAATCGGCCATCAGCAGCGTGTTCAATGCGTTCTTCTTCATCGGCGTGGCCAGTATTTGGTTTGTCCAAATACTATTCCTTATCCCCATTTGGTGGATCATCTTACGTTTTTACATCATGGGCATGGGTTGGCGAACCTTCTGGGCTTCGCTGTTAGCTGTCATCACTCCCTATTGGTTTGTAGGAGGCTATTACGTCTATCGACACGATGTTGACACACTCATCCAGCACTTTTCCAGCATCACCGACTTTGCACCTCTCTTCGATTTCCAAAGCATTTCCCTACTGAACCTGCTGACGCTCTGCTTTATCTGTGCATTGGGCATCATCGGCATGCTTCATTTTCTCCTCAACAGCTCAAAGGATAAGATTCGCATTCGCGTATTTTTCTCATCCTTCATGTTGATGATGGCAGCCACCATCGTGTTCATCATCCTGCAACCCACGCACCTACCCAACCTCTTACCTGCACTCATTGTCAGCGTTTCACCCCTTATCGGCCACTACATCACGTTCACCGGCTCGCATCTGTCGGGCATTACTTGCCTCACCCTGTTCATCATTACGCTGACCATCACGGGTTATCAACTATGGATACATTGATAGATCTCTTGATACAATACGGCTATGTGGGCATGTTCTTGGCCTCGCTTTTAGCCGGATCGGTCTTTCCTTTCAGCAGCGAAGCCGTCATGGCGGGTCTGTTGGCAGCTGGTCTTAATCCCTGGCCCCTGGTTGTGTACGGCACCATTGGAAACGTCATGGGGTCGTTGTTCAATTATTTCATCGGCACATTGGGGCGGTTAGACTGGATAGAGAAATACCTACATGTCAAACCCGACAAGCTGGATCGCGCACAACGCCTAATGGCCCAGTACGGAGCCTGGATAGGTTTCTTCGCTTTTCTACCCATCATCGGCAGCGCCATAGCCGTCGTCCTTGGTCTGGTTAGAGCCAACATCTGGGTCACCCTCGTTTCTTTCACCTTGGGAAAAATATTCAGATACCTACTTATCATTTATGGCATGAATCTCATTTTATAAGCATTACATACATGACACACTCAATGAAAAAATACCTTCTGCTGCTCACGGTTGCGCTCATTCTCGCATCTTGCAACACCAACCCGCAAGACACGAGGCGAAAAATCACGGTGACCATAGAACCACTTCGTTATTTCACCGAACAAATTGCTGGTGACAAGTTTGTTGTAAACACCATGGTTCCCCAGGGAGGAAACCCCGAAACCTACGAACCAACCCCCCAACAAATGGTGAAGTTGGCCGAGAGCGACCTGTACATCAAGGTGGGAAACATTGGTTTTGAGCGCACATGGATGAAAAAACTGAGCCAGAACGCGCCGCATACCATCATCATCGATTCGTCTGAAGGCATTGAGTTGGCCCACTCTTCACACGGCGTTACTGATCCACATACCTGGATGAGCACCAACAACGCAAAGCAAATTGCACGAAACATCTACCAAGCGTTGGTCTGCATCAATGCACGAGACAGCGCCTCATACAGGCGAAATTACGAAGCCTTGATAGACACCATTGAGGCTACCGACATGCGACTGCGCGAACAGCTCACGCGTGAAAAGTCGCAAGCTTTTCTCATTGACCACCCTGCCCTCACCTACTTTGCCCGCGACTACGAGCTATTACAAATCCCGGTGGAGGAAGAAGGTCGCGAACCCAGTGCCGCCCAACTGAAAAAGACCATCCAGCTGGCCAAGGACAAGAAGGTGAAAGTGATGTTTGTGCAGAAGCAGTTTGAAACCAGAAGCACGAAAATTGTCAGTCAAGAGGTGGGTGCAGAAACGATAACCATCAACCCTTTGAGCCACAATTGGAGCGAAGAAATGGTAAGTATTGCCAAAAAACTAAAATAACCGCATGACACCCATCATCCAATTAGAAAACATCAGCGCGGCATACGGACCGAAAACAGTTCTGCAAGACGTGAACCTCACCGTGTACGATCACGACTTTCTGGGCATTATCGGACCGAATGGTGGTGGCAAAACTACCCTTGTACAACTCATCATCGGTCTGAAAAAACCGAGCGAGGGACAAATTAAGTTCTACCGAAACGGAACACTTGCAGACCACATCAGCATGGGTTATCTCCCACAATACAACGACATTGACAAGAAATTCCCCATCTCGGTGCAGGAAGTAGTGCTGTCGGGACTGAGCGGACAGAAGAAATTGTTCTCACCATTCACGTCCAAGCACCACCACATGGTGGACGAAACGCTCGACAGAATGCAGCTCACCGAACTGCGCCGGCGTGCCATCGGCACCCTGAGTGGTGGCCAGTTGCAGCGTGTGTTGCTGGCTCGCGCCATTGTAGCACGGCCAGAAGTGCTGATTTTAGATGAACCCAACACATACATTGACAGGCAATTCCAAGAACAGATGTACCAAATGCTCAACGACATCAACCGCGATTGCGCCATCATCATCGTGAGCCACGACATAGGCTCTATCCTGCAAAACGTGAAGGCCGTGGCCTGTGTCAACCACAACGTACACTACCACCCCGACACGGAGCTGTCGATGGTTGAGCTGGAGCAACACCTCGGCTGCCCCATCGACTTGTTGGGACATGGACGCATGCCTCACCGCGTGCTCAAAGCCCACACGGATTGAACTTGAAGATTCGCTATGTCAGCAGCTTTCAGCCATCGCACATCCTCTTAATCATTCTTTACACAACCGGGCAAACACTCTAAAAATAACTGGGCGAATGGCGAATGCACCCCTGTGCATCACCACCCTTTCCGCAAAAAAAGCCACCGTTTCATAAACATCTCATTGACAGTGTTTTCAAAGAGAGCTTGACCGCATTTTCAAAGTCATGGAGTTTGGGCATCAAAGTCATGGAGTTTGGCCTCCAATATGTATGGGTTTGCAGTCCAAAGTCAATGAGTTTGATGAACGCGGACGATGCAATCAACACGTTTTTCTATAAATAACTGATTTTCAACTATTTCAACTCAAACAACGAACAGTCTTTCCCTTGCGTTTCATTCCATTGAAATACACTCGGCATCGGATTGCTTGCAAATCACGTGCGTTCAAGAAAATCGTGAACGACTGTCAAGAAAAAATCCACTCACTTGAGAAACTAATGCTCAAATGAGTGGATATGATTATTTCAAAAATCTGAGTGACTTACCACAAGTCCAAGCGGTTTTTCTTCGGAATAAAAAGCTTGTCGCCTTCTTTCACGTTGAAAGCCTCGTACCAAGCGTCAACGTGAGGCAGTGCACCATTGACGCGCCACTTGCCCAACGCATGGGGATCACGCTTCACGCGGTTGCGTATCTCCTGCTCGGTGATGTTCTGTCCCCACACGCCTGCATAGGCCAGGAAGAAACGCTGATCGGCCGTGAAGCCATCTTTCGTCTTCAAAGGCTTCTTCGCCGTGGCGTTCTTATAAGCCAAGAAACTAACCTGCAATCCTCCGTGGTCGGCCAAATTCTCACCTAACGTGAAGCGTCCGTTGGCCTTGAGGTCGGGCAAAACATTGATATTGGAGAAGAAATCGGCATACATGTCGGCTCGCTCGTTGAAGCCTTTCGCATCGTTGGCAGTCCACCAATCGTTCATGTTGCCATTGGCATCGTACTGACGACCTTGGTCATCAAATCCGTGTGTCATCTCATGACCAATCACCACGCCTATGGCACCATAGTTGAAGGCCTCGTCGGCCTTAGGGTCGAAGAACGGATATTGCAGGATTCCCGCTGGGAAACAAATCTCGTTGGTGGTGGGATTGTAGTAGGCGTTCACGGTTTGCGGCGTCATGAACCACTCATCACGGTCAACTGGCTTACCGGCACGCTCGGCAATATGATTTTCGTGTGCGAACTGGCGGCATGCCATAACGTTCTCATAGAACGACTTAGCAGGGTCGATGTTCAACTTAGAATAGTCGCGCCACTTGTTAGGATAGCCAATCTTGACATAGAATTTATCCAACTTCTTATGTGCTTCGGCCTTGGTTGTATCGCTCATCCATGTTTGTGCATCAATACGTTGGCCCAATGCAATTTGCAGATTGCGCACCAAGTTCTCCATTTTCTTTTTAGAATTCTCGGGGAAATAACGGGCTACGTACATCTTGCCGAGTGCCTCGCCCATCTGTGCCTCAACCTGGTTGGTGGCACGTTTCCACAGTGGATAATCCTCCTTGCGGCCACTCATGGTCTTACCGAAGAAGTTGAAGTTGGCCTCACGAATTGCATCGGTGAGATAGCTTGATGACGACATGATGACATCCCACTCCATCAGCGCACGCAAATCGTCGGCCGTAGCAGCAGCCGACAGCTTGTCATATCCTTCCAGGAATGACGGTTGGCCGACAACCATCGTCTGGATGTACTCACTCTTCACGCCCTCTGCATTGGCCATGCCTTCAAGGTTGATGTTGGGGTAATTGGCCTTGAACTCTTTCAAGGTCATCTTGTTGTAGTTGGCTTGTGGGTCGCGAAGCTCCGTCATGCTCTTTGAAATCAACGCAAGTGCTGTTTCGGTTTTGAAAATGATGTCCGCCTTTGCCTGAGCCTGCGCCTCATCGAATCCATAGAGGCTGAACATGCGCGCGATGTGCTTCTTATATTCGTCGCGTATGGCAATGGTGGCCGCGTCGTTGTTGAGGTAATAGTCTTTCTGACCCAATGTCAATCCACCCTGACTGACGTTCAGAATGTTCATCGTCACATTCTTTTCGTCAGCAGCGAAGTAAGAACCAAAAGAAACACCATATCCCTGAGCGGCATACTTCAATTGCAGTTGCTCCAGGTCTTTCTTAGTTTTGGCGGCTTCCATCTCATCCAACAAGGGTTTCACCGGGGTGATACCTTCCTTGTTACGCCGGTCGGCATCCATGGCGAGCTTGTAGAAGTCGGACAGCTTTTGCTCCATCGTACCTTTCTTGTACGTCTTCTTCTGCAACTCACCCAAGATGGTGTTAATTCGCTTGTTATTGTCTTCAGCCAGTTGGTCGAAGCTGCCAAAGCGTGAATAAGCCGCTGGCAGCGGATGTTTCTTCTGCCATCCGCCCGTGGCAAACTGGTAAAAATCATCGGCTGGGCGGACAGACTTGTCAAAATTAGCCTCGACAAGCCCCGATTTTGATTGTGCCATCCCCATCGTGGGAGCCACCATTAACATCATGATTGGAAATAAATGTTTCATAAGTTTTAAAGTTTTTTAGTTTACAAGTTTACGAGTTTACGAGTTTACAAGTTGATAGTCAATAAGTTGATAGTTCACAGTTCAAACCTCAAAGTTCAATGTTCAAAGTTCAATGTTCAAAGTTCACAGTTTTTCCATTTTCTCATTAAGCTCCATCCATCGTTCGTTTTCCGCATCCAATGCCCGTTGAACGGATGTGTATTCAGTGACCAACTCCATGTTTGACGCATCTTCTGGTTGTGAGAGAATGGTGTTTAGTTCGGTGATACGCTTTTCCATGGAAGCAATTTTAGCTTCACTCTCCTCGATGCTTCGTTTTAGTTTGCGTACTTTCTTTTGCTGTTCCTTCCGCTGGAGATATTCTTCAGCCCCACTCTTTTCTGTTTTTGAAGCAGCTTGCAATGGTTGTGATGCACTTGACTGTGCGTTTGTGTGCAAAAGAGAATCGATGCTATGGTTGTCAGCGTCATCACCCATTGCCTGCGCATGACTGCGGATGAAATCGTAGATGCCACCCAGATGTTCTTTCACCTGTCCGCCACCGAACTCGTAAACCTTGCTCACCAGGCCGTCGAGGAAGTCGCGGTCGTGGCTCACCAGTATCACCGTGCCATCGAAAGCCTGTATGGCCTCTTTCAAAACATCTTTTGATGGCATGTCCAAATGGTTGGTAGGCTCGTCAAGAATGAGCAGGTTGACGGGTTGCAAGAGTAAGCGTATCATCGCCAACCGACTGCGTTCGCCACCCGATAGCACCTTAACTTTCTTCTCAGACGTTTCGCCACCGAACATAAATGCACCCAACAGGTCGTTGATTTTCAGCCGCATGTCACCCGTTGCTACACGGTCAATCGTTTCGTAAATCGTCAGTTCCTCATCCAGCAGCTGTGCTTGGTTCTGTGCGAAATAGCCTATCTGCACGTTGTGACCAACCTTCAGTGTGCCGGTATACGGAATCTCACCCATGATACATTTGACCAAGGTAGATTTACCTTCGCCGTTTTTACCAACAAAGGCAACCTTTTCCCCACGTTTAAGGGTGAAAGTAACATCTTTAAACACCGTATGAGAGCCATAATCTTTGCGAAGTTCATCACAAATAATAGGGTAATCGCCACTTCGAAGGCATGGAGGAAACTTCAAGTGCATGCGTTTGTTATCCACCTCATCAACTTCAATGGGTTCTATCTTTTCTAGTTGACGGATGCGCTGTTGCACCTGAATGGCCTTGGTTGCTTGATAACGGAAACGCTCAATGAAAGCTTTTGTGTCAGCTATTTCTTTTTGTTGGTTTTCATAGGCACGCAATTGTTGCTCTCTTCGCTCGGCGCGTAAAACGACATATTGATCGTATTTTACTTTATAGTCTTCGATGTGGCCACAAGTAATCTCTATCGTACGGTTGGTTACATTATTGATAAAAGCACGGTCGTGACTGACAAGCACCACTGCTTTAGCTGATTGAGCGAGAAATTGTTCGAGCCATTGTATCGATTCAATGTCGAGATGGTTGGTAGGTTCGTCCAGCAAAAGCACATCAGGGCGACGCAACAAAATCTTCGCCAGTTCGATTCGCATACGCCAACCACCAGAGAACTCGGACGTAGGACGGTCAAAATCGGCCTGAGTAAAGCCCAGTCCGGTGAGTGTTCGCTCCATTTCGGCCTCATAGTTCTCGCCGCCCATCATCAAATAGCGATCATGTTCCTGCGTAAACTTCTCCACCAGTTCCATGTACGACGCACTCTCATAGTCGGTACGGTTGCCCAATTCGTTCTGCATGTGCTCCAGGTGTTCCTTCATGCGCATGCTATCAGAAAAAGCCTTTCGCGTTTCTTCCTTGACAGTTGTGTCATCGGCTATCTTCATCACCTGCGGAAGATAACCAATGGTGGTGTCTTTAGGTACAGAAACAACACCCGCAGTAGGTTTCTGTTGGCCGTTAAGAATCTTGAGTAAGGTAGATTTACCAGCCCCGTTCTTGCCCACCAATGCAATTCTATCACGCTCATTGATGACAAAACTCACGTCACGGAACAAGGGTTTCACTCCAAATTCTACCATCAAACCTTCTACTGATACCATGAAAATCTCATTAAATTTAGTCGCAAAGTTATATTATCCTCCTTCAACGCTGTGCTTCTTAACAGCACAATCACGCTTGCTTTTCTTCCTTCTGTTTACGCTTACGAAACTCGTTGAAGCATACCAAGATAATCAGTACCACCAACAAAGCAAAGGAAATATACGCGATGGTTTCCGTACGATTGACTGATTTCGGGAAGAAACTCAACACCACCGTATGCTTACCGGGTTTCACCTGGATGGCACGAAGTATGTAATTAACCCGACCAACTGGCACCTCCTCGCCATCAACTGTGGCCGTCCATTCCGGATAATAAATCTCAGAGAACACCACCACGCCACCTTTGCTCGACTCTACCTGGTAGGTTAGTTGGTTGGGTTCATACTTCTGCAGCGTTACTACCGACGAATGGTCTTGCGCAACGGCCTCACCAAGTTGTTGTTTAAACTTCTTGTCAGCTACAGCCTCAGTACGAAGATTCATCTTTCCGATACGTTCAATTTCCTGATTGGCATTATCCACATACGTCAATTTATCAACAAACCACGCATTACCAAAGGCGTATGGATTTTTGAGCGGAACGGTTTGTCCGCCCTGCAATGGCATGATGAAGAACTTAGTGTTCAGCATATTCAGCACAGGCGAAATGCTATCGCCATTCAATTGCGTCATGTCGCCCTGAGCATCCATAATTCCTTTCATCAGGTTTTGCATTTCAGGAGCGATATAAGCCTCTATCATTTCCTGATAACGGCGCAACTTGGCAGGATGATAACCACCAATGCTCTTGTGGAAATAACTGGTTTCGTTCTCGTTAAAGGTACTCGTTGAGAGATTCAACACACGATAGTCGAGTTCTTTGGTCTGTAGGATTTGCTTGTCGGTGGGTGTCATTTCGATGGGGTTTTCACGCACACTCTTTTCAACAAACATACTGTCGTACAAGTAACGCTTGTTAACAGCCCACATATCTACCAAGCACAACAGGGTAAGACCACCGATGAGCCATGCTGTACGTATTTTCCTTGCCTTGTAAAGCAGTAAAAACAGGGTACCAATGAGGATGATCACAAACGAACGCCAGCAGTCTGTTGTGAAGATAGCTTGTCGCATGGCACGAAGATTTGTCAGCAGCGCACCCTGATATTCGGAAGGAATATTCTTCATAGCCTCCAACTCTGCAGCGGAAATATAGTCTGAGAAGAACACTGTTGGCATCAGTGCAAACAGCAAACAGAACCCAGCCGTGAGGCCAAAGCTGATATATACGTATTTCAAGCGTTTGTTCAACAGTTCGGGTTCGTCGATTATTTTCTTCAATGCCATCACGGCCAACAGCGGAATAGTAAACTCTGCGATAACCAATATCGACGCCACGGTTCGGAATTTGGCGTACATGGGTACGTAATCGATGAAGAAATTAGTAAGCGGCATGAAGTTTTTACCCCACGACAACATGACAGACAGGATGGTAGCTGCCAACAAAGCCCACTTCATAGGCCCTTTCACGATGAACAGCCCCAAGATGAAGAGCATCATGACAAATGCGCCAACATAAACAGGACCGCTGGTTCCAGGTTGTTCACCCCAGTATTGGCCTATCTGTTGATAGATTTCCATGAACTGTGGATCAGCCTTTTTCATGGCGGTTTCGTTCATTGAGAGCGGAACAGATGCCCCACCTTTGGCATTGGGTATAAGCAACGTCCATGTTTCACCAATGCCATAACTCCACTGAGTGATGTAGTCGCGCTCCAAGCCGCTATTGGTTTGGTTGGCCGAGTTGGGCTTCACCAGTTCGCTTTTGCCACGCATCGACTCTTGACTGTATTCCCATGTATGATACAGGTTGCTCAGGTTGATGCAGATACCGATGGCAGCAGCTGCGATACACACGGCTGATGCTTTACCAAACCGTGCCAACTGCTTGTCTTTCACAGCCTGAACCAAGAAAGCGATAACCATGAAGAAGATAATAAACAGATAATAATAGGTCATCTGCACATGGTTGGCCTTCACCTCAAAGGCGGTAAACAAGGCCGTCAGGATGAATCCCCAGAGATATTTTCCCCTATAACTAAGAACAATGCCAGCAATCATTGGCGGCAGATAGGCCAAGGCCATCACTTTCCAGATGTGTCCGGCAGCAATGATAATGAAGAAATAACTGGAGAAAGCCCAAATAACAGAACCCAAAACAGCCAGCTCCTTGCGGAAATCAAAAGCACGCAACAGGATGTAGAAACCCAGCAAATAGGCATACACATACCACACATTTTCGGGCAACCACAGGTGGTAAGCGTTCATCACCTTGCTCAGTGTGTCGGTACTTTTGTACGACGGAGCCGTTTGATAGGTGGGCATACCCCCGAACACCGAATTAGTCCATCGGGTTCGTTCACCTGTTCGTTGATAATATTCTGTTTGTTCATGCCCAAGACCCTTTCCTGCCGAAGCATCATGCTGGAACAAAATACGCCCTTCCAGACTGGCTGGAACGAAATAAGCGAATGAAATCAAGACGAACAAGACGATGGCGGCGACATCCAACCCATATTTCTTCAAAGCTTCCATGAATAGCTGTTTTATGTTAAGATTTAGGCACAAAGATAGCAAAACTTTACCGTTTACACCTGCCTGTGCAACCATTTTTTGCTACCTTTGCAGCTAAATAGCAAACAACAATCATGAAAATAGGTATCATTGTGGCCATGGAGAAAGAGTTTACGCAACTCAAATCCTTGCTCGAAGACATGCAGACACAACAGCATCGGCATCTGACTGTCATCACGGGGCGCATTGGACAACACGAAATCGTGATGCAACAATGTGGCATTGGAAAGGTAAATGCCGCCATTGGTGCGGTGGAACTGATAAACCATCATCATCCCAACTTGGTGATATCATCTGGATGTGCGGGTGGAGCAGATGCGTCATTAAGTCCTACCGACGTGGTTGTAAGCACACAATGTTGTTACCACGACGCTTATTGTGGCAAAGAGTGCGAAGCAGGTCAAATCATGGGAATGCCCGCAAGCTACGCCTCTCCTGCCGAATTGGTGCGTAAGGCGTGTGCCATCGACTGCGGAACTAACATTCGTAGCGGCCTCATTGTGAGTGGCGATTGGTTTGTTGACAGCAAAGAGAAGATGCAACAAATACTTTCCTCTTTTCCCACAGCCATGGCTGTTGATATGGAGAGTTGTGCCATTGCCCAAGCCTGTTACCTTTATCACACGCCGTTCATCTCCTTCCGAGTAATCAGTGATGTGCCTTTAAAGGATACGAACGCGGCACAGTATTATGATTTTTGGGAGCGATTGGCCAACCATTCATTCCATGTTACCAAAGAGTTTATAAAGATAGTGGGATAGTTGACAAGTTTACAAGTTTACGAGTTGACAAGTTGATAGCTTTCTCTGTTGATGAATCAACGATAAAACCCATGAATAAAGAAAAGCCTTCAACTCGTAAACTCGTAAACTAAAACCTCGTCAACTAACACCTCATCAACTAAAAAACTCACAAACTCATCAACTAAAAAAATGAACAAGATTCCTTCATTCACCATCAACCACAACAAATTGTTGCGTGGTATTTATGTAAGTAGGCAAGACGTTGTCGGCTCTGAAGTCATCACCACTTTCGACATCCGCATGAAAGAGCCCAACCGTGAACCCGTGTTACACATCGGCGCCTTGCACACCATCGAGCATTTGGCAGCCACCTATCTACGCAATGACAACCAGTGGAAAGACAAAATCGTTTACTGGGGACCCATGGGATGCCTCACTGGCAACTACCTTATTATACATGGCGACCTGAAAAGCAGTGACATCATCGACTTGATGAAGCGCACCTTTAACTTCATTGCCAACTATGAGGGTGAGATTCCCGGCGCACAACCCAAGGATTGTGGCAACTACCTGTTGCACGACCTACCCATGGCGAAACTTGAATCACGCAAATTCCTTGAAGAGGTATTGCAGAAGATTGAAAACAAAAACCTGGTTTATCCAGAATAAGTCGTGGCTTAACAATAACTACAGCAACAATACGGAAATATTTTTCACATATTGTTGCTGAATATCTTATTTCCAAAGTTTTATCTTAACTTCTTCGTCAAGGTGCTGCCATGAAGGGTTTCCACCCGCACAACCACCACTTGTGCGACAGGAACGTGCAACCTTACCGTATGTTGTCCGTGAGCATCGGAGGCGGCAATCAGGGTTCCATCGAGTGCGAACACCTGCACATGTGCCAAGTCCTCGCCCTGCACGTCAATCCAGTTACCGCTTCGCATCATGCGTAGCGAGCCTTGTGTTGTGTCTATATGCGTGGTCTCGTCAGGATAATTATTGTAAATACTGTTCATGAACGACACTTCATAGGGAGCACAGTTCTCGTTCCACAAATCACACTCCACACCGTCTACCATGCCCATCAACGCCAATCTATAGGTACGGTTGTTGATGACGGGCAAGCTGTCCTTGTTTCTCAACCATCCTGTAACAAAGATTTTATCATCCCCGCCACCTAACAAGTTGTATTGCTTTTGAGCACTACCGCCCAAAGATATGCGTCGCTGAGTTTTTGTATCAATCAAGCAAAGCGTCAATTTGCCGTTGTAGGCGGCTTGAGGCGCAAGCTTCATTACCACTCCTATCTTGAGCAATGGATTGCCACTGAGGTCAACGTTCGTGGGTGATATGATTGATCCACTGTTGTCTTGCACCATGCCCAAGAGTTGTACGAAAAGCTTGTCGCTGGGCTTAGCGCCCTCTACCTGCAACGTAGACGGCTCGTTGCCATGCACCATACCCACCGTGGCAATGCTACCAGTATCATATTGCTTAATTACCTCTATCTTCAGTTTGTATTCCTTGGACTGCAGATGGTCGGGCAAGTGCATGTCCACCCTCACCTCTGTCTCGGCAAACATCTCAAAATCCACTGCCTCTAAGGTTTGTCCCATAGCAACCACATGAGTGTCATCATCCACGAGCGACACCTTCACCGTGCCATCGAAAGGCGTACCCGTGAGTTTGCGAATGCTCAAGCACAGCGTGGCTTTGTTGCCAGCAGTACACGGTTTGAGCGTATAAGGATGGGATGCCAATGCGAAAGGTGCCTTGTCATCGGGTTTCTCATATAGGCGCACATCGTTGCCTTGCACCTGAAAGGCTATGCGTGGTGCCGTTTTCATCTTGCACCATGCTCCGTAGGTGTCCTTATCCTTGAGGATGGCGCATACGGGCAGGAAATAGTAGCGTCCATCTGCAAGACCTTCAAGATTCATCGTAAACGTGCAAGCATCATCAATCAGCTGTCCCGATTGCAGCACACCACCGTTATATTTGCCGCGCTCTGCGGTGTATCCCCCTTTGTCGTGCCACACCGATGGCACCACTTTTACTTGCTTGCCCTGCTCATTGTACACGCCCAAGCCAATATCTCCGGCAAACGTTCCGTCGGCTTGGTTCTTAAAATGGTGATAGCTAACTGTCACTGGCTGCTGTTTGTTGGTGGGCATGCTGCCAACTACGGTCATATTGCCCTCCGAGTTGAAACACAAGTTGGGGGCATCATCGGCAAGTTCGGCATCAATGGGTGCGCTTCCCGGTTTGTTGGGATGCACCAAAACTATCTGCACCTGCTTGTTGAAGGAGAGAGGCTTGCCGCCAAACTCCTGTCCTGTGGTGGAAAGGTTCAGTGCAGTAACGGAGAAGTAGCCGTCGCCACCGCCTCCCCAACCAAAATTCATGTGAAATAGGTTGTCCTTATCCACACCGTCTACCACCCATGCGTGTCCACTTCCGCCCGACTTCACACTGCCGCTGATGTACACGGGGAAGCCGTTTTCTATCTCCTTGCGCAATATTTGGGTGAAAGCAGCTGCACCCTCATCAGACTTGTTGAGCATGGAGATGGAATAATTGAAATACGTTTTCAGTGCCTTGGCAGCCATGAAGGTTTGTGCACCACTGGATGTGGGGGTGTATTGCATGTTCACCGACACGCCCACATCACGCATGAGCAGCGCCACGGCATCGCAAGCCTCCGCATCGGCAAGTGCCGTGCGTGTGTTGTATCTGGGCAACATCTTGTCCCATAGGTATACCGACTGACTGAAGTCCACGCTCATCGTGCGGTTGTCAGAGCGCACTACATACGAGTAGCTGCCCTTTCCCCGTTCCGGCCAGCGATGATAATACATGATTTGTGCCACTGCCGTAGCCACACATCCCGTGTAGTTGTACCCCGTACGACGACTGTAAGGGTCGTCTTGATTCCATGCCGTTGTGAGCAACGGAGCCACCTCCTTTCGGTTGGGAGGTGTAGTGGTAATGGTAGCTCTTGTGCTGGGTTGCCTTTGTATTTGGTGAAAGGCGTCACGATAAGCACTCAGCAGGAATTTAAGCTCCTCACTTGCACGCAACGTGTCGAGCGTTCCTGTGTGCGAATAGCCCAACACTTGTCCCATGTCATCATCGCCTGCCACTACCACGAAGCCCCGTCCGTGGCGGTCGTTATAAATATAGTAAGGTGGTGTACCATGCGAAGCCCTCGTAGCATGACGTTCCGAAAGGCTCACATTGACATATTTGCGGGCAATGCTTATCGACTTGTCCACTGTTACTATCTTGCCCAAGGTGGGAATGCTCACCATCGAGGCAAGCACAATGCCCCATAAGGTGGGGCTTAACCATCTTTTAATTTTCACTTTTTTAGTCTTGTTTGGTTTTAACTATGAAAGTCTGATACAAAGCCACCAGCCACACCGACAACACGAAAGGTGCGGTGAGCGTGACAAGCCCCATGTGCAAGCCGGCATACTGCATCAGCAACGAGAGTAGCAGGGCTATCAATACTTTGATGTAAGTACACAAGCCAATGCCAAGAATGTTGGCGACTGCCAAAACCGCAAGAATGGCATTGTAGCCATACATACCGTTGTTCACCGAGGTGGTACTGACACCCGGCACACACACCACGGCGAGACACAGCGCACAGGCGACAAGCGACTCCACGCCCATCTTGCGTGAATTGACACAAATGGCAAGGAAAAATAACAAGCCAGTGAGCAGATTGTTGCCCTGAAGCATGATTTGTCCAAAGCTCAGTGAGGCGACCCGAACCAGCGAGAAACTTTCCGCAGTATCGGCAGCTGTCGTTGCTGGCAGCTGTAACTGGGGAAAAACGTGACCCAACAGCAGCATTGCCCAGGTGATGAGTACGAAGGGTGCGGTGAGCGTGGGAACCAACCGTTGTCGCTCGAACAAACGCGTCACCAGCACAGACAGCACACATGCCACCACCATGAGCAAAACCGAACCTGCATGAATGGGCATGAAAAAGGGTACGGCGATACCTACCAGCGCAGCATTAAAACCATACAAGCCGTCGCCGATGCGCCCCGCGTCATATCGAAGGGCAACTGCCGTACATGTGCCAATGGCACTTCCAGCCAAGGCAAACAAGCACATGAGGAGGGAGTTGCAAGCAATACCTGCAAGCATCAGTGCGCCCGACAGCGCATTGCCCTGAAACATCACTTGGCCAACACCACGAAGTATACTTTTCATCATCTGCATTGAAACGTCATTTAAGAAGTGTTTTTGTCCGTTTGAGCGCACAAAATTACGTAAAAGATACGATATGTGTGTAAAAGAGAACTAAAAAACGGAAATTGATACCATCCTGTTCACTACAGCAGAGTTATTATCACAAATCAGGTACTTGTAAGATGTTGATTTCCAATAGAATTCAAAAGCATAACCAAACTCAATGACTTTAGTGCCCAAACTCAGTGCTATTGGACTCCAAACTCATTGCTATTGGGCACCAAACTCCATGCTCTTGAAATAACAACCGATAGGCATTATTGAAGAAGCGTTTTCTGTTTACAATTTAGAAGCTGATGGAGAATAATCTTTTGTGAGGGATTGTATTTACTGATCAGAGGTCAAACACATAACCAACCGTGAAGGTGAACACCTTGTTTTTCATTCTATCTTGGGTATATTTGTTCATCTTGGTCAGGCCGAAGTTGTATCTTGCATCCAGCACCACATGGCTGTACTCCAACGAAAAGCCCACAGGAATGGAAACGTCGAAGCGCTTTGAATAGGACAGGTTGTCGTATTTTTCGGTGTAGGCATACAGCAAATTCCCCTTCTCGCCTGTCTGATAATGCACTTTTCCTTCTTTGTCGACCGTAAATTGCGACAAGGATGCCCTACCTTTTGCCGACAAGAGGTAGCCCATCTGAACGCCAGCATTGAACGAAAGACCAGGAAGAACCGCCACATGAGCCATCAAGGGAAGCGTAAGATAATCGTATTTCCACTGAACATCATCAGACGTATAGTGTACTTTTGCCTCATCAATCGTTTCTGATGGCGGAAAACGCATACCCTGAACCGAATAAAACACACCGGCAGAGAATGCCACCTGATCCATCGCTTGATACTGTACGTCCAGTCCACCAATAAATCCTTCGCGGTACTTTGATTTCTGCTCAACTTCATTCTGCTGCGCATCAGGGGACAAACCAGTGATAACAACGTCAAAATTAGAGATGTTTGCCAAGTTTACCCCTACCTTGGGAATCAATGACCACGTCCCAACACTGCGTTGAGCCGTGGCAAATGTGCAGGCCATCAACAGGGCCATGGACAGCAATAACTTCTTCATGATGCTTATTTTTTCTATATAAACGGATGAAGGGCATGATTTATTACAAAAGAAGATAAAAAGCTGAATCTCGACAAAAATAACAAGAAAAATCGTTGGTGCGATTCCCACACTGTAGAGAATTGCACCAACGGATAGCCTGCCTGTACACGAATTCACGCCCAAGGGGCTGACTCATGCCAAGCACTGTGCTGAAAAAGGGTGAATAAGCAAGAAAGATTCGAGCGCAGACGTCGCCCTACTTTTCTGCATCCAATGAGGGTGGAGCCACCTTTTTATCGGCTCCCCAGGATTTATTGGGATGCTTACCCATTTCCAAGATCAAGGTACCACCATTCTTGATGTCATCGTGTGAGAACCAAGGCTTGTTCCACGCTTTGCCATTGAGGGTGGCTTGCTGAATGTATTTGTTCTCATCAGAGCAGTTGTTGGCGATGATATGGAAGATTTTTCCATTGCCCAACCGCACCTGAATGTCGTTGAACAGAGGGCTGCCAATGTTATAAGCGGGGAAACCAGGTGTCACTGGATAGAAACCAATGCTGGAGAAAACGACGAAAGAGGTCAACCCTCCCCCATCTTCATCACCGGGAACACCCATCAAATCGTTACGGAACCAAGTGTTCAAGACTTGCCGTACCCGCTTTTGAGTCTTCCAAGGAGTGCCCGCATAGTTGTATAAATAAGGAATATGCAGCGATGGTTCGTTGGCCATGGTAAACTGTCCGATGTTTCCTGTCTGGTCTGGAAGTTGGGTGTAGAACTCCCGTTTGCCTCTTCCCATAGGCTCAATAAACGTTTGATCCAGATTCTTGACAAATTGTTCGCGCCCACCCATGAGGTTAATCAGGTCGGCAACGTTGTGCTGAACATCCCAACGATAAGTCCAACCATTGTTCTCATCGTAGGCATCGCGGGCACCAATGCCTCCCGAGAAGCGGTAATCAAAGGGCTGAAGGAAATTGCCTTCCTTGTCTTTGGGATGAAAAAAGCTGGTTTCATGGTTGAAGAGGGTACGGTAGTTACGCCCCCTACGCTCATAATAGGATGCTTCTTTGTTTTTATTCAGATACCTGGCAATGCGCGACAGGCACCATTCGTCGTATGCCGTGCCAAGCGTTACGGCCACAGGTTGGCGCTTTTCAAAGTCAGACACATTGGGATCAGTTTCCTTCTCGCCTTCCCTGAGAGCGGGAATATAACCATGCTGCTTGTAGAAATCATCAATCCAGCCTGCTGGGTTGCCCGACCATGGAGCCAAAGTCTTTTCTTCGAGTGCCTTACGAGAATACTCATAGCCACGCTTGGCATCCACTTTCAATCCTTTGTACAGCGCGTCGGCCACCATGGCGATGCCATGATTGGAGTTCATTCGGCGTGAGTCGCCTGTCACTTCAGGAAAGGTAGGCATCCATAGCGTACCCATCTGTTCGGCCATTCGAAGGTAAGACTCGATGATGTTTTCTTCTTTTTGGGGTTGAATGAGTGCCCGAAGCGGGTGAGCGGCACGATAGGTATCCCAAATCCAGTCGTCGGTATAAAACGGTATGCCACCGTCATCATGCACGACTCCATCGTAGGCACTCCAGTATTTGCCATCCTCACTGTAACAGATAGGACGTTCAAAAGTGCGATAATAGGAGGTGTAAAGCACTGTTTTCTGGTCTTCAGAACCTCCTTTGACCTGAATATTGGCCAGCGCATCATTCCATATCTGACGACCTTTTGCTGCCACGACATCGACATCAAAATGCTGGATTTCTCGTTGAAGATTCTTCTTGGCCTGCTCTTCACTGATGAACGATACGCCATAACGTAGCCGTACCTGCGGTGTTCCATCAGCATATCGCAATGCAATGCAGGCATTTCGGCCTTCAACCGATGCCTTGGACGCATTGATTGCACCGTTTTCCAAGGCTCCCATCTGTATGGGAGAGCGGTCTACCTCTGCATAAATGTATACTTTTGTCCGGTCTGTGAGCCGCTGGAATCCGCTAATGGCGTTCCCGGAACAATGCATGCCACCATCACGCGAATTGATCATGACGTACACGGGCTTATCCTTTTGCCAGAAATTCAGTTCGTAGACGGCACTTTGGTGTGACACAGCGTAGCGAGCTTTCATCTGATTGTCGTCCAACTCGATATCAAAACCATAGGGTGTGAGCTTCTCGTGGTCATAATTCAGTGGCACAATGGCCTTAGGTTGCGTGCCTTGATAAGGAGAAATATTGAATGCTGAGCGCTCACGATGATTGGTGACAATGACCGGAAGACCATTTACTTGTTCCGTGGTATAATCACCTCGCTCGGGATACACACGCAACATGCTGTTCGGCAACTGCACCGTTGCAAAGGTAGGAACCAGCAAATGACTGATATTGCCAATGTAGGGATTGACATAATCGACCAACTCTTTGTTTTGGGCATGCAGCCCTTGTCCTGCCAAAAGGCTGAGCAAGGCACATGTGCAGACTAACTTTTGTTTGATTGGCATAGGTTTTTCTTTATTATTATGAATCTTTTTCTATACTAAATTTGTACTTATACACATGATGACGCTTCACTTCGTAAGACTAAACGTTGTCAGCATACCATTCCACATCGGTAAGCTTCGGAATCAATCAGCATCATCTTTAGCCCCAAGTGCGGCAAATTAAACTCATTGGATGTATTAACTGATGTTACAAAGATAGAATAATTAACGGAAATAGGCAAATAAACGAAAAGTAAACACCAAAGCAAAGCGAATGTGGACGATGGCTTCAACATGCTCTTGCTCACAAACATTTGGTATGGTTAACGGCCGATGATTTCATCTTTTTCGTTATCTTTGTACAGCAACCAAGCATTTTTGGAATGGAACAATATATCGACACATACGCCTCTCCCGTAGGAATCATCACCATGGGCAGCAATGGTAGGCAACTTACAGGATTGTGGTTTGAAGGACAGAAGCACTTCGGCCACACGTCAAATGACCAACCTTCACATCATGCGCTCCCCATTTTTGATGAGACCCGCACTTGGCTCGACGTTTATTTTCAGGGCAAACGTCCTACCTTCACACCCCCGATGCTGCTGAACGACACGCCGTTCCGCATAGCAGTATGGCAGTTATTGTTGACCATTCCGTATGGAGAAACCACTACATACAAGGATATTGCCAGGCAATGGGCCAGACAGCACGGTGTGAAAAGCATGTCGAGCCAGGCGGTGGGCGGTGCCGTTGGGCGCAATCCCATCTCCATCATCATTCCTTGTCACCGGGTTATCGGCACCAACGGAAGCCTCACGGGCTATGCGGGAGGGCTGGACAGAAAGCGGTGGTTGCTGCAATGGGAACAAGCAAGCACCGACAGATTCTTCATACCTCAAGAGTAAAAACGAACCATGAGGAACATAAGGCAGCACATTACGCTTGATCCGTCAAGTTTACACCCCATTTGTTTTCCAACTCCTTGATGCGTTCTTGCGTCTGACGGATGAACGACTGGTAAGCATCGCCATCCGGATGGAACGGACGATGCGCCAAGGCAGCCTTCACAGGTTGCCAATCGGCCAAGAAAAGTTTGGCCTCATGACTGAAAAAGGCATCCGAAAAACGTTCCCAGATGTATGCCACGGTTTGGTCGGAGGGATGTAACATGTCTTCTTTGTAAAACCGATAATCGCGCAACTCGTCGTTCACAATTTCATAAGCAGGGAAATAGGTTACCACGCCGGGATAACGCTCTTCCAGCTGGTGGGTAGCCAAAAGCAACGTGGCCTTGGACAGCTGACTGCCATGAAAGCCGTACTTGGCATAACGGATGGGACTGACGGTGAGGATGACACGCACCTTGTCATTGCGCTTGAGCAAACAATCAACCGCTTGAGACAGATAGGCCACACACTCCTCCACGCTCAATTCTGCTTCACGAAACAAGCGTTGCGGACGCTTTTGGCAGTTGTCTACTATCTCGCCCGTTTCTTTCAAGATGTACACATGGTTGGTACCCAGGGTAAACACGGCCACGTTGGGGTTTACATCGGTGCGCTCTACCGTGTGCAGAATGCTGGCCGGATTGTACATCACGCCGTAAGGATTGACGGTGACGCGAAACTTATCTTCGACGAACCGCCGCCCCATGCTGTCAGCAAAGCATGACCCGACAAAGAGCATGCGCTCGAATGGCGGGATTTGAAACGAGGGGTGATCTATTTTGACTATGGTTCTGAATTGCATAAGCTATTGGTTGTGCCTTTCCACCCCATCAACACCACCGAGACTGCGATGAAGAGGAAGCAGGAAAAAACGTTAGGATGACAAAATTAATCATTTTTATCAAAAGACACTTGGCGTAACCCATATTTTATGGTAGATTTGCGATATTAATCAAACCCAAGACGAACAATGGTACATTTCATATCTAAAGACGCATTCAAACACTGGAAAGAAGGCCTGCAAAGCATTGTACAGAGATTTCCGCTGACCCTGTTTTTCACTATCGCCTCATGCCTATCGCTGATATACCTCAATCACGATTTGAGCAATGGCGGAGAGATGAAAGGATTTGAATTCTTCCTCATGTTCTATCCACTCACGGCCACCATTTTGTCTTTGACACTCCACCTGTGGACGGAAGACATGCGTCAACGGCTCAAAGCATGGGGATGGCAAGGTATTTTACATGCCCTTTGGCTGGCTCTGTGCATCTATTGGGCCACCGAATACGAACTGTCCATTGGGCAAAGCATCGCCGCTGGTACATGCGTAGGCGCGATGTTCGTGGGCTGGTTCACACTGCCTTTCGCGAAACAAACGAACGACCGTCCAGCCATTAATTTCCTCATCAGGCTTATGGGAAGCGGCATCATCGCTGCCGGCACATCCCTTGTTCTCTTCTTGGGTATCTTGTTGCTGATACAGTCGTTTAAGTATCTGTTTAACATGGACATAGAGGAAACCCTCTATGTCGACACGGCTACCGTGTGTTTCACACTGGTGGCCCCGCTGTTATTCATGTTCCAGTTGCCGAAAGACGAACAAAAATACAGTCAGTACAACTGGCTGCAACATAAGTTTGGCAACGGCATCATCCATTACCTGCTCATTCCGCTGCACTTAGCCTACGTCATCACGCTTTATCTCTATGCTGGAAAGATACTCGTGACCTGGGAATTGCCCAACGGATGGGTGTCTACATTGGTTTCGGTGCTTATGTTGCTCACTGTCATCATTCTGTTCCTGCTCTACCCTATCCACCAGCAAAACCAAGTAAAGCCGGTAGACCGTTTGGCAGTTCGCTACCTACCCATCATCGTTTTGCCGTTGCTGGTGCTGATGTCGGTAGGCATTGGCCGCCGTTTCTCCGACTATGGCGTAACCATACAGCGTCTGTACCTGCTGTTGTTCAACCTTTGGTGCTACGCTGTCTGCATAGGTCTTATCGTCTGTCGGTCGCGCAAGGTGATGTGGGTGGCATGGAGTTTTGTCGCCATCCTGTTGCTGGTGTCGGTATTTCCAGTAAACGTATCAAGTTTTACCCACAACCGTTTGCAAAAACAGGTACGCGAATTGTTGGCCGAACACAACATGACCAAGTTTCCGATAAACAGCAAAACGTATACAACCTTATTGAAACAGATAGGATACCAACAGGCGAAAAGCCTTGCGGGTAAGCTGAACTACCTGAACAGAACTTACGGCAGACAGACCATTGAAGACATCATCAACCCCAGGTATCTCGTCGCCGACTATCAAGTAGAAGAGATGTACGGGCAGCCAATGGCAGGTAGCTCTTCAACATCCATACCCGAAAACAGACTCATCAGCGACGATCGCGAAGAAAAAATCCTATTGCCCGTTCCGCCGGGTTACCGTTATTATCAGAACATCGATCAATATCCTCCGCAAAAAGACGCTAAAGTTGAGGGTGACAAACTACTTGTGACCATGAAATATCAACTGAATGGGAAAACATTGACTGACCACTACCAAATGAGTTTGGCGGAGATTGAACGAAAGGTCAATGGCAAAGAGAAGTTCTGCATGACTGCCACCGGCAAACAGACACAGCTTGTCATCACTTACCTGTACCTCTCGTATGGCGAAGACTTCGTCGACATGCAATACCGGGGTACGCTCTTCGTGAAATAGCACACGGCAGTAATCCTGAAATGCGCGTCATCAAGCCTGCTTCACGGATGTTTCCATGGATTTGAACGGTGCATCATGTCGGTGGTTGAGGGTTCACCATAGGCTGGTAGTCCGTCATGATACGCAAATAAAAACGGGAACTTGCTGCGAGGTTTAGCCGATGGGATTTATCCCAAAGCTATTCCTCGCAGCAAGTTCTCGTTAAGGTTTACGCCTTATTATGCTAAAATGTGACCAGCCTTGAGCCGTCTTCCTGCTCTGCAATGGTTACCTTGACGGCATCTTTAGGCAGCAACTCTTCTATCAACTCCGGCCATTCGAGGAAGCAGAGGCGATGACTGTAAAAATAGTCTTCATAACCCATGTCGTACACCTCATCGAGCTTTTTAATGCGATAGAAGTCGAAATGGTAGATGGAGTCTTGCAACTTATTGGAATAATACTCATTGACGATGGCGAAAGTAGGTGAGGTGATGACATCCTCCACGTCCAAACATTCGCAAATGGCCTTGATGAAAGTGGTTTTACCTGCTCCCATTTTTCCGTAGAAGGCAAACACATTGCCCTTACCCATGTTGTCTATGAACTGCTGGGCAGCCTCTTTTATGCAATCTAATGATTTGATTTTAATTTCCATTTCTTTATCTTATTAATTTCTATTATCTGTATTGTGTGATCGTTTTATCGTTTTCTGGGCGTGAGTGTAATCAGCGGAATGAGCATTTCCTCCATGCTGATGCCCCCATGTTGGAAGGTATCCTTATAATAAGATACGTAATAATTGTAATTGTTGGGATAGGCAAAGAAGGTGTCACCCGTGGCAAAAACGTAGCTGGTACTAATGTTGGGCGAGGGCAATTGTGCGCTTCGAGGGTTTTTAATGGTAAAGACTTCCTTGGCACTGTAACTCAAATTCTTGCCCAGCTTGTACCTTAGGTTGGTGTTGGTGTTGCGGTCGCCGATAATCTTGATGGGCTTTGAGGCGCGAATACTGCCGTGGTCGGTGGTCAACACCACTTTATAGTCGCTCTGTGCGAGCAATTTCATCAACTCTGCCATCATGGAATGTCGGAACCAGCTCTTGGTGATACTGCGATAAGCCGACTCGTTGTTGGCTAACTCGCGCACCATCTTGGACTCGGTTCGGGCATGTGAAAGCATATCTATAAAGTTGACCACCAGCACATTCAATTCGTTCTTCTTGAGTTCATGCAGCTTATCGAAAAACTTTTCTGCCCCACTCGAGTCGTTCACCTTATTATATGAGAAGCTGTGATGACGACGGTAGCGCTCGATTTGTGTCTGTATAAGCGGCTCTTCATTGAGGTTTTTGCCCTCCTCCTCGTCTTCATCCACCCACAAATCGGGAAACATTTCGGCTATCTTGTTGGGCATCAGTCCACTGAAAATGGCGTTTCGGGCATATTGTGTGGCCGTAGGCAAAATGCTGACATACATGTCTTCCTGCATGTCGAACAGGTCGCCAATCTCCTTGGAGATAACCCGCCAATGGTCATAACGAAAGTTGTCGATGACAATGAGAAACACTTTTTCGCCAGCATCGAGCAGTGGAAAAATCTTGTTCTTAAACAAATCGGGACTCATCATGGGCCTGCCGGTCTGAGAAGGCGCTACCCACTCGAGATAATGTTGCTTGATGTACTTGGCAAATCCGAGGTCGGCCTCTTCTTTCTGCATCTGCAACATCTCTGTCATGCTGCTGTCTGTCGAACTCAGTTCCAGTTCCCAGTGGACCAATCGTTTGTAGATATCCATCCAATCGCCCAGTGATTGGCAATTCATAATCTGCATGGAGATGTCTTGAAAACTCTGTTGATAGCCCGACTGCGTCACCTCCGTTACAATTTCTTTGCGGTGGATATTCTTTTTAAGCGCCAGCAAAATCTGGTTGGGGTTCACGGGTTTGATGAGATAGTCGGCTATTTTTGAACCAATGGCCTGATCCATAATGTTTTCTTCCTCACTCTTAGTCACCATCACGACAGGTGTTGCCGGACTGATTTCCTTGATGCGCTGCAAGGTTTCCAATCCGGTGAGACCCGGCATCATTTCATCCAAAAGCACCAAGTCAAAGGTGTGCTGGCGACATTGGTCGATGGCGTCCGACCCATTGCTCACCGTCACCACCTGATATCCTTTTTTTTCGAGGAAGATGATGTGTGCGCGAAGCAGTTCTATCTCATCATCTACCCATAACAATAGTCCATTGCTCATCATTAAAATCCTTCTAAATCATAATATTCATCACCTAAGTCGATGACCTTTGGTTCAGCTTTTTTCTTTGCCTTTTCATCCTTAGAAGCCGGCTTGGCGGGTGTTTTCTGATTGTTCTTTTGAGTCTTTTCCTTAGAATTGTTCTCAAAATAAATAATCGTTTCACCAGGACGTTGCGGCTGTGGCTTGTTGGGAACCGTCTTAGGTTGCGTTTGCGTTTTCGGCTTCACGGCTGGTGTCTTGGCGTTAGGTACTTTCAACGGTTGCTCACGGGAAGTGGTTTGCTGCTTTTTACCCTGGTCGGCAGGCAGCTGAAGAATAGTTTCGCGCTGAGGAACAGTCTTGTCTTGCGTCTTTGGCAAGGGTGTTACAGTAGGAATCACCGTGCCACCCTGTCCGTTTTGCTTCGTATCATCCTCTAGCGGAACAATGATGGTTCCACGATCTACCGGCTCAATTTCGAGTCCGTTGTCTATAAAGGTGCCATCATCCAGCAGGTGGTCTATCTCTTCTACCGATGGCTTGCGCTGCGGTTCGGTAGGTACTTCAGCTGGTTCGGTGAGTAGCTGGAACGTACTAATCTTTAAAGGTGCAAAGTGCTTGTTATAATATCGGTCATAATCATCATAGCTGAATGTGGTGCCCAGCAATTGAAGATTAGCATCGCTGATGACAAACGAACGCGCTTTACCCACGAGAGAAGTGAGATTGGTTTGGCGATGGAACGCACGAGCATACTGCAAAGCCTCGTCAAAATTACGGAAGCCGGCTATCTTCATCAAGTGCAAACCAGCATCTTCATCAATGGTAACATCAAAATTGCGTACCACATAACGGGTAAAATTGTACTTGGCCACCTGGTAGAGCAATTGATTCTCTTGAACCGAATCAGGATGATAGACGAGCATGAACGTGAACTCCGTGTTTCGTTCGTTGTTGAACTGACGGGCTGCAATGGAGTCACTGTCACTCAACACCGCAGAACGCCGCGACCACACCTCGCCCATGTCAAACTTACCACCGTGCAATCGTCTGCCAGCCTGTACACCATTGATGATCATGCCAGCCATGTTGCTAAGGCTGCTCTCGGGGAATTGTTCCACCAGCTTCCGCATATCTGCCAAGCAACCATCAGCATCACCATTGTTCAACTTACTTAAACCTCCGATGAAAAGGAATTTGTCACGGTTGGCACCCAATGGGAAGCGGGTTGATGAAAGATGTGTATTGCTGCGCACCTCATCATAGCGATCAGCCTTAAACGCATTGTAGGTGGCCGCATAGAGGGAATCCTCAAGCTGTACACCAAACTGTGCATTCTCACGGAAATGAGGGTCGGTGAGAAGAATAGTCCACTCACTTTTCGGATGTTGTGCCTTGAGCAGCTGTATGTAGCGAGCTGCAACACCCGACTGCCCCAACCTTGAATACAACAGGAACAGGTGATAATAGGCTTCATCGATATGCTCGTAGGAAGGATAGCCGTCAACCAGCCGCCGCAGAGCCTTCTCACTCAACTTCAAATTGTCCAGCTTATCCTTAAAGATGACACCCGAATGAAATAATCCATCCATGATTTGGAGATTGCTGGCCGCCACTTGTTCGGCAGTAAAGGGTATTTGCGCCAAGTAATACGCACGCTTGTGCGGGTCGTTCTGGGCACTATCGGGAACCTGACTGAGTGAATCTGTCACCGCTTCCGCTTGTTGTAAGGAATCGAGTTGTGATTCTGTCATCTGGTTGGTATCGCCAAACGACACCACCGTTTTATTTGTTCGTTGCCAATTGTCAACGTTTTCACGCTTTCCCCACAATCTTTCAAAAGCGGTCTTACCTTGGTTAACAGCCATTTGGTTATAAAAATACCATTGGCCGTCACCTTGCTTTTGAGGGGTTGGTGTTGGTGGTCGGTAAGGAGTGTTTCGTTGGTTGTCGAAATAACTGTCATCCCCTCCGGCCATCGAGTTTTGACCATTCTGCTCAGCCTGGCGATCAGCCTCTTCTTTTTCTTTCTTCTTCAACGCATCAATGACACGGTCGATGGCTGCATAAAGTTTTGGTTCAGGCAGTTTGGCCAGTGCTTGCAGGGAATCTTGCAATGCAACAGCATCGGTGTAAGGCACCAGTTCGTCAAGAACTTTCGAGCGATAAGACAGCTCTTCATAATCTTCACGCTCTTTATCCAACAATCCTATCGCTTCGCCATAACACCGTTGAGCGTCGTTATACTTCTCACGTTCCCAATAAAGGTCACCAAGTTTCAGCAGTAACACACCTTTTTCAATGCCGCTGCGGGTTGCACCTTTGTTCCCTTTCTCATACGCATCGATAGCTTGGAGGGTATCATTCTTGGCCAAATAGATATTGCCAATGGCATAATAAACCTGATCCAGGTAGTCCTTATTGTTCTCGTTGACCGCCATTCGACGGAGTTTGGCAATCATTTTCTTGGCTTGTGTACCAGCCATCACCTCGGTCATGGCTACACGAGCGTTGAACTCAACCTCGTAAGGGGGATGCTGTCTGAGTACTCGCTGGTATGACTTGTAAGCCTGTTCCTTGTTTCCAACGGCCTCATAGAGCTGCCCTAACAGAAACCACTGACGGGCTTTCTGCTTTCGACGCATCTCGTGTTTGATGACTTTGCGGAGGTAAGGAATGGCTTTATCGTACTCTTTCGCGTGTAGATAATAGTCGGCGTAGGTATAATCCCATTCTTTTTGTGCCTGCCAGTGAATGGAATCGCGCTGCATGTTGCGAATGACGTCTTCGGCATCGTACAACCAATCTTGCTCAATATAGCTTTTAGCAAGCCAGGCACGTGCACGACCATAGATGGAAGGCTGCGACTGATACAGACGACTCATGTATGAAAAGGTTGACGCAGCCTCTTCAAAAGCACCCGAATGGAATTGCGAACGCCCCATGAGCATCCACGCTTTCCATAAAAAAGGATTGTATTCTTTCCGGCTCAGCCACTCACGATCTTTCTCTGTCTTTCGCTTTCCTGGATTCCACTCAGGTCTACGCTTGATGCTATGCAACTTAATTGCCTTCTGAGATTTCTCAATAGCGCGGTCAAAGTTAGCCTTGCCAAGCTCACGGCTCTTTTTATTTCCAACAGGATAGAGAGGAAGCATTTCGGTAAAGTTGTCTCGATGTCCATTCTCTTTCTCCAATGAGCCATCAATATAGGCTACCGAACCATTGTAATAGATGTTGTACCGAGCGGTAAACGAATGCCACCATCTACTCTTGGCAGTGTTTTTCTGCGTAGAGCAACCTGCCAATGACAACAATAAAGCTATCAACGGCACAGCCAAAGTGATATTTTTAAGATGGTGAGACCTCACGTTGGTTAAACTTGAATATAAGGACTTTTATTGCCTTTAGCAAGGCATAAATGATGATACTGACGAAAATGATGGCTGCTCCAGATGGGATGTTCAGCAAATAACCGAATGTCAAACCCAACAAACAATCCACCCACCCCAACAATATGCTGTATGCGATGATTCTCTTGTAGCTATATGTAAACAGATTGGCTGTCATCTGTGGAATGGTCAACAAACTGATGGCCAAGACAACTCCAACCATACGGAGGGTGGACACGATGGTCATGGCAATCAATATCATCATCATGTATTCGATAGCTGATACGGGGAGCTTTTGCGAACGGGCAAAACATGCATCGAAGGCCACGCTCAAGATTGGACGAAAGAGCAATGTGAATATGGCGAGCAACAGCAAAGAAAGTACGGCGAGCAACATCAGATCTCCATGGGAAATAGTTAAAATGTTGCCAAAAAGGAATGAGGGAAGGTCGGGCATGAATCCCGGTGTCAAAAAACAACAGATGATACCCACGCTCATACCGAAGGTCCAGAACAGAGCAATGGCCGAATCTTCACGCGCATCACTACGATGTGACATCCACTGAATGCCGCATGCACTGAAGATGGCGAACAGCATGGCCGACACAATAGGATTGAAACCAAAGAACACCCCCAAGCCAATACCGCCAAAAGACGCATGCGTGATGCCGCCACTGATGAACACCAGTCGGCGCGTCACAATGTAAGTACCGATGAAACCACACACGATACTGGCCAAAAGTGAACCTAACAGGGCGTTTTGAAAAAACGTATAATGCAGAATGTTCATGGCTATTGATTAGAAATAAGCATGATGACCTCATCCTTTAGTTGGTTAGGAAGGTGGATGCCCCGCAATATGAGACTTCTGTTCCAATCCTTCACTTCCTCTTGCTTCATGGAGTACAGCACTTCGGCGAATTCATTGGACTCCTCATCCGTGTATTGATCAGACGGTTTTCCTTGAAAGCGATCCAGTTCTTCATCATCAAAGTATTCGATATCTTTCGTTGCAGCCTCCATCATACACACTTGCTCACACATCTCGTCAACGCCATTACAGGTGGCACATGAACTGGTTGGCATGTGAACTGGTTCTTTGTCCTCACCACGTTTAGTAGCAAAGATACCAAAAAGAGCGGCCAGCAGGATTAAACCCAATAGGATAAGTATAACTGTCATAATGGCTAAATATGATGAACCATATTGATTTCCTTTATCTGAAAACCTGCATGACGCATGTCATCCCAAAAATGCGGGTAAGACTTTGACACGACTTCCGGATGATTGATGCGCAAACCAGGGAACTTGATTGCTGCTGGCGCGAAAGCCATGGCCATGCGATGGTCTTCGTATGTATCAATAGGTTCAAAAGTAGGTTCGCATTTTTCACCATCCCAGAAGAGCTCACTCCCATTCTGATCCTTGATGACATATCCCAACTTGCGCAGTTCTGTCTTTAAAGCTTCGATGCGATTCGTTTCCTTGATTAGCAAAGAAGACAGGCCCGTAAACAGAAACGGAATGTCGAGTACCGCACAGCATACTGCGAAAGTCTGTGCCAAATCGGGCGAATTGATGAAATCATATTCCAATTTCGGCAGCGTCCTGACATTTCGCGTGATACGAATGCCTCCCGTACGTGAGTCGTCACCATTTTCTACAGTAGTCTTGACGCTGAGCAGGGAGAAAAGATACCGCGCCACAGAGTCGCCTTGCTTCGATCCATCGGTAAGACCTTTCAACATGAACGTGTTGTCGCGATGACTGGATAAGGCCAGAATTTCATACCAATACGAAGCAGCACTCCAATCACTTTCTATGTAATATTCGTGCGGTTGATAGGGAGTTGGCTTGACGGCAAGCGTGTCAATGTCGCTCCATTCAGCCTCTGCGCCAAACTGTTGCATAACCCATAGCGTCAGGTCGATATAGGAACGCGACGCCAAAGTTCCCGTCAGTTTCAGTTCAAGTCCATCCTTTAACACGGGTCCAATCATCAACAAGGCCGAAATGTATTGCGAACTGACATCGCCTGGTATCTCCAGATAACCGCCTTTTAAAGGTTTGCCTTTAATGCGTAGTGGCGGAAAACCTTCTTGCTCGGTATATTCAATATCCGCACCAAAATAGCGCAAGGCATCTACCAACGGCCCAATAGGGCGATGTTTCATCCGTTCAGTTCCCGTGATGATATGCTCTCCTCCTCGGACAGCTAAGTAAGCCGTCAGGAATCGCATGGCTGTACCAGCCGCCTTGACATCTATCACCCGCGGCATGTCCTTGAGTGCGTCAATGACAACTTGCGTGTCATCGCAATCAGAGAGATTCTCGGGACTAATCTTTCCACCCGAAAGAGCATTGATGATCAATGCCCTGTTGCTCACGCTTTTAGATGCAGGCAACTTGATGGTATGGTTGAAACGGCTAGGTGCCGTGATTTCATATTGTGTCATCTTCACCTTTAATTAATTGTTTGTATGGGCAGATCTAACACATCGTCACTCTCCTCCCTGGCAGCTCGGCTGGTTGACCTGTTTTTCTTTGGGCCTGGAATCAACGGACTATAATACAACACCTGACGAATACGATGCTTTTGGTCGGGTGACAAGTAAAAACCAAATCCTATGGCATAGTCCATGATGTTAGTTGATTCAAAATATTGTCCTTGGCAATTTTCTCTCTTCACCAGTTCTTTAATGTCGATGTTCTTGCTGGGAGCATTCTTCAAATAGTAATTCAACCAGCTGTCATACGCTACTTTATTATAGGAAGGCGTATCCTTGCAATGGTCAGAGTCGTGACAATCATCAACGGCTTCATAACCTCCATGAGCCTTGTTCTCTGAAAACGTGTGATATAGTCCCAAGTAATGCCCCAATTCGTGCGCCAAGGTCACGTTGACATCAGTGGAAACATACTGATATCCTCTACGTCCTTTATCATTTAAGACATAGCGGGTGGACTCTGAATTGATGTAAGCGCTGTTGATGGAAGAGCAATAAGCATAATTCAAGTTGCGCTTGGTCAAATGTTTACGATGAACAGATTCAAGACCTGAGATGGTAGAATCACTCTTCGAAACATACGGCAAGTGACTAACGCCCAAAGTCTGTCCATCTTTGTCTTTCGTGAAATGATACAGCATCACATTGATGTATTCATTGGGATCCCAGATATATTTGACATTCTTTCCCGAATTGTCATTCATAAACTCTTTGGGATTGATGGGATAAGCGCCGGTATATTTCACATATTCCACTCCAGGGGTCACCAGTTTCTTGCCTGATTCATCATATTGTGCCAGAAAAAAATGCACGCGTATGCGCTCACTCTTCCCATAGACATCACCCTGAAACAACTCATTGACGTTCCTCACAATAGCTTGCAAACGTGAAGCTGGGACATATTGTGTGGCATCTTCAGCATTCTGGTACAAAACGTGGAAGATGATGGGCAGCCGATAGACATATTCATCATCAATTGTCGTCTGCGTATCGTCATCGTCCTCATCCACTACCTCATTCTGCGTTTTCCGCTCCAGCCCATCATCTTGACTACAAGAAAAAAACGTAAAGCAAAACAACAGAAAAATATATGTATATCGTTGCATGAAAATAATCTCTATTGATTCATGCAAAGTTACTAAAAAAATGAGTGAAGACAAACGCTTTTAAACGATATCTACATGAATCCATGTAAATTAAACATTTTAAAACAAAAAAAGGAAACATAAATTTGCAGATATGCCACGAAGTCACTATCTTTGCAGCACTTTTAGAAAATGATCGGGATTTGGCGCAGTTGGTAGCGCACACGTCTGGGGGGCGCGAGGTCGCTGGTTCGAGTCCAGTAATCCCGACATAAAGGTAAAGAGCTGTTAATCATTGATTACAGCTCTTTTTTCTTTTCCGTTTTACTATCGCAAGTTTTGGTGAAATTGGGTAACATTACCTCAGTTCGGGTTTAGCCCTACTACAAAAGCAGCATATATACCATTGTTTGTCATTGAGTTGATGAAATCTAATTACAAACACTTGTAAGTTGCTAGGAACCCTTATGGATGATATGAAACTAAAAGCCACTCACCATTCCAACGATTCATATTTACTTGAACAGAATGGTAAGTGGCTATACTAAATGCTCATGCAATAAGCTTAAAATCTCTCAGTCAGGATTCATGTCTACCAACCAGGATTCTGTGGAAGCTTAAATCCGCGAGACTCATACAATGTGATTTGATCCTTGGGCAAAGGATACAAGTAGTCTTTCTCTGAATAAGTGCGCATTTTCCCCTTATCTTTGATTGGCAAAATGTACCCGCTGTTTCCGCCTCCGTCAAGATGTACGCCTTTCAAATTCTCAACGGTCAACGGTTTCTTATTTGGATATTTGGCATTATACCATTGTACATATCTATCTTTATCTACCCATGCCCCTTTATTCAAATCGGGATTCAGACTCATGTCAGCATAGTTAAGTTTGCTCCAACGGCGCAAGTCATTGAACCTGATTCCTTCAAAGACCAGCTCAACTCTCCGCTCACGACGTATCTCCCACAATAATTGCGAAACATCTTGGTCGCGTTTAGGATCGTTGATGACAACACCGTTTACCTTCAATTGCCCCCCATCTAAAGTTACATGAGGCATCGAGGTGCTCGGCCGATCTCTTAAAACATTTATCGTTTTATCAAAATCTTCTTGCGTCAAATTGTATGCGCCCAAAGTTGACAACTCGGCTACCGCCTCAATATAATTCATTAACACCTCATTGTATTTCATTACAGGAGCATCCGTAATGCAAGTGCTGCTTCTACCTCCAGGCAAGTTTTTTAGCGATTCGTTTACAAAGCGGTTGCCAAAATATCCAGAAACAGCCCAAACATCTACAACTCCCGTCAAAAGAAGTCCCGTCGTATCAATATTGGCATACAGGCGAGGGTCACGATCAGCTATTTCGTCATAGAACCATTTATCGCCCTTAAACATATTGTTGCCACTTTGACTTATAGGAAGACCATTTTTGGTTAGATAGGAGTCGATCAAGGATTTTGAAGGTGCGCTTTCCTCGTGCTCAGTGTTTTGGAACGACATCAAACTGTGTGTTACAATCGACTCAACATAAGCACGGTACATAATGACTTCCGGATTGCCGGCGAGATCCATAGACGTGGTCAAGTCTTTATAATTATTACACAATTTATATTTGCCCTCGTTCATGATGGACTCTGCAAAATTCTTTGCAGCTATCAAGTATTTTTTTGCAGCTTCGTTATTCTTTTCCCGATATTTTTGCCATGTACCCTCAAACAACATGAAGCGCGACGCAAAAGCTCTTGCTACATCTTTGTTGATAGACAATCCGGTCTTTCCATCGGATACGCGAATATTTTCAACAGCAAAATTGAAATCGTCTAACACTTTATCCATTACCACCGTACGTGGATCCCGTGCTTTGTAAAGTGTATTATAATTGTTTTGCGCTATCGTATCTGCATAATAAGGAACGTCTCCAAATTTTTCAACTAACGAAGCATACTCCATTCCACGCAACAATCTACTCACGCCCAGCCAGTGCTTCTTCGCTTCTTCATTCAAGGCCGACTTTTCAATGCTATTTATTTGCAGGTTTAACGCACGAACGTTATCAAAGTTCCAACCAGAACCATTCGCTGATACCGGTGCAACCTTTGTAAAGAATGTTGCTTTCAATTGAGCTATGTCGTCTGTCCAATCTGCTACATTGGTTTGGGTAAACCAATCAGCACGCGACCATCCCGACCTATATCCAGGGAAATAAGTAGTATAAAAATCTAATGTCGACAACCGAATGTTCGACTCTTTATCCCAGAAATCCGGAGAATAGCTCACAGTATCCAGTGGATCCAAGGTCAGAAAATCATTACATGATGTCAATGTAATGGATATCAGGAATAGTCCCAATCCAAATATTTGCTTTTTCATATTATTTGCTTTTTAAGGGTTAGAATACAGCTTGTACACCAAAAGACAATGTCCTTGTATATGGATAGCTTCTACCAAACGACCAGCTACTGTTTCCATAGCCAGCTTTATAATCTGTCGACTCTGGGTCTAACGGTAATTTCATGTTATCAAACTCAAACAAGTTTTCTCCACTGAAATATATTCTAAAGCTTTGGAAATATGCCTTTTGTACCCATTTTGTCGGTAACGTATACCCCACAGTAATGTTTTTACAGCGTAGATAAGACATATCTTCTAAGAATCGAGTCTGTTGCAAATAGCTTTTACCATTTGTCGTCCATGCCATGTCAACGGGGCGTGGATAGAATGCATCAGTATGTTCAGGCGTCCAATAATTCATTTGATGCTCGAAGACAGCATCCATATATCCTGAGCCACCTCCTGCAATACCCACAGCACCGCTTGCCCAATAGTCGCGTTTTCCTACACCTTGGAAGAAAACACTGACATCAAATCCTTTATATGATGCTCCTAAGTTAAAACTGTATTCAAAATTTGGAAGCGCATTGCCAATAACAGACAAATCCCCATGGTCTTCTACGGTGTTTTTCCCGTATGTTATTTTACTGTCTCCATCTAAATCTTTGTATTTTACATCTCCAGGTTCAAATTTGAAGTTTCCTTTTTCAAACAAGGCTTGCGACGCAATACCTTCTTTCAGTTTACCGTTGTCATCAAAGTCTTCTTTTTGAAACAACCTATCGGATGTATAGCCCCATATTTCACCTAACCTTTTGCCTTGGTAATTGCCATAGATATTGCGGTCTTGGGCGTTAAATTTTGTAATCTCTTCCGTTACATGAGACAATGATGCCCCCAACGAAATACCTAAGCCATTTTTGAATAAATGCTGATAACTAGCGCCCAATTCAAAACCTACGCCCGTAAGTTCTCCATAATTAACTTTTGGTACTTTCGCTCCAAACGTAGCAGGTAAGGCTTCTCCCGCGGTGTGCATGTCAGATGTCACACGACGATACCAATCAAACGTAAATTTCAAATCATTATCGAACAATGCAGCATCTACACCGAAATCTAACGTTGTAACTCGTTCCCATGTTAACGTAGGAGATATAACGGAAGGAGTACTCAGCGAAGCCATGTTTTTACCTCCGACTACCCAACCCGAATAGCTCATCGCCATCACAGACATAAACGAATAAGGTGCCACATCTTGATTTCCGATGGTACCCCACGATCCACGCAATTTCAGATTGGACAACACTGGCGACGCCCACTGCATGAATTTTTCCTCTGACATACGCCAGCCTGCAGATGCAGAGGGGAAGAAAGCAAACTTCTTTCCAACGGGAAAACGAGACGAACCATCATAACGAGCATTCAGCTCGAACAGATATCTTTGCATGAAATCATAATTAACACGTCCAAAGAAACCTGCTGCTGCGAAATGGGTATGATAGCTTGAACCATTTTCAAATGAATACTGATCACCCGAAGCAAGTGCTATTTCAGGAAGGTCTTGACTTATTAATCCCTGCCGTTTAGAGTGATGTCCAAGACTTTCACGCTTTTCTGCATCAAAACCACCCATCAACTTAAAATTATGCTTATCTAACAAGTTGAATTGGTAAGTTACATATCCTTTGAAAATATGTTGCGTGGTATACATGCTGTTTTGTGTTACGGCATCATGATAGCTGGAGTAAATTTGCTCAAAGCTGTTGAAAGGAGAGGTTGCAAACATGTTGTATGCATAAACATTTCCTCCATTACGCTTCTGCGCATCATTAGCATACGAAAATGTATAATCAAAATTGACGGACAGATTTTTCATTGGATTTAACTCCGTCCCCAAGTTGGCACGGACGTATGTTGAGGTGACGCTTTCCCGATTACCATTTTTGATATCTGTTACCGCCGAGCGGAATGGTTTTCCTTTGTAATCGGCGTACGGATACCAACGAGGCCAACGCAACAAATAGAACCAAGCATCATACTGTCCGGATGTAAAGCGGTAAGGCTCCTCTATTTTAGAACGCGTCAGCAATATGTTAGAGCGTACTTTCCACCATTTAGTGATTGCCGTAGTAATATTACTGTGCAATGTGTACCTGTCATACTCGTCAGTGTTGAACTTCATAACGCCTTTTTGGCCTAAGCGACTCAAACTGATATTATATTGTGTGTTCTTATTCCCACCAGTTATCGACAAGCTGTGATTTTGTTGTGGTGTCCACTTGCGGGTGAATTCCTTCACTGGGTCGAAAGAACGGTAAAAATACGTTTTGCCATTAACAATCTCAAAGTCGCGGCCTTCCTGCATCTCTCCCAATGCATCTTGCGACATACCGCCGTATTTCTGCTCCCATTCTTTGATTTTCTTGATGGCATATTGGTCTATGGTATAGCCAATATTGGACTTCTGAGTCAATTTTTCCGACTGCATGATTCTCCAGATATAGTCAGCATTATCAGAGGCGGAAGCCAATTTGGGCATGACGGTCGGTGTGTTCCATGCAAAATTATTAGAATAAGACACTCTTACTTTATCATTGGCAGCACCTTGTTTTGTCGTAATCAAGATAACACCCCACGCAGCTCGTGTTCCATAAATAGAAGCAGATGAGGCATCCTTAAGTACAGATATGGTTTCGATATCATCAGGATTGACCAGATTCAAGCTGGGCACTTCAACATTATCAACCAAAATTAAAGGAGACGTTCCGCTTGATGCATTTAAAGAACCTATCGAACCACGTAGTTTAATGGTAGATTCCGTTCCTACGCCTCCTATCTTATTTGTAATGGTCAATCCTGGAGTAACTCCCTGTAAAGCTTTGCCTACATCTGTAATTGGCCTGCTGGCAATGGCTTCTTTTACATCAACATTAGCCACTGCACCCGTCAGGTTGGCTTTCTTCTGCGTACCATAACCCACAACAACTACTTCGGACAGCTGGCCAGCATCTTCCTCAAGTGCTACCTGCATGTTGTCTTTTGCGCGAAGCGTTACCGTTTTGTACCCAACGTAAGAAATGTTAAGTTGAGTACCAGCCTCCACTGAAAGTGTAAAACGACCGTTTGTGTCCGTAATGGCACCTGTGGTTTTACCAACCACAACAATCGTGGCACCTACAATCGGCTCACCATGGGCATCGGTTACAACACCACGAACGGCTTGCTGTTGCATCATCACACCAGGC
>JAQYPT010000085.1 GCA_028726625.1 Prevotellaceae bacterium | reverse complement strand
GTTTTGTTATCTTTTGGCTTCTTTTTGGTTCAAAATGTAAGTTCGTTCAGTCGTGTAGCTCGCTACACTCCTTCACTCTCTTGCATTTTGACCTCAAAAATAAGCTCAAAATCTAACAAAGCTAATTTATAGAACCAGCCTTGTGACAAAGATAAACGATTATCATGAATCGTGCAAGCATCGTGCCAAATTAATTCACAAGATAATTCATATTGGGGTTTCCCTCAATGTATCTGATCAGGTCATGATTCAAACTGATTTGCTGAAGCCCTGAATGAAGCAAGATACTAGTTTGATGTTTCTTGTCCACTACCTGGAAGCACAGCTGGGTGTTGCCCTTCGAATCTTGCAGCATCGACACGATGTCGTTCACCACCACTTCGTCGATGGCCTCGCTGTCCACAACAATGGTCAGCTTGTGTATCTGCTTGTCTCTTACCGTTTGCAGGTACTGAACATCGTTGATGCGGAAGTCGTAGTAGTTGCTGTCACGGTATCGCTGCGAACACTTGCCAGTAAGATAAACGGTACTGCCCACTACCATCATGCCTTTCCACTTTCCCCATTCCTCGCCAAAGAAGGCTATCTCTCCTGTACCACTAAAATCTTCTATTGTCACGAAGCCACAAGGCTTTCCGGTTCTCGTAAATTTGTCCTTCACATCGGTAATCATACCAGCGAAAACCACGTCTGCCTTTTTGGCCAACTCGGCCTTGTCGCCCAGTTCGGTGCACGATGTATTACACATGCTCTTCAACACGATGCTGAACTCGTCCAGCGGATGGGCCGAAAGATAGATTCCCACCAAATCATGCTCGCGATTCAGTTTCTCAATGTTGCTCCACAACTCTGGTTTAGGAATGGGTGGTGTGGCAATCTCTACGGCATCTACGCCGCCAAACAGCGAATGTTCTATTTCTGATTTCTTGTTCTGATAGAGCTGTCCATAGCGCACCAGCGTGTCAATAAACAGTTCGCCTTTGCTGTTGGCGGTGAAGTAGCTCTCTCGCGGAATGCCAAAGCTGTCGAATCCACCACTGAGCGCCAAACTTTCGAAGGCCTTGCGGTTGACTTGTGTAAAGTCCACTCGGTGTGCGAAATCGAAAATGTCTTGGTACAGTCCATGGGCCTCTCGCTCCTGGATGATGGCAGTTGCAGCGGCATCGCCCATGCCCTTGATGGCAGCAAGACCAAAGCGTATTTCCCCCTTGTGGTTCACACCAAACTTCTGATAGCTCTCGTTGACATCGGGCCCTAACGTGGCAATGCGCAGCGACTTGCATTCGTCCATCAACTTGGATATTTCCGTTATCTGGTCCTTGCGTCGACTCATGATGGCTGCCATGAACTCAGCAGGATAGTGTGCCTTGAGGTATGCCGTTTGGAAAGCCACCCACGAATAGCAGGCTGCATGCGACTTGTTGAAGGCATAGGATGCAAACTTCTCCCAGTCGGCCCATATCTTGTCCAGCACGTTCTCATCATATCCGTTCTTCTTGCCGCCTTCGATGAACTTGGGTTTCATGGCATCTACTATCGCCTTTTTCTTCTTACCCATGGCCTTACGCAGGGCGTCACTCTCACCACGCGTGAAATTGGCCAGCAAACGCGAGAGCAACATCACCTGCTCTTGATAAACGGTGATACCGTATGTATCTTTCAAATACCGCTCCATCACCGGAATGGGATACGTAATCTCCTCCTCCCCTTTCTTACGCGCGATGAACGACGGGATGTTGTCCATGGGACCGGGGCGGTAGAGGGCGTTCATGGCGATGAGATCCTCAAACTTCGTCGGACTTAACTGGCGCAGATAGTTCTGCATGCCGGCCGACTCAAACTGGAACGTGCCGATGGTGCGCCCTTCTTGGTAAAGCTTGTAGGTCAATTCGTCGTCAATGGGAATCTTGTCAAGGTCGATGTCTATGTTCTTCGTCAGCTTCACATTTTTTACCGCTTCCTTCAACTCAGACAGGGTTTTCAGCCCCAAGAAGTCCATCTTAATCAGACCTGTCTCCTCAATCACATGCCCATCATACTGCGTACAGTTGGTCTTTTCGTCCTTAAAGTCAGGGTCATCCGCCGTTGACACAGGTACCCAGTCGCTGATGGGGTCGCGACAGATGATGAAACCACAGGCATGGATGCCCGTTCCCCGCACCGTTCCCTCCAGCATTTTGGCATATTTGATGGTGTTGCTCTCGCGTATGTCGGTAGATACTTCGGCCATTTGCAGCTCGGGCGTGCACTTGATGGCGTTGGTGAGGTTCATTTTCATCTTATCGGGAAGCCTCTCCGGAATGGCCTTGCACAAAGCGTTTGCTCGCTCCAGCGGCAGTTTTTCCACCCGTGCCACGTCCTTGATGGAGTTCTTGGTCGCCATACTGCCGTAGGTGATGATGTGCGCACAGTTTTCGTGGCCATACTTGTCCATCACCCATTTCAGCACCTTCCCCCGGCCATCGTCATCAAAGTCGGTGTCGATATCGGGCAAAGAGATACGGTCGGGATTCAAGAAACGCTCGAAAAGCAAGTCGTATTTCAGGGGATCAATCTTGGTAATGCCCAAGCAGTAGGCCACAACCGACCCGGCTGCCGACCCACGTCCCGGTCCCACCATCACGCCCAATTCCTCTCGGGCCGCACGAATAAAGTCGGATACTATCAAGAAATAACCCGGAAAACCCATGGTCTTCATCACATGAAGCTCAAAGCGTATGCGGTCGTCCACATCCTTGGGCAGCGGGTCGCCATACAACGGCTTGGCACCCTCATAGGCAAGATGCTGCAAATAGTCGGCCTCAAACTTGATGCGATACATCTTTTCATAGCCACCCAGATGGTCTACCCGCTTCTGCGCGTCTTCCTTTGACATGGGATTTTCGCCATTCTCATCGGTGGTAAACTCACGAAGAAGATCTTCCTCCGTAAACTTTTGTTTCCAATCCTCTTCCTTTCCAAACGATTCGGGAATGGGGAAGTTGGGCATGATGGGGTCGTGGTTGATGGAATAGGTTTCCACCTTATTAAGAATCTCGATGGTATTCGCCATCGTTTCCGGTACATCGCTGAAGATGCTGTTCATCTCTTCGCGGGTCTTAAACCACTCTTGCTTGGAATAAAGCATGCGCGTGGGGTCGTCAAGGTCTTTCCCCGTAGAGAGACACAGCAGGTGATCGTGGGCCTCGGCATTCTCTTTGTCCACAAAGTGAACGTCATTGGTGCACACCACCTTAACGCCGTACTCCTTAGCCAGGTTGAAAATCACCTGATTAGCGCGCTGCTGCATGGGATAGGCCTCACGATTGGCCCGAATGGAGGGGTCTTTCACCTCGTGGCGTTGTATCTCCAGGTAGTAATCATCGCCAAAAACTCGCTTGTACCACTCTACCGCTTCCCTGGCTCCGGCCATGTCTCCGGCAATGATTTTGCGTGGCACCTCGCCGGCCAGGCAGGCCGAACAAACAATGAGGTCTTCATGATATTTCTCCAATTCCTCACGGTCGGTACGCGGCCGCATGTAATAGCCCTCCTCCCAGGCATGGCTCACCAGCTTGATGAGGTTTTTGTAGCCGCGGTAGTTCTTCGCCAACACGATGAGGTGGTAACCACTCATGTCGCCCATGTCCTTGACCTTGTCGAACCTACTGCGCCGAGCCACGTACATCTCACAACCAAAGATGGGTTTGAAGGGTTGCTTTCCGTCGGCCTTCAACTGCTTGTTCACCGTGTTGGCATAGTCGAAAAATTCCTTGATGCCAAACATGTTTCCATGGTCGGTGATGGCCAGTCCGCGCATCCCGTCGGCAACAGCCTTGTCAACGAGCCGCTTCACGGGCGACTGACCGTCGAGAATGGAATAATAAGTATGTACGTGTAGGTGGACAAAATCGTTCATGTGCTCTCTTTATTTGGAGCGTAAAGGTACTCAATATGCGCGACACAGCCAAAGAATGAGCGTAAAAGTTTGTGCGGTTTCCGAAAAACAATTATCTTTGCACAAACTTCTAATCGGTTTTCATACTATGATTAAAAGAATCAAGAAACTGAAGAAAATCCGTATACATCGCGAAGGAACAGACACCCTGATTTGGGGATTCATTGTCATTGCAGCCATTGCATTGCTATTATGGCGTTCGTTCGAAACAAAAATCCCATTTTACGCCTTTACGGTTATCTTCGGAACGATATATTGCATCGTCATCAATTTCTTTCAATGCCCCATCCGCTATTTTCCTTCTGAGGACACCGACAAGATTGTGGTGGCCCCGGCTGATGGTAAAATCGTGGTGATTGAGGAGGTGGAAGAGAACAAGTACTTTCACGAGAAGCGCCTCATGATTTCGGTCTTTATGAGCCTGTTCAACGTTCACGCCAACTGGTTTCCCGTTGACGGTAAGGTGAAACTGGTTCATCACCAAAACGGCAACTACCACAAGGCATGGTTGCCCAAAGCCAGTGAGGAGAATGAACACAGCGACATCATCATCACTACGCCCGACGGTGTGGACGTTCTTTGCCGACAGATTGCCGGAGCCATGGCCAGACGCATCGTGACCTACGCCAAGGAAGGCGAAGACTGCTACATTGACGAGCACCTGGGCTTCATCAAATTTGGCTCGCGCGTGGACGTATACCTGCCCATTGGAACGGAAGTGTGCGTGAAAATGGGACAAAAAACAACGGGCGACCAAACCATCATTGCAAAACTGAAATAAAACAAAGCGGGAACGGCAATCGGGGTGACGCACGTCACATCCACCACCCTACCAGACCTCTACGACACAAATGAGCAACATCATCAAAAGAAACATACCCAACGCACTGACTTGCAGCAACCTCATCTCGGGCTGCATCGCAACTTGTTTCGCCTTTATCGGCGATGCCAAGATGGCCTTGATATGGATACTCGCCGGAGCCACATTCGACTTTTTTGACGGCATGTCGGCCCGCTTTCTGAAGGTATCATCGCCCATCGGCAAGGAATTGGACTCGCTGGCCGATTGCGTCACCTTTGGCGTAGCGCCATCCACCATGATTTTTTATGAACTTACGGTCATCGACTACCCGTCGTTTCTTACTACGTCAGAGGCGTTTTCCTTCGACCCTTACCGCACGTTCATTCCCTTTCTGGCTTTCCTCATGGCAGCTTTCTCGGCACTGCGGCTGGCCAAATTCAATATTGACACGCGTCAAACCGATTCGTTCATTGGGCTTCCCACACCGGCGAACGCCCTATTTTGGGGGTCGCTTATCGTCACAAGTCCTGCCTGGCTTGAAAACAATGCCGGCGCATTGGCCTACATTCTGGCACTGCTGCTGTTGAGTTGTTATCTCTTGGTCAGCGAGATTCCCATGTTCGCCCTTAAATTCAAAAACTTTAAATGGCAGGGCAACGCCATCCGACACAGCTTCATCATCTTCACCGCCGTTATTCTTATAACGTTTGGCGTGTTGAAAGGCTGGTGGATTGTCATCGCATCCTACTTCCTCATATCCGTGGCTTTGTTTGTAACAGGCAGGACAAAAATCACCAAGATGAATCACGACAAAGAACAGAAACTATGATATTCAAAATAATTTTCATCATTTTCCTCATCGGTTTGCTGGTGGTAGGCTTTTCCGCAGCAAAGTTTATCAGCATTTTCCGCGAAGGTGCCAAACTGTTCAGAGAGCAAGCCAAAGGGTCAGCCCAGCAGCGGCAGCACCATAGAAACACCACCCAAACAGTGGTAGACCATCGGGATGCTGATGAAATAAACAAAAAAATCTTCAAAAAAGACGAAGGCGAATACGTTGAATTTGAAGAAGAACCCGCTGAAACGGAAAACAAAAACTAAACTGAAGCGGCCATGCCTTTCCTCATCTTCCGCCTGCGAATGGCCATCCTGCACTCGTAAATGGAATGAAATCAAATTGAGTAGGCACACATTTGGCAACGGGAACTATTGGAAGAGGATTCATGATTTTTTCTTAACAACCAACCTCTCCATATTTTGCGTATTTGCAACAGGCCTTGCCACATGGCGCAAATACGTCCAAAATAAGCAACGTTGTATCGCATTACTACACAGGTAATTACGAATTTTCTGCATTACAATGCATTCACTTTTCATTTTTTCTTGCTCCAAAAGCATGGTTCTAAGCGTGCAACCTGTATGCCTTTGCCAGACAAGAACATGTAAATAAGGCATCAAGATGATGCTTCTTTGCACGCAATCTCAATGCTCTAACAGCAAATTTCACTTTTTCGTGCAAATCAATCTCTCGTTTGCTTCCTCCCTGCCTATTGATTTTTTCCAGATTGAAAGTTTAAAGGTGCCATTTTGGGGGCATCAAACAGGAAAAATATTCAACAAAACCGCAGGGACGTGATATAGCATGACCCGTCATTTTGTAGTTACACGCTGCTATTTCAGGGATTCCTATGTCGTCTACATGTTAAAAATGTATGTCAGGCGAACCGAATGTTTTATCTTTTTAGTATCTTTGCACATCACGCAATCATGGGGGTTCGTGATGATCAATTGAGTGTATTCAAAGAAGTTATGCCACTGCATTTGCCCAAAAATTTTCCAGCCATCGAGCGGTTGAAACAGGAAAACATCCTCGTGGAATGCGGGGAAGAGAAAACTGCGCATGGACTGGTCAAGCCTATCAAGATAGCCGTATTGAACCTGATGCCTACCAAGTTGCAGACCGAAACCGATATTCTGCGGTTGCTGTCGGCATCTCCTTTGGATATTGAAGTGGCGTGGATGAGGCTCAGGTCGCACACGCCTACGCATGTGCCAGCGGCTCACATGGATGCTTACTATCATTATTTTGACGAATTGGTTTCGCAGTCGTTCGATGGATTCATCGTGACAGGCGCACCTGTAGAGCATTTGGATTTTGAAGAAGTGGATTATTGGGACGAGCTGACGCAGATATTTTCGTGGGCAAGGACTTCGCTTAAATCTACCTTATATATATGTTGGGCGGCGCAAGCGGGCTTGTATTTTCATGAAGGTATCAACAAATATGCGCTTCCTAAGAAGATGTTTGGCATCTTTCCTCAACGGGTGCTGCATCCTGAAGTCCCCATTTTCCGTGGGTTTGATGACGTGTTTTGCATGCCGCACAGTCGCCATACCGAGATTAGGAAGGAGGATATCCTCCAGCATCCTGAACTGACGCTGTTGGCAGAGTCGGAAGAATGTGGAGTGAGTATGTGTATGACGGCCGGTGGAAAGGAGATTTTCATCACGGGACACATGGAGTATGCCCCCGATACTTTGGATCAAGAGTACCATCGTGATGCGGGGAAACGCGACGACGTGGACCTGCCCAGGCACTATTACCGTGACGACAACCCCGCCAAGGGACCGCTCGTTACTTGGCGTGCGCACGCCCACCTGCTGTTTACAAACTGGATGAACGAATATTTAAGATAAGCAATGCGGAAACTGGAACTGCTGGCACCAGCCAAAAACTTGGAATGTGGAAAGGCTGCCATCGACCATGGAGCCGACGCAGTGTACATCGGTGCGGCCAAGTTTGGCGCGCGGGCATCGGCTGGCAACTCGCTGGACGACATTCGTGAGCTGTGCCTCTATGCCCATCAGTTCGGTGCTAAGGTGTATGTTACGGTCAACACCATTGTCTACGAAGACGAACTTGAGGACACGCGCGCTCTCTTGCGGGCCTTGACGGAGATGCGTGTCGATGCGCTGTTGGTGCAAGACATGGCCGTACTCGACCTGTTGCCCAAGGACATGAATCCCTTGCCGACCCTCCATGCCAGCACGCAAACCGACAATCGGACGGCCGAGAAGGTGGCTTGGTTGCATGGTCTGGGCTTCGAGCGCGTTGTACTGGCGCGCGAATTGTCGCTTACTGAAATCAAAACCATCCACCAAACCGTGCCTGACGTGCAGTTGGAAGGCTTCGTGCACGGTGCGCTGTGCGTGAGTTACTCGGGTGTGTGCTATGCCTCGCAGTATTGTTTTCAGCGCAGTGCCAATCGCGGTGCATGCGCACAGTTCTGTAGGATGAAGTTCGATTTGATTGACGCGCAAGGGCGTGAGATAGAACATCAGCGCCATTTGTTGTCGCTGAAAGACCTATGTCAGATTGATCACCTGGAAGAAATGGCTGATGCGGGCATCTGCTCGTTCAAGATAGAAGGCCGACTGAAGGATGTGGAGTATGTGAAAAACGTGGTGTCAGCCTACTCGAAGCGGTTGAACCGCATCATCGAGAAGCGCGGAGATGACTACCGCCGCGCATCGTTGGGGCGGGTGACTTATTACTTTGAGCCCGACTTGAAGAAGACTTTCAACCGGGGATATACCGATTATTTTCTGCATCGCAGACAACCTTACATCTATTCGCCCGACACACCTAAGGCGCTGGGCGAATATGTAGGCAAAGTGAAGGAAATCAGGCGAGGCTCGTTCAATGTCGCCGGATCGGCCAGCTTTGCCAATGGCGACGGACTTTGTTTCATCAATGATGATCATGAGTTGGAGGGTTTCCGCATCAACCGGGCAGAGGGCAACCGACTGTTTCCGCTGCGCATGCCGGACAATCTGCGACCGGGTGCAGCCTTGTATCGCAATCGCGATGAGGCGTTCAGCAAGCTGTTGAAGGGGAAGACGGCAGAGCGCAAGATTCCCATCACGCTCACCTTGTCGGTTACCGATAACGGTTTTGCCCTTTCGGCCACGGGGCAGGGCATCAAACCCACTTGCCAGGTGCTGGAGATGGACAAGCAGAAGGCCATGAAACCGCAACGCGACAATATTTTGCGACAGTTGGGTAAGCTGGGCGACACGCCATATATGGCCGATGTGATTGAGCTGGAAGGACAGGCCGATGCCTATTTCATCCCGTCGAGCGCATTGGCAACGCTGCGCCGCGAGGTGGTGCAAGCCATCGAGTTGCAACAATCCGTCGAAGTGGAAACGCCATCCGCGCACCCGTCTGTCTACCCAACAGCTCCGCCAGTGCGCAAGTCAAGCGGCACCTTGGCATGGCAACCCGAATACCGTAAGTTCACCTATCTGTACAACATCGCCAATACGCTGTCCAAATCGTTCTATCAGCGTGAGGGCTTGTCAAACGTGGCTGATGCGTATGAGGTGAGCCAAGGGGCGGATGAAGGGGCGAAACGGAACGATTCTGTGCTGGTGATGCAGTGCCGTCACTGTCTGCGTTATAGTCTGGGACATTGTGTAAGGCGGGGTGGCAAGCAACCCACGTGGAAAGAACCGCTGTATTTGCGACTGGGTGACGGTCGCCGCTTCCGTTTGGAATTTAAGTGTGACGAATGCCAAATGAACATCTATGCCAGAGAATGAGATTATCGTAAACAAGCGAACGCGTCGTGAGCCGTTGCTCCTGCTGTGCCGTTGTCTGGTGCTGTGGGCTATGTTGGGCTTGCTCTGTGGTTGTTATCACAGACCTAATCATGCGTCCGAGGCCCTCGTTCCCTTGAACCCCGAGCAGGTAGACTCGCTGCATTTCTATTCCAAGCACCATTATACCAACAACTATAATTTTATCGTCAAGAGCGATTCGCTCGTGCTCCTCAAGCAACAACCGGAAGAATTGCTTTCCGGATTCATGACCGACAGTTTGGTGCTGGGCCGTCACAGTCATGTGGTGGTGGCCGACATCCGCATGCTGCCCACCGACACGATAGACTCCGTCTGGGTGCAGTTGGCCAGCGACCAGCACACGATTGGGTGGATTCACGAATCGGAGATGCTGCCCCGCGTGGTGCCCGACGACCCCATCTCGCAGTTCATTTCCACCTTCTCGGACACCCACTTGCTGGTGTTCTTGGTGGTCATCACGCTGATAGCCATCGCCTATTGGATGCGTCGGCTCGTCAAAGATAAGGCGTGGATTGTGCATTTCCGCGACATCAACTCGTTTTATCCCACGCTGTTGTGCCTCATTGTAGCCTCGTCGGCAACGCTGTATGCCAGCATCCAGATGTTTGAGCCAGACATGTGGCGGCATTTTTATTATCATCCCACGCTCAATCCCTTCACGGTGCCGCTGCTGCTCATGGTGTTCCTACTGTCGGTTTGGGCCATGCTCATCGTGGGTTTGGCGGCTGTGGATGACGTTCGGCACCAGCTACCCTTCAGCGATGCCGTGATGTACCTCAGCGGCTTGTTGGCCACCTGTGCCGTCAACTACATCGTCTTCGGCCTTACCACCTTATATTATATAGGCTATCCCCTGCTTGTGGCTTATTATTGGTTTGCCATCCGACAGTACAAGCGCCACGCCCAACCACATTATTTGTGCGGCAACTGCGGTGAAATCATCCAGCACAAGGGTCGTTGTCCCCATTGTGGTGCCATGAACAGCTGACGTAGGATGTAGCATCCTGACGGCCGCGAACGACAAAATCCTTATAAATAAGGATTGATGCATACCATTGTTTTTTCTACCTTTGTCCCATCAAGATGATTCCACTAGGTGGAGATTGACCTGAATGACAGATCGTGACCGTTGAAAGCCACGGCTTGGGTGCTCGCTCAAGGGAGGTTGCCGACCTCATGTCAATGAGGACATGGAATAGGTGGCAGCGATGAGTCCCCCGTAATGAATTTAATGTTAGACACGAGGCTCTCGGAATTTTGTTTCGGGAGCCTCTTCGTGTATGCCCATGCCGCATTTTTGAATCCCCGCTGTTTTTCGCCCAAGGCACAATGCGCATGCAAGAATGGTTGCTCTCGCCCCATGCAAACTCATATAGTTTGGGTGGCAAAGGCTTTGCTTTTGGTGGCCAATCTACATGAGTTTGCCGATCAAAGTCAATGCTTTTTTCCTTTACATCATTCACAAAGAGATTTTTGCATGATTGGGTGCGGAAAACAGCATCAAAAATAATAGCGCAAGACCGCACGATAATATCTGCGCAAAGCTGCACGGAATCGGCTGGCAGCGCAAAATATCCGTTAAAAAAATAATAATCTCATAAAAAATATTTATATTTGCAAAATCAAACCATCCTGATGGTTCGGCTGAAGCTGTCCAACAAAAATTTATGATGAAGAAAGCTCTCTTGTGGGGAGGTGTCATCCTGGGTGTTCCAGTAGCACTATCCGCCCTACTCGCCATACTACTATATATTCCCGCCGTGCAGCAATGGATGCTGCAGAAGGCCACTTACTATGCTTCGCAGAAAACGGGCATGGAGATTTCCATCGGCCGTGTGCGTCTGGCTTTCCCGCTGGATTTGAGCATGGAAGATGTGCTCATCATCCAGCCCAACGACTCGTTGCCGCAGGCGAAAGATACCGTGGCATCGGCGCGTCGCATGGTGGCTGACGTGCAGCTAATGCCCTTGCTGCACAAGAAAGTGGAGGTGGATGAGCTGACGTTCAAGGGCTTGAAACTCAATACCGTCAACCTCATTGCCGCAGCTAAGGTGCAAGGTACCGTCGGCAAGCTGAACCTGGTGAGCCATGGCATCGACCTGAGCGGCTCGACAGTGCGTGTGAATCAGGCCAACTTGGAAGACGCTAAGCTACAAGTGTCACTGGCTGACAGCATTCCAAAAGATACGACGGAGAGCAAGACAACTTGGAAAATCGGGCTGGATCAATTGGACATCCGCCGCTCTGACGTCACCGTTCACCTGCCTGGCGACACGCTTCAGGTACGAGCTTACTTGGGGAAAGCGGTGGCCAGCGATGGCTCGTTCGACCTGGGCGAGGGTGTTTACCAACTGAAAAAACTGGACTGGACGGACGGAAAGTTGAATTATGACAACAAATGGAAAGCACACTCTAAGGGATTAGACTATAACCATCTGGCACTGAGCGATATAACCGTAGGCATCGACTCGTTGCAATACCAAGCATCTAAGTTGGACATGAACGTGCGACAGATTGCTTTTCGGGAGAAAAGCGGACTTGATTTGCAACATCTCTCGGGCAATGTGGCGCTTGATTCCACGCGACTTAGTTTGAAGAATGCCCATCTCAAAACGTCGGAATCGAACCTGATGGCCGACCTTGACATGGATTTGAACAGCTTCTCCGAGCAAACTAATGGGAAGATGAACGCCAACGTGCACGCCACTTTGGGCAAGCAAGACCTGATGCACTTTATGGGTGACATGCCAAAAGAATTCAAACAAAAATGGCCCAACGCACCTCTATTGGTCGATGGGGTGGTGAGTGGCAACAGAAAGCGCATGCAGTTTGACGGTCTGAACATCTATCTGCCAACGGCCTTGAAAGCCTATGCCATCGGCTATGCGGCCAACCTCGACGATCCAAAGCGGTTGAAGGCCGACGTGAAGTTGAAAGCCAAGACGGGAAACCTTGATTTCGTGAAAGCCTTTTTGGACAAGGAAACGCGCAAAAAGGTGAACATACCGCAGGGAATTGCTCTGGATGGCAGTCTGAAAATCAATGGCAAGCAATATACAACGGATTTCGTTGCTCAGCAAGGAGGAGGGTCTTTGCAGGCTAAGGCCCAGTTGGATGCGGCCAAAATGGCCTATACCGCCAAGTTGAATGCCCGCCGTATGCCGCTTCAAAACTTCCTGCCCAACCAGGGATTGTCCCCCTTTAGCGGCACCATGGACGTGAGTGGACAAGGCACCGACTTCCTCTCACCCCGCACAACGCTCACGGCCAAGGCCAAAATCACCCAATTCAACTACGGAAACTACAACCTGAACAACATGACGGCCGATGCCCATGTGAAGAATGGACATGCCAAGGCATTGATACACAGCAACAACCCACTCATCAAAGGTGATATCACGCTCGATGCCTTGACACGCTCGAAAAACATCAATGCCACCGTGGTGACCGATTTGCAGCATGTGGATTTACATCGCCTTCATTTGTTGGATGACACCATTTCGGTAGCGGTGAAGAGTCATTTGAAACTCGCCACCGACCTCAAAGAATCCTACAAACTGAAAGGAACGGTTGACAACCTGGTCATCAACGACAACGGAAGGATATACAAGCCACAACCCATGAACCTTGATGTGCTGACCCGCAGGGACACAACCCATGCCGAGGTGGCCACAGGTGACTTCTACCTGTCTATGCACAGCGGGCAAGGCTACAAGAAGTTGATGAAACATGGCAACGCTTTTGTGGCCGAATTGAAACGGCAGTTCGAAGATAAATACATTGACCAGCAGCGTCTGAGGGACCATCTTCCCAACGCCAATTTGTATCTCAAATCGGGTAAAGACAACTTCTTCGTGAACCTCATGCGCCGATATGGGTGCGACATGGATCGGGCATTGGTGAACATCGAATCGTCTCCCAGCATGGGATTGGAAGGCCTGTTGCAGGTAGACAAGCTGCTGTTAGACAGCATCCAGTTGGACACCGTTCGGCTCAGTCTGCATTCCAATCCCGAGGGAACCACCTACCATGGACGCATACAGAACGCACCGGGCAACCCGCAGTATGTCTTCAAGGGCCTCTTCGATGGCGCCCTGCATGAAAAAGGGACCAACATCCGCGCCAAATTATACGACGAGCATGACCAGTTGGGCATTGCATTAGGCTTGATTGCCGACCTGGAAAAGGGTGGCATCCGAACCCGATTGGACAGTACGAAGATTGTACTGGGTTACAAAGATTTTGCTGTGAACAACGACAACTACCTCTTCTTGGGCAACGATCGGCGCGTATCGGCCAACATCTTGCTGCGTGCCAAGGACGGAACGGGTGTTCAGTTGTATTCCAATGACGATCATCTGGATGTGCTGCAAGATGTAACCCTGTCGCTCAACAAGATAGAATTGAAGAACATCATGAGCGTCATTCCGTACACTCCCGACATAGCCGGAACGATGAACGGCGACTTCCACATCATCCAAACCCCCACAGAGCTGTCTGTTTCGTCGGCCGTATCGGTGAAAAACATGTTCTACGAACAGAGTCCAATGGGCAACCTCAGTTCAGAATTCGTGTATATGCCTAAGTCGAACGGGAGCCACTTCGTGGATGGTGTGCTGCTGAGTGATAACAAGGAGGTAGCAACGATGACGGGAACCTACGACAAGCATGGGTACCTGGATGCGACACTCAATTTAGAACGTCTGCCCTTGCAGTTGATGAACGGGTTCATTCCCAAGCGAATTTTCGGCTTGCGAGGCTATGGTGAGGGCGAAATTGCCGTGCGTGGGTCGATGAAAAAACCCCACATGGATGGCGAAATCTATCTCGACTCGTCCTATATCTTCAGCGAACCATACGGCGTGTCACTTCGCTTTGCCAATGATCCCGTTCGAATCAAGGACAGTAAACTGTTGTTTGAGAACTTTGAAATGTTCGCCAACAATAACAGTCCGTTGAACATCTATGGGGCTTTCGACTTCTCTGATACCGAGCGGATGATGCTCGATATCCGTATGCGAGCAGAGAATTTTGAGATAATCGATGCCCGAGAGAATCCTCGTTCCGAGGCTTACGGCAAAGCCTTTGTCGACTTCTTCGGCACAATGAAAGGCCCGGTGGAGAGCTTGCGCCTTAGAGGAAAGCTCAATGTGCTAGGCACCACCGACATGACATACGTGCTGAAAGATTCGGAGCTGACCACCGACAACCAATTGGACGAGCTGGTGAAGTTCACCGACTTTAATGATTCCACGGTTGAGGTGGTGCGTAGACCCAAGCTTACCGGCTTTGACATGCTGATGGGCGTGACCATTGATGAGGCTGCTCATATCGTTTGCATGCTCAATGCCGACCAAACCAATTACATCGACTTGCTGGGTGGTGGCGATTTGCGTATGAGTTACAATCCATCGGAATCCATTCAGATTATGGGTCGTTATACTCTTCACAGCGGAGAGATGAAATATTCGTTGCCCGTTATCCCACTGAAGACCTTCAATATCCAGAATGGTAGTTACATAGAGTTCAATGGCGACCCGATGAACCCCAAGCTCAACATCACGGCAACGGAGCCAGTCAAGGCCACGGTGAGCGAGGGTACGGGTGCCGGGCGTGTCGTTGATTTCGACTGTGGCGTAAAGCTGTCGCAGACACTCAGCAACCCTGGCATCGAGTTCATCATCAGCTCACCGAGCGACATGACCATTCAAGACGAACTAAACACCATGTCCGTGGAAGGAAGAGGCAAGGTGGCGGTCACCATGTTGGTGTCGGGCATGTACCTCACAGACGCCAATCCGTCGGCATTCTCGATGAACAGCGCCTTGAGTTCGTACTTGCAAACCGAGATTAACAACATCGCCGGCTCGGCCATGCGCACCATGGGACTGGATGTGGGCATGAGCATTGACAACACGATGATGGCCAGTGGCGGCATGCATACCGATTACAACTTCAGGTTCTCCAAGCGACTGTGGAACAACCGGCTGCGGGTAATCATCGGTGGACGGGTGTCCACCGGCGAGGAGGTGATGGCCAACCGTGACGATACGTTCTTCGATAACGTTGAATTGGAGTATCGTCTGAACCAGAATGCCAGTCAGTATCTGCGCTTGTTCTATAAAAACAATACCTACGACTGGCTCGAAGGACTCATCGGGGTGTATGGCGTAGGTTTCACTTGGCGGCGCAAGCTGGCCCATTTCAAGGATATCTTCCGTTTCAAGAGTGACAAAGAGGCCTTGCCAACCATTCGTCCTGTCCAAAAAGACTCAATCAATGATGACATCAAAACGACTAACTAAATACATCCTTGCGCTCATTCTGCTGCCGGTCATCATGACGGCATGCTCTACAACCAGCGCCATTCCCGATGGCGAACAGCTGTTTACAGGACTGAAGAAGATTCAGTTTGACAACTATGAGAAGAACGCTCATGCCGATGAAACCAAGATGGAACTGGAGTCGGTATTGGCCACAGCGCCCACATCGTCCTTGCTCGGCAGCAGTTATTACCGCACTCCCATCCCCATCCGCCTATGGATATGGAACGCTTTCTCGCAAGACACCAGTGCCGTGAGCCGATGGATTACCAAGGCATTTGGCTCGAAACCAAAGCTATTGAGTCAGGTCAACCCCTTGCTGCGCAAGTCGGTAGGTGAGTTGCAATTGAAGAAATTTGGCTATTTCAAAGGGAATGTCGACTATGACATCATTCAGCAATCCAACCCGAAGAAAGCCAAAGTGGCTTATTTTGTCAACATGGGTCCCCTGTGGCGGCTCGACTCCATCAGTTATCTCAATTTCACACCCGGGGCAGACAGTCTGGTGGCAGCCACCAAGGATGAGGCTTTGATTCGCAAAGGCGACCCATTCAGCGTGCCAGCTCTTGAATCCGAGCGGCAACGCGTGGCCCGCTTGCTGCGCAACAACGGCTATTACTATGCCAAACCCACCGACGCTTCTTACCTGGCCGACACCTTGCAAACGCCTGGCAAGGTGGTGCTGCGCTTTCAAGAGGCCGACAGCTTGGAGCCAGAGGTTACGCGCAAATGGTATGTGGGACGGGTGAACGTGAATTTGCGGCGACAGTTTACGGAAGAACTCACCGATTCATTGGTGCGGCGCAGCTTCACCCTTCGCTACGCACGGCGCAAGTCACCCTTGCGTCCCGGCGTTTTCTATAACGGTTTGAAGATACGTCCCGGACAACTTTACAGCCTTGCCAACCAGGAAGCATCGTCAAACTACCTGCACTCCACGGGGCTTTTCACCTACAGCAGCTTCCGCTTTACACCGCGAGATTCGTCAGATACCTGTAATACACTCGACCTGGACATCGATTGCGTGTTTGACAAACCCTACAACTTTTATATCAATGCCAATGCCAAAGGCAAGACCTCGAAGCGCTTCGGACCAGAGTTGATTATGGGTCTCACCAAGCTGAACGCCTTTCGCGGAGGCGAAAAACTGGACATCAACTTCCATGGTTCCTACGAATGGCAAACCGGCCACCGGTCGGAAGGCAGCTCGTCGAAGGTGAACTCGTACGAATATGGCGGCGACATCTCCTTGATTGTCCCACGAATGCTCACGCCGCGCAATCTCTTTTGGTCGGCTCGTCACCGCGCCAAACGAGACAGTTTGCGCGTGCTGTCGGGCAAAAAGCCCCGGAGGAGAAGGCGGTTTTACGGCGTTCCATCAACGACCCTGCGCATGTCAAACAACATCTTGAACCGTGCCGGCTTCTTCAAACGGCATGTCGTTTCGGGCGATTTGACCTACGAGTTCTGGACTTCACCGCAGTCGTACCACGAGTTTAGTCCACTCACGCTATCGTACGAGTACATGACCAGCCGCACCGATTCGTTCATGGTCTTGTTGGCCGACAACCCTTATTTGCAGATATCCATGCGCGACCAGTTCGTTCCCAAGATGAGTTACACCTATCAATATACCACTGGGATAGGTTCTCGCCATCCCTTCTCATGGAGAACCACCGTGAGCGAAGCCGCTAACATCCTGTCACTGGGCTACATGGCGGCCGGAAAACAGTGGAACGACAAGAGCAAGAAGCTGTTTAAAAACCCATACGCCCAGTTTGTGAAGCTCGAAACCGATTTCGTGAAGCTGTGGCGATTTGGCGACAAACACTCCATCGCAGGCCATCTTAATGCCGGTGTGGTTTACAGTTACGGCAATGCTACCAAGGCCCCTTACTATGAACAGTTTTACGTTGGCGGCGCCAACAGCGTGCGGGCTTTCAACGTGCGGAGCATTGGTCCCGGCAAATATCGGCCCAGCAACCAGCGCATGTCGTATATAGAGCAGACCGGCGACGTGAAGTTTGAGGCCAACCTGGAGTTCCGTCCCCATTTGTTCGGCGATCTCTATGGAGCCGTCTTCCTCGATGCCGGCAACGTGTGGACGCTCGGTGACGACGCTCAGCGTCCTGGAGGACAGCTCAAGTGGAAGAGCGTGTTCACCGACATGGCTGTGGGTACCGGTGTGGGCATTCGCTATGACCTGGGCTTGTTCGTCATTCGTGTGGATTGGGGCATCGGCCTGCATGTTCCTTACCACACGGGAAAGAAGGGCTTTTACAATCTGTTGCGCTTCGATGATGGCAACAGCTTCCACTTGGCCATTGGCTATCCATTCTAAAGAGGATACGATTTCGGGGACGATAAAACGGGGGATGAACTCACTGTCTTTACAAATGAAGCAACCATTTACGGCACGATGTGGAAATAGTGGTGAATGGCAGCCGATGAGAGTTTTATGTGTTAACAAACCTTTTGTTTGTTAAAATGATTCATTTTTCTTGACAAAATAAAATCGTGAAATAGATGATGACGAGGACTTTTTGGGGGGTTCAAAGCCTTCAAATCATCACCTTGTGGCGTCATTCCTATCGAATAAAGCGGCAATCAACATGCTTTAATCGCCCAACTTACATGCTTTAACCGTCCAAATGGCATGCTTTTACCGCCCAATTTGCACCATATAGAAGGTTTAATTTGCACATAAAACAGGCAATTTGGCTCCAAACGCTGTACTTTTTCATAGTACTTTAAGTTGAAAAACAATCCAACTCACTGATAATCAATATGATGACAAAAACCGTTCCTGCTTGTCGTTTTTTCAACGCACGAACCAGTTGGTTGAAAAAACGCTCGGCATTTGTGTTAAAAAAACGCCGTATAGGTCATGCCAGTACCATTATCATGCAGAGCATCCTTATTCGATATCATCAGTAGAGCATACAGACTGTCTTGTTTCGACAAAGGATGGTACAACCTCATATTTCTGGACAAATGAGTTACCATTTCAAAATATTTTTCCTATTTTTGTCAGCAACATATCATGAGTAGGTCGTTATGAAAATTTTAGGAAACATTATCTGGCTTATCTTTGGCGGCCTTGGCGTCGCCTTGGAGTATTTCGCTTCGTCATTGGTATTGATGATTACCATCATTGGCATTCCCTTTGGCCTTGCTACGATGAAGCTTGGCATACTTGCTCTGTGGCCATTCGGTTCGCATGTTGTTGATCGTCCGCAGGGCAGTGGTTGCGTCAACGTGTTTATGAATGTGCTGTGGTTCTTTATCGGGGGCATCTGGATTGCCCTCACGCATCTTGGCTTCGGTCTGCTGCTCGGTATCACCATCGTTGGTATACCATGGGCCAAAATGCACTTTCGTCTGATGCGTCTTGCCCTGACGCCCTTCGGGAAACAAATTGTGAACGATAGCTTTTAGGCACAAGGATTATCGGGATGACCAATCGCTCAAATAAGTGACGCAAGGCATAGGAGAAAGACGCGATGCAGAATGCTCGTTGTGCCACAATCACCTTGGCTGATACCTTGTCCCAGCTTGACATCATGTACCTGCATGGTGTTGCCGTCATGGTCATGCCCAACAAGCGGAACATCTCTAGTGGCGGCGATAGGTTGTTGCGCCATCAATGACCGTTGTTTTTATAGTGTCCCTTGTTTCAACTGTTCTATTTAGTCATTGTTTCGTTCAAGTTTGATTTGATAGTATGGTGCGTTTCATGTCCTTCTACATAGATAGCACTGAACGGACGTGCCGGACACTGGTTTTCGCACGCCCCACATCCAATACAACGTTCGGTGTTGACCGCTGGGATTTTCGGAGATTTTGGATTTGAAGGTTTACTCGGCACCATCGTAATGGCACCCGCGGGACAATGACGGGCGCAATTGCCACATTCTACACCATCAGTGAGTGGAATGCAATTCTTTTTCACCCAAACGGCATGGCCGATTTGTGTTGCCGATTTGGCCGTGCGTGTGATGGGCCTGATGGCACCAGTAGGACAAACATTGCTGCATCGCGTGCATCCAGGGCGGCAATAGCCCCGCTCGAACGACATGGTGGGTTGCATCAACTTCATCAAGTCGGTTGACGGGCGAAGCACATCGTTGGGACACTGCGCCACGCAAAGCTGACATGCGGTGCAGTGCCGTGCCATATTCTTGGCCGAAAGCGAACCGGGAGGTGTGATGGGTGTCGTTCGTTTCGGAGCTATTTTGTCTTCAATGACAGCTAATCCTCCGTCTATCTTCTTCTTTTTCTGTGCCCATGCCGCCGTTGTCATGGCAACAGCCACCCCGATGAGGAATGTCCGGCGTGAGGTATCAATCGGCTTTGTAGCATCCGTTTTCACAATCTTTTCTTCTTTTGAGCGGCTCATGTCGTTCCATCTCCATTGCAGATGAAGTGCGTCGTGCTGACAGGTATCTATACAATCCATACACGCCACGCATCGACTGTAGTCAATCTTGTGGTTTTTGTAATCAATGCAAGCCGCCTTGCACCTACGTGCGCACAAACTGCATTTGGTACATTTCCCGGCATCGAGCACGGGATGAAGCAGCGAGAAGCGCGAGATAAATCCCAGCACGGTACCCACCGGACAAACGGTGTTGCAATAGGTACGTCCGTTGCGCCAAGCCAACACGATGAGCGCAACAAAGCTTACTGCGGCGATGATGAAAGTAGGCAGACTGCGCAACCACACATCTCTTTCGTAAAAAGCATAGCTGTTGGCACGTTCGGCCAAGAAAGCCAGCAGGTTGTTGCCCCAGATATATATCGGTTGGAACAGGTTCTGTACGATGCGTCCGTACGAACTGTAAGGAGCGAGCAATGCCACCAAGAAGCCAATGCCTGCGATCAAGGCAATGACAAAGAGGGTTAAAACGCCATATCGCAACCACTTTACTTCAGGAGAGTATGAGAAACGATTCCGCTTTTTCTTACGTCGTGCGCTAACCCATGACACTACATCTTGGAAAACGCCCAACGGGCAGATGACGGAGCAATAGATGCGTCCGAACACTAAAGTCAGCACAACCAAGAAAACAATCACTCCAATGTTCAACGCAAGTACGGCGGGGAGGAATTGTATCTTTGCCAGCCATCCTAGCCAGGTGTGCAGTGTGCTGGTGAAATCAAGGAACAGCCCTGTGATGAGTACAAACACAACAAGGGCACAAGTTAGTCTTATTTTTCGTAACATAATCGTCAATCTTGAAAATTCAAAACGCTATCAGGTTTTGGTGTGTTCGTTGCGAAGCCTACCAACTCTTCGCAGCCATGTCATCATCATCGCTTTCGACTGCGTATCACGTATACTTTCGGGTGCTATCAACGAAATCTTTGAGTGACAATGACCTGGAATCGTTTATAAAAATAGTTGGATTTATGGAGATAACTATACCTCGTCATGATATCTTAACATATATTAGTACGAAAATCCCATTCACGGTGACATCCTTGTATGATGGCTTGTTCGCTTGCGACGCTCCATGGTTGCGGCTTGTGCTTTATGTCAGATGTGGTCTCCCGATGAACTACTGCTTCTTTTAAGCTTACCACAGTGCGTAGCTTCACTCGTTCCCACAATGCGGACAATTCAACTAAAAAATAACGCACGTTTGTGTTTCTCGTCTAAAAGCCGTAAATTTGCTGCAATTATAACAAAATACAATTAGCATTGGAGGAGCAAATAGACTGATATGTCAAGCATCAAAATACTCAATAGTTCGTTTCTCGAACAACTTGAACTCGAGCTGGCGCCAGGCATCAAAGCCGGCTTTCCCAGTCCTGCGGGTGATTATCTGCAAGACTCTCTCGACTTCAATCGTGACTTCATCCGTCATCCCGACGCTACGTTCTATGGCCGGGTGTCGGGCGACTCGATGATAGATGCCGGCATCAACGATGGGGATATCGCCGTGATAGACCGTTCGGTGGAAGCTGGGCACAATGATGTAATCGTGGCTTACGTCAATGGAGAGTTCACCATCAAGTATCTCGACATGACCCATGTGCATGAGGGATATATCGAATTGCGGCCCGCCAACAAGGCATTCCGTCCGATTAGAGTCAGCGAATTGGATAAGTTTGAGGTGTGGGGCGTGGTGGTTTGGACCATCAAAAACTGGAAAAAGTAACATGTTTTACGCCATCTGCGACTGTGACAACTGCTATGTGAGTTGTGAACGGGTGTTTCGTCCCGATCTCAACGGCAAGCCCGTTGTTGTGCTGAGCAACAACGATGGTTGCGTGGTGGCACGCAGTAAGGAGGCCAAACAGCTGGGCATCAAGGCTGGATTGCCTTATTATCAGATGAAAGAGCAATTCCCTGGTGAGGAAATTGCCGTGTTTTCGAGCAATTACGAGTTGTATGGCGAACTCACGGCGCGCGTCATGACCATCATCAAAGAGGCTGCGCCACGGATGTTTCGCTATTCCATTGACGAATGCTTCTGCTTGCTTCCCGACATGAGTTTTGACGAATTGAAGCAGTGGGGCGAAGACTTGCATCGGCGTATTCTGAAGCATACGGGACTTCCCATCAGCATCGGAATGGCCAAAACCAAGACGCTGGCGAAGGCGGCCAGCCACTTTGCCAAGAAACATGAGGGCTATCATCATTGTTGTATCATCGAAACGGAGGAAAAACGCGTCAAGGCTCTCCAGCTATTTCCTGTGGGTGAGGTGTGGGGAATAGGACATCGAAACGCCCCCAAGCTATTGGAAATGGGCGACAAGACGGCCTACGACTTTGCCAACCATTCCAAGGAGTGGGTTCGGCTGCTGTTCCATGTCACCGGCGTGCGAACCTGGATGGAACTCAATGGCGAAGACTGTATTCCGAATGAAGAACCTGCAAAAAAGAAAAGCATCTGTACCAGTCGCAGTTTTACGGGTACGATATCCGACTTTGAAGCCGTTAGAACGCACGTTTCCAACTTCGCTGTGCGCTGTTCGCAGAAGCTCAGACGGCAACACAGCGTGGCATCTGTGGTGAGTGTGTTCATCCACACCAATCAGTTTAGAGAAGATCAACAGCAGTATTGGAACAGCCGCGAGGTGACACTTTTGACGCCTTCCAACTCCACGCAGCAGATTGTGCAAGCGGCAGCAAAGGCTTTGCAAGAAATCTTTGTGCCTGGTTTGCAGTACAAAAAGGCGGGAGTTGTGGTGATGGGCATCATGTCCGACAGTGCTGTTCAAACCAATTTCATCGATTATAACCGCGATCAAATGGAAAAACAGATGCGGCTTGATCAGGTAATCGACCGCCTGAACAAGCTCGGTGGCTCCGAACTGGTGGTGCTAGGAGCCCAACAATACCGGGAAAAAGACAAGCAAGGCCACCACGTAGCTTTCACGGATGCCATTCTACACGATTTTAGAAGTAAGAATCCCACCACGCGTTGGAGCGACATCATCACCCTGAAATAGTCTTTCCCAAGCATTTCTTGGCAGCAAATAGTGACGGAAGTCGCCCTGCGTGTTCCGCTTCTTATCCTTCTTCCGCCTGCTCAAGCACTTGTTCTTGCGTTGTTTCGTCCTGTTTTTTCTCACGCGTCACATACTTCTGCCAATAAGCAATGAGCAGGGTTGTTAATGGAAGTGCCACAATCAGACCAATGAATCCAAGCAATGTTCCCCATACAGACAGGGACAAAAGCAGAATGGCGGGATTGAGGTTCATGGCTTTTCCCATGATTTTGGGTGTGAGGATGGTATCGCTAATCACCTGTACAATCAGGAACACGAGCATGGCCAAGCCAAAGATAATCCAGAAATTCTGACCCGTGTCTGCTGCTTTCAGCATGGACAGGAAGACCATTGGCACCAAAGCCAGTGTGTGGAGGTAAGGCACCAGGTTCATAAATCCCATCATGATGCCAAGCGCAATGGCCATTGGGAAATTGATGATGGAGAGGCCAATGCCGAAGAGAATGCCTAAGATGAGTGAAACAAGTCCTTGTCCTCGGATGTAATTATTGAGTTCTCTTTCCACGTCTTTCATCAACTCTTCCCAGAACGGACGATTCTTCTTCGGGAAAATGCGAATCCAATTGTTGGTCAAAAATTCATAATCTTGCAAGATGAAGAAGGTATATAATAAGGTGATTAACGAAGCGACGATGCTAATCACGACACTGGCCGTTTGTCCAAGCAAGGTAAATACCTTGGGCATCCCCGTCTGAAGGATGTTGCCGAAATCCTTGCTCTTCATGAAATTTTCTATTTCATCGCGGTTTTTGGTAATCCAATTTGAGATGTAAGAGCCTAAGTCGCTACTGTGTGTACTATGATTAATCCAGTTGTTGAGGATGTCGTTGAGCTTGCCAAACTGTTCGATCATCGGTGGAATGATGGCATATACCAGTCCGCCAATCACCACAGCCACGGCCAACATGGTGATGATAATAGCAATGGCGCGAACTTTGACATGCATTTTATATTGCACAAACTTCACCAGTGGGTAGAGCAAGTAGGCAAAGAGCCAGGCCACAAAGAAAGGTAGAAGCACACCACTCAGGTAGTTGACAAGGTATAAAACGCAGAATATCAATAGCAGGACGGAGGCTATGCGTATAAATTTGTCAAAGGTGATTTCTTGTCTTTTCATATTTTCGTAGATTGATGTATCCTATTTGAGTTTTTCTTCCTGTTGGGGAGCCATCGAAACGGATTGTTCTTCGAGCAAGGCCTTTTGGTAACATTCCCTGCAAAGGGGTTCGTAGGTGAGCTTTTCGCCCAGCAAAACGCGCTTATCGTTCTGCACCAATCGGTGGCTGATGTAAGCCAAAGCGCCACATTTCACGCAGATGGCATGCACTTTGGTCACCTCATCAGCAATGGCGCACAAGCCGGGAATGGGTCCGAAAGGCTTTCCTTGGAAGTCCATGTCAAGTCCTGCGATGATCACGCGCACCCCTTTGTTGGCCAATTCGTTGCATACGTTGACGAGACCCTTGTCAAAAAATTGGGCTTCATCGATGCCCACGACATCCGCATCGGAAGACAACAACAGAATGCTTGATGAAGAATCAACGGGAGTAGATAAAATGGTATGCTGGTCATGGCTCACCACATTCTCCTCGGAATAGCGGGTGTCTATGGCGGGCTTGAATATCTCAACGCGCTGTTTGGCAAAGCTAGCCCGTCTCATACGCCTAATCAGCTCTTCTGTCTTGCCCGAAAACATAGAGCCACATATCACTTCTATTCTTCCTGGGCGATGTGATTCGCCTGTCAAATAATCCATCATGTTGCTGCAAAAATACGAAGAGGAATTAAAAATTGCAAAGAAATTGTCTGTTTTTTTGTTCGTCTTGATTATTTAACTATATTTGCGTTCTATATGGGGATATTGTACATCGTGCCCACCCCAGTGGGGAATATGGAAGATATGACGATGCGAGCTATTCGCATTCTCAAGGAGGTGGACCTGGTGTTGGCAGAAGATACCAGGACATCGGGCAAGTTGTTGAAGCATTATGACATACAAAATCACTTGCTGTCACACCATAAGTTCAATGAACATGGCACTTCCGCAGGCATTGTAGAACGATTGAAAGCAGGCCAGAGCATAGCGCTCATCAGCGATGCAGGCACACCTGGCATCAGCGATCCGGGATTCTTTCTGGCGCGCGAGGCTGCAAAAGCAGGCATCACGGTACAAACACTACCTGGAGCCACCGCTTGCATTCCAGCTGTTGTTTCATCCGGTTTGCCCTGTGACCGCTTCTGTTTCGAAGGCTTCTTGCCGCAGAAAAAAGGTCGACAAACACAGTTGGAGGCGCTCAAAGAAGAGCGTAGAACGATGGTTTTCTACGAGTCGCCCTATCGTTTGCTGAAAACCCTACAGCAATTTGCCGATGTATTTGGCCCCGATCGCCCCGTGAGCGTGGCTCGTGAGATATCCAAACTGCACGAAGAACATGTCCGAGGCACACTTGAAGAGGTGATACAACATTTTAAAGAAGTTCCACCGCGAGGCGAAATCGTCATTGTGGTGGGTGGAGATAACAAGAATAAGAAACTTAAAACAGAACGAATATGAAAAAGATTTTAAGCCTGGCCACCATTGCCATCATTACTTTCGCATGCTTTGGATGCCAGAACAACAAGAAAAACAGCGATTTGGAACAGGCGGCCCAAGCCGATTCTTTGCAGCAAGTCATCAGTCAGAAAGACAACGAAATCAATGACATGATGGGTACGCTCAATGAAATCCAAGAGGGATTCAAGGAAATTAATGCGGCAGAAAACAGGGTTACCATCGCCAAAGAAGGTGAGGGTGCTAACAAAGGGCAGCAGATTCGTGAGGACATTCAGTTCATTGCGTCTACCATGAAGCGTAACCGCGAACTGATTGCCAAGCTCCGCAACCAACTGAAGCAAAGCTCCGTGAAGGGAGATGGCTTGAAAAAAGCATTGGACAGCCTCACCGCTCAGTTGGAAGAGAAAGACAAGCAGCTTCAGGAATTGCGTGCCGAACTGGATGCAAAGGATATCCATATCTCCGAGTTGGATGAAACAATCAACAACCTGAACACCAATGTCAACAATTTGGCAACCGAGAGTTCGCAGAAATCGCAGGTAATCAACAGCCAGGACAAGCAGCTTAACACCGCTTGGTTTGTGTTTGGTACACGAAAAGAGCTGAAAGAACAGCGAATCATCGAGGGGGATAAGGTGTTGCAGGCCAACTTCAACAAGGATTATTTCACCAAGATTGACATCCGCGTGAACAAGGAAATCAAGTTGTACTCTAAGTCGGCAAAGGTTCTCACCATGCACCCATCCAGCAGTTATCAGTTGCAGCGCGATGCCAACAAGCAGTATGTGCTTCGAATCACTAATCCAGAAATCTTCTGGAGTACCAGTAAGTACCTCGTTATCTTGGTGAGATAAGGCTGTCGAGAAACACACGCTTCCCCAGAAATAACGTACATGCGTCTGCCGGGAAATAAGAATCATACACCTCAATCCTCTTGCTCGGAACAGTCTGAGTAGGAGGTTTTTTTTTGATGCCAACCGCTTCAACCACCCTATTGAAACCGCTCATTCTCCTTGTTGAAACCACTTTGCGCCAGCTCAACCTTGCAATGCCTTATCGCTTTGCTTTGAAAAACTGTTGCATTAGCTGCTTGCATTCCTCTTCCAGCACGCCACCCGTGACCGTTGCCTTGGTATGCAATACGTTTGGCGCATACCGCTGGTAGCCCCGTTTGTCATCGCCGGCCCCATACACGATGCGTGAAACCTGCGCCCACCCCATGGCACCAGCGCACATCGGACAAGGTTCAACGGTGACGTAGAGAGTGCATTGGGGTAGATATTTGCCGCCAAGTTGAGCCGCTGCGGCCGTGATGGCCAGCATCTCCGCATGCGCCGTGACGTCGTTCAGGGTTTCTGTCAGGTTGTGCGCGCGCGCAATGATGCCTCCTTGGCACACAACGACGGCGCCAATGGGTACTTCTCCTTCATCGTAGGCGGTATGAGCCTCTGCCAGTGCCTTTTGCATAAACTGTTCGTCTTGTTTGCGTTGTTCGTCGTCGGTCATGGTCGTGTCTGTTTGTGTGCTTGCAAATTTACAACATTCTTTTTGATGTGTGGAAGAAAAACCGTATTTTTGCAACACATCATCAGGGAGCATCAGGACATGGCTACACACAACAAATTTGGGAAATGGGGCGAAGATACAGCCGTCGATTACCTGCACAAGCAGGGATATACCATCCGCGAGCGTGGCTGGCGGCATGGTAAGTTCGAGATCGATATCATCGCATTGTCGCCCGATGGCATTACATGTGTGTTTGTCGAGGTGAAAACACGTCGGTCAGGCGAGGTCGCCTTGCCCTCCGATGCCGTTGATGAGAAGAAGATGAGGAATCTCGGTATCGCGGCTGATGTTTATGTAAAGATGTTTGACATACAAGAGGAGCTGCGCTTTGACGTCATTTCCATCGTGGGTTCGACTGCCGAGAACATGCAGATCGAGCACCTCGAAGATGCCTTCAACCCTGTATTGTTATAACCAAAAATGCGTATCAAACTGGTCAAACTCAATGAGGTAGACTCTACCAATGTGTACCTTTGCGAACACGCTGATTGTTTCAACGAAGAACTGGTGGTCGTACAGGCCGATTATCAGACGAGCGGTAAGGGGCAAGGACAGAATGGTTGGGAAAGTCAGGCAGGGAAAAATTTACTGTATTCCTTGCTGGTTCATCCCCAAAAGCTGCCTGTAAAAAGTCAATTCTTTTTGTCTATGGCTGGTGCTTTGTCCATTAAAGCCGTGTTAGACGAATATGTTGACGATATTACCCTTAAATGGCCGAATGACATCTACTGGAAAGACAGCAAACTGAGTGGCACACTCATCGAGTTAAGCGTACACGCACAGGTCATTCAGCGCTGTGTCTATGGAGTGGGCCTCAACGTCAATCAGACGGAATTTGAGAGTGATGCGCCCAATCCTGTGTCCTTAGCGCAAATTCTGGGACATGAGTTGGACCGCGACAAGCTGCTTCATCAACTTATCAACGCTTTCGAGCAGTACTACAATTGCTTGGAAGAAGGGGCGTTCGACGAAATCTCCAACCAGTATCATGCTGCGCTGTATCGGCGGGAGGGCATGCATCCTTATCGTGACCGTGAGGGCTGTTTCCAGGCTTCCATCGTGACGGTGGAACCCGATGGGCGACTGGTGCTGCAAGATACCGATGGACGCATGAGAGGCTACAACCTTAAAGAGGTGGAGTTTATATAAAACAGAATCAATCAAACGAACATTTATAAGCAATATGGTAAAGTTTAAACGTATACTCTTGAAGTTGAGTGGAGAAAGCCTGATGGGCAGTCAGAGCTATGGAATCGACCCCAATCGGCTCGCCGACTATGCCCAACAAATCAAGGAAGTGCACGACATGGGCGTGCAAGTAAGCATCGTCATCGGTGGCGGAAACATATTCAGAGGACTGAGCGGGTCGCAAAAAGGCTTTGACCGCGTAAAGGGTGACCAGATGGGTATGTGTGCCACGGTCATCAACTCCTTGGCGTTGAGTTCCGCATTGGGTGCGATTGGCGTTAAAAATAAGGTGATGACAGCCATTCGCATGGAGCCTATTGGCGAGTATTACAACAAATGGAAGGCCATTGAGGCGATGGAAAACGAACTGGTTTGCATCTTCTCGTGCGGCACGGGTTCGCCCTATTTCACCACTGACACAGGCAGTTCGCTGCGTGGTATCGAGATTGAAGCCGACGTCATGCTCAAAGGTACGCGTGTTGATGGCGTGTACACAGCCGACCCAGAGAAAGACCCCACGGCCACGAAGTTTGACGACATCACCTTTGACGAGGTCTATAACCGTCATCTGAAGGTGATGGATCTCACCGCTACGGCCATGTGCAAGGAAAACAACCTGCCGGTCTATGTGTTCAACATGGATGTGGTTGGCAACCTGAAGAAGGTACTGGAAGGCGAACCTATCGGCACTTTGGTCCACAATTAGACTGATGTAAAATAAGGTTCTTCCGCTAAATGCCATACGCTTGTCATGCAGAACGTATCGCTTTCATCGGAAGAACATCACTCTGCCATGAAGTATACAACAACTTACGTTATCTGTTTTCGTACATGGCAGTCCAAATCAGCAAGAACAAGAATGCCATGATCGAAGGGAGGAAAGAAGACATCCAACTATCTATGCCTTCTTTCCTCCCTTTTCGGTGCATCGAGGATATCCAGGATACTATTTAAGACGCACAATTGACACAAATACTGGGGCTATAGACTGGAATAACAATACCGGAGTCATGTTATCAGGAAAGATGAGTATATCATCTTAATATGTGAAGCGTTTTATGCGAATAGTCTAAAATGAAAGATTTTCCAAATAAGAAAGACGCATTCACACAAGGATCTTGATCATTAGTCAAAATAAAATCAAGTAAGTATCTATTTTGAGATAATTCCATACTTACTCCTTCGCATAGCCAACACTTCATCATTTTTAGTTTATTGGCAATATCTCCTCTCTCCTTTTCTATTTCTCTTGTAGCTTTTATTCCAAAAGTTTTGGGAAGGTAATTGCGCCTACTGCCTGTATCAAAAAAGATACGGGTCTTCTTCCCTTCAATCTTACCCTTAAAGTATATAGAATTCAAACCGACATCTCTATAGTCGTCATGATTTTTCCATTTAATGCGTATTGAACTTCCTTTTTTAGGGACATCGCTACGCTTCATCATACGATTATTTAGATCGAAACACCAAATTTCCTTCTTTAAGAAATTTCCTCCCAAGATAAATTTGGGCGCATGATGTTGAAATTTACCGGCTAAATCAACTACAAAACATCGCACCTTAGGATATGAAATGCCAGCAATAGAAACAGAGTCTATATTAAAATCGAAAGATTTGATGCGCTTGTCTGCAATGTTCCCGATAGTAGCATTACTCCCTGTTACTATGACGTTGCAGGAATCAACTGCATAAGTAGAATCTATAAGACAGACAGAACAACCAGTATCTATGAGGGCTGGAACACTCCGAGAGTTCCCATTATGTGATACAGTGACATTAGTGTACATCATGTCTTCATTGAAGAGTAATGAATT
>JAQYPT010000084.1 GCA_028726625.1 Prevotellaceae bacterium | reverse complement strand
GGCACCTCAACAAAAAAAACACGTTTGCTTTGTTTTCGGTTTGCACTATCTTTGCATAAGATAGGCGGCGCCTAAGAATAGTAAAAAAATTTGCTTTTTGTGCGTTTTGAACTATCTTTGCATAAATTAAAAACGACTGTCCCGACAAGTATGGAAGAAGATTTCGACATCAGAGATGAACGCATTTCATCGGCAGAAACAGAGTTTGAGAATGCGTTAAGGCCCCTGAAATTCAACGATTTCAGCGGGCAACCTAAGGTTGTGGAGAATCTTCAAATCTTCGTAGAGGCCGCCAAATACCGCGGCGAACCGCTCGATCACACCCTCTTGCACGGACCTCCCGGACTGGGAAAGACCACCTTGAGCAACATTATTGCCAACGAACTGGGCGTAGGGTTCAAACTAACCAGCGGACCAGTGCTCGACAAACCGGGCGACTTGGCCGGCATATTGACCTCGCTCGAGCCAAACGACGTGCTGTTCATCGATGAGATTCACCGTCTGTCGCCAGTAGTCGAAGAGTATCTTTACTCGGCCATGGAAGACTATCGCATCGACATCATGATTGACAAGGGCCCGTCGGCGCGGTCTATCCAAATAGACTTGAACCCGTTTACCTTGGTGGGAGCCACCACGAGAAGCGGACTGCTCACGGCACCGCTGCGTGCTCGTTTCGGCATCAACATGCATTTGCAGTACTATGCGCCCGAAACATTGCAGAAAATCATCAGGCGCAGCGCAAACATCCTCAATGTACCCATCGACGAGGATGCCGCTTACGAGATTGCACGCCGCTCCAGAGGCACACCTCGTATCGCCAACGCACTGCTGAGAAGGGTGCGCGATTTCGCACAAGTCAAGGGAAATGGCAGCATCAACACCCGCATCGCACAGTTTGCCTTGCAGGCATTGAACATCGACCAATATGGACTGGACGAGATAGACAATAAAATCTTGCTCACCATCATCGACAAGTTCCGGGGCGGTCCCGTAGGACTAAGCACCATTGCGACCGCCATTGGCGAAGATACGGGTACGGTGGAAGAGGTGTACGAGCCTTTCCTCATCATGGAAGGATTCATCAAGCGAACGCCAAGAGGGCGCATGGCCACTCATTTGGCCTACGAACATCTGGGCAGAGATCTTTACAAAGGCAACTTGATGGAACCCGGACTGTTTACTTAACGACAAGGAAGAAAACATGGATAGCAATCCCAAAATCGGCATTTTCGTGGGCAGTTTCGATCCCTACACCATCGGACACGACTCCATCGTGCGCCGCATCTTGCCCCTGTTTGACCGCTTGGTCATCGGTGTGGGTGTGAACATGCAAAAAAAATATAGATACAGCGAGGAAGAACGCATCAAGGCCATTGGCGATTTGTATGCCGATGAACCTCGCATCAGCGTGAAGTCGTATCACGACCTGGCCGTGGATTTCGCCAAACGAGAGGGTGCCAAGTATCTCATCAAAGGCGTACGGTCGGTGAAAGACTTTGAGTACGAGCGCGAACAAGCCGACATCAATCGGCAAATCGGTGGCATCGACACCATTCTACTCTTTGCCGACCCAGGGATGGCCAGCGTGAGTTCATCCCTCGTGCGCGAGCTTTTACACTATGGTGCCGACGCATCCATGTTTCTTCCCCAACGAAAAACAGATCATACAAAATAGATCTAACAGACACACTCATGCGAGTGGAAACCGAAAAATGGTTTTTATATGATTACCTATAACATAGACGGCGTGAAGATGCCGAAGATTAAAAAGCGCGAAACATCCGCTTGGATCAAGGCCGTAGCAGCCACCTACGGGCGCAAGATTGGAGAGGTGGGCTATATGTTCGTTGACGACGAGAAGATTCTGGAAGTGAACAACGAGTACTTGGGACACGACTATTACACCGATATCATCACCTTCGATTACGACGAGGGCGACATCCTCAACGGTGATATCGTCATCAGTCTGGACACGGTGCGCACCAACGCGGAACGCTTCGGTAAGCCTTACGAGGAAGAATTCCATCGCGTGATTATCCATGGCATCCTGCATCTCTGCGGTATCAACGACAAAGGACCGGGCGAACGCGAGATTATGGAGGCTGCTGAAGATAAGGCTTTGGCCATGAGAAAGCAGAAAACAACATAAAATGAGCAATCGGGAGGGAGACTGCGGTCTTCCTTTTTTGTTTTTTGTAACGCTAGTTACAAATATAAAAGTTTTTTATTACTTTTGCATAAGATAGGCTGCGCCTTAGCAAAGCAAGTAAACTTCCTTTGCTTTCGGCTTGCACTATCTTTGCATAAATTAGGCGACACCTCAATATAGAAAGTAAACTTTCTCTATGTTCGGCTAGCACTATCTTTGCATCAACCGGTAAATGAACATCATATAGCACATCATGATACGCAAATTTGATTTCCTCATTATAGGCGGTGGAGTAGCAGGCATGAGCTTTGCACTGAAAGTTGCCAACAGTGGGAAAGGTAAAGTGGCCTTGGTATGCAAGACTACGCTGGACGAAACCAACACATCCAAAGCACAAGGAGGCATCGCCTCGGTGACCAATTTGAAGGTAGACAACTTCGAAAAACACATCGAGGACACGATGATTGCGGGCGATTTCATCTCCGACCGCAAGGCGGTTGAACATGTTGTGCGCAATGCTCCCAAGGCCATAGACGACTTGGTGAAGTGGGGAGTCAACTTCGACAAGACCGCAGAAGGCCAATTCGACTTGCATCGGGAGGGCGGACACAGCGAATTCAGAATATTACACCACAAAGATGATACGGGCTTTGAGATTCAAAGAGGATTGATGGATGCCGTGAGAGCCAACAAGAACATCACTGTGTTGGAAAACCATTTCGCTGTTGAAATCATCACCCAGCACCATTTGGGCATTGAGGTGACGCGCAAAACGCCCGACATCGAGTGCTATGGCGCTTACGTCTTGGATCCCGATACCCATAAGATAAATACCTTCTTGAGCCGCGTCACCCTGATGGCAACAGGCGGAACGGGTGCCGTGTATGCCACCACGTCCAATCCAAACATCGCCACAGGCGACGGCATTGCCATGGTTTATCGGGCCAAGGGAACGGTCAAGGACATGGAGTTCGTGCAGTTTCACCCCACGGTGCTTTACAATCCGGCCGAAACTCACCCCGCCTTTCTCATCACCGAGGCCATGCGAGGTTACGGTGGCGTGCTGCGTTTGCCCAATGGTGAGGAGTTTATGCAGAAGTACGACAAACGGTTGTCACTGGCTCCGCGTGACATTGTGGCCCGCGCCATTGACAGAGAGATGAAGCTCCACGGCCTCAATCACGTTTGTTTGGACGTCACTCACAAAGATGCAGAGGAGACAAAAAAACATTTTCCGCACATCTACGCCAAGTGTCTCACCATAGGTGTCGACATCACCAAGGAGTACATCCCCGTCTGTCCCAGCGCACATTACATGTGTGGAGGCATCAAGGTTGACCTCAATGGCGAGAGTTCCATCCACCGGCTCTATGCGGTGGGCGAATGCTCATGCACCGGTTTGCATGGTGGAAACCGCTTGGCCAGCAACTCACTCATCGAGGCTGTGGTTTATGCCAAGTCGGCTGCCGAACATGCCGTGCGTGTCATCGACGACTATCAGTTCAACGACAAGGTGCCGGAATGGAATGATGAAGGTACAATGAGCAACGAAGAGAAGGTGCTTATCGCCCAAGACGAGCGCGAAGTGGGACAAATCATGTCCAACTATGTGGGCATCGTGCGGAGCGACCTGCGTCTACATCGTGCTTGGAAACGCCTCGACCTGCTCTACGAGGAGACCGAAGAGCTGTTCAAACGCGTCAAAGCAACCAGAGATATCTGCGAACTGCGCAACATCATCAACGTGGGTTACCTCATTACACGGCAGGCCATCGAGCGCAAAGAGAGCCGAGGACTGCACTATACGGTAGACTATCCCAAACATGCCTACGACCTCTAATAGGCACTTATACAATACATTATGATTAAACAAGAATGGAAGGAAAAAGGCTTTGTCAACGAGCCTATCCCAGAAGGAACAGACATCAAGGCTGAGATACGCCAGATGTGCAAAGAGAAGAATGCCATCATCATGGCTCACTATTACACTGAGAGCGACGTTCAAGACATCTCCGACTTCGTGGGAGACAGCTTGGCACTGGCGCAAAAGGCTGCCACCACCGATGCAGAGATTATCGTCATGTGCGGCGTTCACTTCATGGGCGAAACCAACAAGATACTCTGTCCCGACAAGAAGGTGCTGGTTCCCGACCTCAACGCCTCGTGTTCGCTGGCCGAGAGTTGTCCGGCTGACGAGTTCAAGCAGTTTGTTGAGGCACATCCCGACCACACCGTGATTAGTTATGTCAACACCACCGCTGCCACAAAGGCCGTCACCGACGTGGTGGTAACCAGCAGCAACGCGCGCCAAATCGTTGAATCATTCCCCAAAGACACCCCGATTATCTTCGGTCCCGATGAGAATTTGGGTGGATACATCAACAGTCTGACCGGCCGTAACATGCTGCTTTGGAAGGGTGCCTGCCACGTGCACGAGAAGTTTTCGGTAGAAAAGATTCTCCAACTCAAGGCCGAACATCCCGGTGCTAAAATCTTAGCACACCCTGAATGCAAAGGACCTGTGGTTAAATTGGCCGACAAGGTGGGCAGCACGGCGGCCTTGTTGAAATACAGCATCACCGATGATGCGAAAGAATTTATCGTGGCTACCGAGAGCGGCATCCTGCATGAGATGCAGAAATCGGCTCCGCAGAAAACATTTATTCCTGCTCCTCCCAACGACAGCACCTGCGCTTGCAACGAGTGCAACTACATGAAACTCATCAACATGCGCAAGCTATACAACTGTTTGAAGTATGAATGGCCCACCATAGAGGTTCCCGCCGACGTGGCTCAGAAGGCCATTCGCCCCATCAACCGCATGCTGGAAATATCCAAGAAGCTGGGACTCTGACCGCTTTTCACACGACTACATGCCAGTCAACTCAACATTTTTCATCATCACAAAATCAAAAAATCATGCCCTCCGTACAAGAATTGAACGACAAATTGTTTGACCTCGCCTTCAGTGAAGACATTGGTGACGGCGACCACACCACGCTGTGCTGCATCCCTGCCGATGCCATGGGCGAATGTAAGCTACTCATCAAAGAGGAAGGAATATTGGCTGGCGCAGACATTGCCCAAGAGGTGTTCCATCGTTTTGATCCCAACTTGGAGGTCGAGATACACATACCCGATGGCACGCACGTCCGCCCGGGCGACATCGTGCTGACGGTAAAAGGACGCGAGCAAAGCCTTTTGCAGACCGAACGATTGGTGTTGAACATCCTGCAACGCATGAGTGGCATCGCCACCATGACGCACCGCTACCAGCAAGCCTTGATTGAGGCTGGCACAAAGACACGCGTGCTGGACACCAGAAAAACCACACCGGGCATGCGCATGCTCGAGAAAGAGGCGGTGAAGATAGGCGGGGGCATGAATCATCGTATCGGATTGTTCGACATGATTCTGCTTAAAGACAACCACATCGACTTTTGTGGGGGCGTTCGCAACGCCATCTCGCGCGCCAAGAAGTATTGCAAGGAGCATGGTAAGAACCTGAAAATAGAGTGTGAGGTGCGCAATTTCCAAGAGTTGGACGAGGCATTGGCCGAGGGATGCGACCGCATCATGTTCGACAACTTCACGCCCGATCAGACCCGCCAGGCCGTAGAAAAGGTCAACGGACGCTGCGAAACCGAATCGAGTGGCGGCATCACGTTCGATACCATGATTCCATACGCCAAAGCGGGGGTAGACTTCATCTCCTTTGGCGCACTCACTCACAGCGTGAAAGGACTGGACATGAGTCTGAAAGCCGCTGGAAGTGACAAGCTCAAAATCTAACAAGGTAGATTTGAAGCACCAGCCTCAGCAGATTTTGAGCTGATGATTTGTATCTAAAAACACAGGTGGAAGCCGAGTGCTTTCGCAGTTGTTGAAATCAAATAAAAAAGCTGCTGAAATCAAATGAAAAAGCTGTTGAAATCAAAGGTCGCAGCTGGTAGCATCAATGAACTTTCCCTTTGATTTCCAATCTCAATCACTTTGAAAGGCTTTTCTTAATCTTTTGACTCACAATTCATTACACACTCATTCAAGACTGGGTTGACGTGCGACTGTGTTGGTTCATTTCTGTCGGACTCACATAACAGCCATTCACCTTCAAAGGCTCCAGATGCAAGGCGATGTGGGTATGCTCACCAAACTGCTTGCGCAACCGTTTTTCGATGCGGGTGGCCTTCTCATGCGCCTCATAGAGCGACACCTCGCCCGGCATTCGCACATGCATCTCAATAGCAATCTTGTTACCAAGCCGACGCGTGCGCAGGTTGTGGATGTCCGCCACACCCTCCTCCTCGGCCGCCAGTGCCACCATTTGCGCCTCAACGTCTTCGGGCAAACTACCCTCCAACAGTTCATTAGTGGCCTGAGCGATCAGTCCGTAGGCCGCTTTCATGATGAAGAAACTCACGATGATGGCCGCGAGCGGGTCCAGCACCGCCCACTGCGCACCCAAGAGAATGGCGCCACCAATACCGAAGGCCGTCCCGATGGACGACAGGGCATCCGACCGATGGTGCCAGGCATTGGCCCGCACGGCCTGGGAGCCTACCTCGCGCCCCACTTTCTCGGTGAACCGATAGGCCCACTCCTTCAGCGCGATGCTCACAATGGCCGCAATGAAGGCTATCATCCCTGGCGACTTCAGTTGCTCACCGTTAACGACAGCCCACGTCTTGGTCAGGCCGTTGTAGCAAATCATCGCCCCCACGCCCATCAAGGCTATGCCGATGAGGGCGGTGGCCAGCGTCTCGTATTTGCCATGCCCATAGTCGTGATCCTCGTCTTGCGGCTTGTTGCCGAGCTTGACGAACAGCAACACCACGATGTCGGTCATGAAGTCGGACAGCGAGTGCACAGCGTCGGCTATCATGGCAGCCGACCCGCCCAAGATTCCAGCCGCAAACTTGAGTGCCAGCAACACAGCATTGATGATGCTGCCAGCAATGGTGACACGGTATATGGACTGTTCTCGCTGACGGTCGGAATCGGATTTTTCCATCAATGTTTTGAGATTAAAGGGTTGCTGCTGCAAATATAGTGATTTTTAACTACACGCTTTGTACACCTTTAGAATATCTGCAAAATAACATGACGCTCAATCTCATTTTCTGATGTAGGTGGCGGCTCACTCACTTGAAACTCACTTTAAACGATTGATCGTTTAAAATTTCTTAGGGTAAACCGTTGTTTTTCTGGTTTTTATATTTAATTTTGTGTTCGTATTCACCTTCTGCGACACGCAACCGATATGGGCAAGGTGAGATTTCCGATGCAGGAGCATCATCTGTTCACGAAAAGATGAATGTGTACTACAATCAGCAATTGATAGTTATTCACGGGCACGAGTTTGCCCACACCACCCCCTTGGGAAACAAGACGGACAGATGACCTCTTTCTATTCATTCAAAACCATCATCATGAGAAATTATCTACTTTCACTCCTCGTCGCCCTTTTGGCGGTCACAGGTAGCCTGCCTGTGGTAGCACAAGAGGCTTATGCCGTATTGGCATCCGATGGGACGCTCACTTTCTATTATGACAATCAGCGCGCCACTCATCAGAATTATGAGCACATCTACGATATGCCCAAACCTGGGGAGAGACCCACTTGGGCAGGTGATTATTATGCACGCCTATACCAGAAAAAAATCAAGCATGTTGTGTTCGACGTTTCCTTTTCCGGGTATCACCCCACCAGCACCAGCTCTTGGTTCGAATGTTGCATCAATTTGCAGGATATCGAGGGCATACGAAACCTTAACACCGAAAAGGTCACCAACATGGCGTGGATGTTCCGTAACTGCGAGGTATTGACATCGCTCGATGTAAGCAACTTCAATACCCAAAACGTCACTGACATGAGCCACATGTTCGATGGCTGCGAGGCATTGACATCGCTCGATGTGAGCAACTTCAACACCCAAAACGTCACCAATATAATAGGCATGTTTTCTAGCTGCAAGACATTGACATCGCTTGATTTGAGCAAATTTAACACCCAAAACGTGACCGAAATGAGCACTATGTTCTGTGGTTGCAAAGCATTGACATCGCTCGATTTGAGCAACTTCAACACCCAAAACATCAACAACATGGCGTGGATGTTCTCTGGCTGCGAAGCATTGACATCGCTCGATGTGAGCAACTTCAACACCCAAAACGTCACCAACATGAGTAAAATGTTCAATGGTTGTAAGGCCTTGACATCGCTTAATCTCAGCAACTTTAATACTCAAAACGTCTTCTACATGAACGGCATGTTCGAGGGCTGCGAGGCATTGACATCGCTCGATGTGAGCAAATTCAATACCGAAAAAGTCAATGACATGAACGGCATGTTCTCGGGATGCAAGGCATTGACATCGATCGACCCGAGCAACTTCAATACCAAAAATGCTACATACATGTGGAGCATGTTCCAAAACTGCCAGGCATTGACATCGCTCGATGTGAGCAACTTTAACACCCAAAACGTCAACAACATGAACTGGATGTTCGAAAACTGCACTTCCCTGACCACTATTTTCTGCAACAGTAACTGGAAGGTTGGTTACAAAGTTGGAGATGATATGTTTAAAAACTGTACGCAACTGAAAGGTACCAACACTGCGTTCGACGCAAACAAAACGGGCATTGAGATGGCTAACCCCACCACAGGTTACTTCACTAGCAAGACCACAGGTATTGATCACGTGAAGCCTGCCGACCGGGCTGGTGATGGTAAAGCATACGACCTCAGTGGCCGCCGTGTGAACGAGAGCTATAAAGGCATCGTCATTAAGAACAGAAAGAAATATATTCAGAAATAGAAGTTCCATCCCAACCTAACAAAACACTCCACTTCACCCTCCTATAGGAGAGACGGCGTGGAGTGTTTTCGAATGGTTACAAACAACCACTGAAGATAAATTCCAGAAGCATCACACCATTGCCCGGATATGTTTCGGAGCGTGATAAATCACGCCCCTATGGGTGACACCGATTATCTTCAATTCAGTAGGGGTAAGTAAATCCTTCTTCTAAGAGACAATCATCAAAGTAGTGCTGCCGCACGTGCAATCTCTTTCAGCTTATCTGCCAATGTTTTATCCGTTCTCGCCGTTTGCATATTGTATTTCAGCTGCAATTTCATCAGCGATTCTGCTGGAACATCTAAGGCAGCCTCAAACATCAGTGCGGTGGTGGTGCTCAGTGAGCGACGACCGTTCAATATCCCATTCAGTACGGAATAGCCCATACCAATACTATCTGCAAACTTACGCTGCGAGATGCCCCTTGCTTCAAGTTCATCCTTCAACACCTCACCGGGGTGTGTCGGATAAAAGCCATAACCTAAACTTGCCATATCTATTTTATTTATCATTCTATTTGACATATCGCGCACCATCATAGGGGAGAAATGCGAAGGGTGTCGTCAGTCTGGTTCGCTCGAAAGCCTTGAGTTCCTCACAACGGGAGATGTATGGGGCGATGCGCTCGGCATTGTCGTGTGCAAATTCCGCGAGTCGCATCATGGCTCGGTATTGTCGAGAAGCAGGACGCACGGAAGGGTTGCTAAGGTCGTGATATACCCCGATGGTGCCGTCCCACCCTTTCTCATACCACGAATCCTGCGGGATAAAAGCCAGGGCGTAAAGGCTTTTCTGCTTCAACGAGAAGTCTGTCGAGCGCGCACTCTCTTCCAACAGGTTGATGGCATAGGCCACAAAGTCCATGTTGCCCGTCTTGGTGCTGTCTTGCGCAGAGCTGAGACCATACTGCGTGAGCCACCAGCAGTCGCCCAAATAACTGGCCTGATAATAGAGCGAGGCCAGTTCGTAGGCCTTTTCGAGACGCTGCTCCGATGGCCGCATGTTGCGATAGAGATGCTGCACAGCAAGAATACGATGGCAAAACTCTACTTTCCGGTTTGCGGTAAGCAGGGGCATGTAACCCTCAAACTCGTCCCCCACTTTCTGTTTGGTCAGCCATCGCTCCGTCTCATAGCTGCGATGACGAACATAAGGCACGATGTTCTGGGTATTCAGAAAGGCCATACTCACCTTTTCAAGATAGGGAATAGCCTCGGCGAACATCCCTCGTGCCATGAGTTTGGTGCCGATCAGGTCGTTGTAATAATCGGCATCGCGATAGCATTTACCCCACACATAGCGTTGCAAAGCATCCTTGGGCTTCTTGCTGAGAAAACGCGCGTAATGCTTGAGCTGCTCCACATTAACGCTATCGAGAGCCTCGAAATACTCGCCCCAATAGTCTGAGTTCCATGGCTTGTCGGCAGCTTTAAAGTCAGGATGCCGCAAGTTGGGCATACCCATAATGCGCTTGAACTCGTTATCCATCATGCAGAGCATCGCCATAGCCATCGTGCGGTCGCCCGATTTGAAATAGAGGGGCACCAATCCGTTGTACACGATGCGTTCTTTCACGTCGCGATAGTGGTCGTCGGTCAGCACACTGTCGGTTATATCCTGCTTCGACTTGGCATCGAGCCACTGCAATTCGGCCGCCATCCATTGGCGATACTTCCTTTTCATTGGCTCCACAAACACCGAGTTGGCCGCATAGATGGCGCGCGCATTGTCCTTCATGCGGGGCGTTCCGTTGAGGGTAAGCGCTTTAGCGAGGTCGATTTTAGCCTGTTGATAGTCGCCCATTTGGTGCTCCAGACAACCTATGGCCGACATCCAGAGGCAGGGCGTACGGCTCTTTCCACTGGCCAGCACCTTACGGGCAAAATCGATAAACTGCCGAGCTTCGGGCTTATAGATGGGCTGTGCACCTATCTCCTTAATCCAGTTCACCTTATCGGAATCCTCCGGATAAACTTCTTTCGAGAGCCATTCGTTGGCATAGACATCCTGCGTTTCCTGCAAGTTGTTCACAAAGTCCTGCACAAGATAGAGCAACGTGGGCGAATTGGGATTTTCGGCAAACACCTTGCTGATACCGGCAAGGTTGCGATAGTTGCGCACGCTGTATTGCAAACTTGCGAAGTCTTCCTGCGCAGCATAGATTTCCACTGCCTCACGACGTTGCCCAAGGCGCAGGAGACAGCCCGCATAGAGGTTTTGCATCAGGTCTCGGTAGACGCTTTGTGGCAGTTTTTGTCCTTGCCGCGTCCAACAGTTCATGGCCTCGCGATATTGTTTCAGGGCGAAATGCGTGCGCATCACCATCAGCATATACTGCGCTCGAAACCTTCTTTCCTTGTATTTTCGGGCCTCAGCCTGAAGTTCTCGCATGGTGGCCTGGCTCTGAGCAATTTTCTCCTTCGACGGATATTCCCAAGCGTCGTAAAAGACAGAGGCATCGATGTAGGAATTGAGCAACCTGAGGTAGGCCATCATCTCCGTGTCTCCCCTGCGCTTGGCCACATCCATTACCACCTCCCTGCTCCACCGATAGGAAGAAAAACGGGGATCGTTGCCGACATATTTGTTCCAAAACGCCTCGGTCTCGGTTGCGAAACGATCTCCCATCAAGCTGCGATGAAACACGCTGAAAAGGTAATAGTTGTGGGTAGGCCCCTCAAATGCGCATGCCATTGCGCCGAGACAGGGCATCAGAGACAGAATCAGGGTAACTAATCCTGTCCGAAAATTAATGCTACTGATAGATATTTTCATAGTCGTTGGGAGTAAAACGGTTGATATTCTTGTTGTTGAGATGATAGAGTATCACCTCGCTGTTGGCTTCCGGACGCAGACTGTCCACAGCCCGCCGGGCAGCCATGATGTCATCAAGTTCAGGCTGGCGCGTGGCTACACTGTCGCCCTGCAATATGGGAAAATCGTCATCACCATGCATAATACCCACATATTTGCCATCGCGGAACAACACACGCCACGTGAATAGCGGGTAAGCGACGTTGAGCGGCAATTTGTATCGGGACAAACTGTGCAGATAAGGTCTCACGTCCTTCATGTCAAGAATGGGCTTATGGACAGAGAGTTGGGTGAAATCGCCGGTGTTGTACATCATCAGGGTGCCCTTGTCCACAGGTGGAACTTCGAGCGACAACTGGTGCAGACGGATGGTAGCCGACAGTGTCAACCTATGCTCGTGGCAGAGATCGCGCATACGTCGGAGCATACTGAAATAGCGTTTCTGCGTGCTCATGGTCCAGTCGCAGTCTATTTGGATTTCCCTGATGCCCTTGATGTCGTGCGTTTCGTTCATCTGTAGAATACGGCGAAACACTTGATCGGCTATGTCATCAATGCTTCCCGCTTGGAAACGATTGACAATATACACCACGGGCACAACCTCCACACCTTGCGACAGGGTGTCAGCAAAGGCGATTGTGGCATTGGGCATGGGGTGCATCTCGTCGTCTGGCGTCACGTCGAAATATCTGACGTAGAGTTTTTTCACATGGTGCATGCGAAGGAAGGAACGCTCGGCAGAATCGAGTCGGAAAGTGGTGCGCCAGTAATATATGCTGCGGGTGGCAACTTCGTTTGTTTGCCTGCCACCACAAGCTGCAAGGAGCAAAATACAAAAGAGTGATATCCAAAGTTTAGTCATTCTCCGGAATTTTTGAATAAAATTATAAAAATATTGACTAACAACAAAAACAATGAGGACAAATATTGGCAAGGAAGGCAAAAAAGACCATATTCGAGCCAGAACACACGAGTCGCGTGAATATTCAAAATCGAAGTGCAATAAAAGAGTACCCCTCGCCGAGAGATGCAGACGTTCTCGAAGCGTAGCGAGAGGTTGTCTGCATCTCTCGGCGAGGAAAAAGAAACAACCAGCAATACAAATAAAAAAAGGGAGACC
>JAQYPT010000083.1 GCA_028726625.1 Prevotellaceae bacterium | reverse complement strand
CTGTTTCCCCTCAGCCTTCATCGCCAGCAGCAGTTCGTCCTGACGGTCGAGCCGTTCCATCAGCTTCTGCATCCAGCCCTCGAAGTTGTTTCGTGTGAGCAGTTCCATGACCTATGTCCTCCTTCCTTTTGGTTTGCCGCCCGTGCGCAGCGTGTGGTTGTGGAACAGGGTGTCTATTGTCCCTTCCTCGTTCCTTACTGTGTTGTCCTCCAATAGCCGCAGTATCTCGGAAAGGCGGTAGCGGCAGCTTCCGCGTACCACCACATACTCGATACGGTGGTCGGTGCGCATACGCTGCATGGTGCGCTTGCTCACGTTGAGCATCTTCGCCGCCTGTGCCGTGTCAAGCAGCTTGTCTTCGGTTTCCCGCTTCCGTTTCTTCTCGTCCCTTGCCTCGCGGATGTACCCTGCGATGTTCGCAATCTGCGCCATCATCTCCTTGTAGGCGGAACTTTCCATTGTTATCACTTTCATGTTCAGTCCTTTCTTTTTGTTTCTGCGACAAAATTCGGCAATAAACAAAAGGGGCTTTAACAACTCACTACGTGACTCACGTAAGATTTTTGCGGAAGATGGCTCCGTAACCCGGTCAAACGGCGCAACAGGCAGCCTTTCAGCGGAAAACGATACGTCTTGTATGCCGTTTCGTTACCTTTGCGGCAAACTCTAAATGACATGAATATGGAAATAGTATCTATCGAGAAAAAGACTTTCGAGATGATGGTGGCGGCATTCGGCGCACTCTCGGAGAAGGTCGCCGCCCTGAGGCGCAAAAGCGACACGGGGCGCATGGAAAGATGGCTCACGGGCGAGGAGGTCTGCGGGCAGTTGAGAATAAGCCCGCGCACGTTGCAGACGCTGCGTGACAGGCGGCTTATCGGCTACTCGCAGATAAACCGCAGGTTCTATTACAAGCCAGAGGAGGTGAAGCGGCTGATACCGCTTGTCGGCACGCTCTATCCGCACGGCAGATGATTTGATTTATTCACCCACTGAATCCGAAGTTATGATGAACGAGAACAACGATGTTTTTACGATGGAAGACGAGCCGATAGCCTCTGTGGTGCAGGATATGCGCAAAGGCTCGAAATGGCTGTCCGCATTTCTGGAAAGCTACCGTCCTCCGCTGGACGGGGAACGTTACCTGACGGACGGCGAGGTGTCGGAACTGCTCCGTGTGAGCCGGCGCACCTTGCAGGAATACCGCAACAACCGCGTGTTGCCCTTCATACTTTTGGGAGGGAAGGTGCTTTACCCGGAAACGGGGCTGCGCGGGGTACTGGAAGCGAACTACCGCAAGCCGCTGGAGTGAGGCGGTTTCATGAAAAAGTAAACGGGTGACACCTTTTGTGGTGCTACCCGTTTACTTGTCTTATGGGGTATGTGCAATCAGCAATACCCGGCTTTTCCGTTCTGTATGAACATCACGTATGTCTGCCGTTTCTCTTGTGAGAGTGCCTTTCCCACCAGCCATGTGCGGAACAGGTGGGTGTTGTAGGTATTCACCCTGAAAGCGACCGGGATGATGATTTCAAGGGCGTACACGTCCGCGTGCAGCCCGTTTTCAAGCTGCATGTAGCGGCACACCTCGTAGTCGTTCAGCACGTCCGACTTGCGGACGGCTCTGATGGCGGCGTTCACTGCCGGGACGGTCGTATGGAACAATCCGGCTATTTCGGTGGCGGTCATCCACACGTCGTTACCGGTTACGCTGACTGCCTTGTCCTCGATGATGATTGTGTCACGTTTCATGGCTTTTCTTTTTAGATGGTGCAACCTGCAAATTCCTCGACGCCGTTCAATCTTGCGGCAAGGTTCTCCATGTCCTGATTGAGCTTCTCTTTGGTTATCTTTGCGTAAATCTGCGTCGTCTTTATGCTCTTGTGTCCGAGCATGGAGCTGACCGTTTCGATGGGAACACCGTTGGAGAGGAATATCGTCGTGGCTGCCGTGTGGCGGCTCTGATGCCACGTGATATGCTTGGTGATGCCGCAACGCTTGGCGACGGCACGGATACCGGCAAGGCACGTGTTATAATGCGGAACGGGAAATATCCTGCCGTCCCCGCACAGTCCCCGGTATTTGCCGATTATGCGGTTGGCGATGTCGAGCAGGCGGATGTTGGACACCACGCCCGTTTTCTGGCGGTTGATGTTTATCCACTCGTGTTCGTCGAAGTAGGTGCGGATATTCTCTTCCGTAAGGTTGCGCATATCCGCGAACGACAGCCCCGTGAAGGCGCAGAACAGGTAGAGGTCGCGGTACAATTCCTGTTTGGCGTTTTTCAGTTTCCCCTCCATCAGCAGGCGGATCTCATCTTTGGTCAGGAAACTGCGTGTTGTTTCCTCCTTCTTGATTTCATACTCGCGGAACGGGTCGCGCGTCAGCCACTCGTTGTTGATGGCGATGAATACCATCGTCCGTAACGGGCAGACGTACAGCCACACGGTATTGGTGCAGCAGTGCTTGTCCGTGCGCAGGAACATCTCGAAGTCGGAGATGAAAGCCGGGGTAAGCTCTTTTAGGGCGATGTCCTTCACATGGTAGCGGATGTCGAGGAACTCTTGCATGTGCTTGTAAACGGTGCGGTACTTCAGCAGCGTGCCTTTGGCTTTCATGCCTGCCTCCACCTGCTTCTCGTAGTCCTCGTTGTGCTGGCGGAACACCTGCATCAGCGTGTGGTAGCGGTGTTCCAGTCCGAGAAAGGCGTTCTTCACCTTCTCCGCCGTGACGAAGTTGTCACGCTCCATGATTTCCTGATAATGCCTGTTGATGCGTACCCGCATCTTGTCAAGCATACGGTTCGTTTCGAGTGCCGCCGTGCTTCTGCCCGTGACACGTCCACCTTTGGTGTCCCACAGTTTCGGATCGACAGTCAGTTTGCAGCTGAACTGTGTCTGGCTGCCGTCCACCGTGATGCGTCCCATGACGGGAACTGTCCCGTCCTTTTTCACTACCTGACGCTTGAGGTAGTAGATTACTGAAAATGTACTCTTCATTGTCCTTAATTTTTGGGTTTCAAAATTAGTTGGTGAAGAGTCCGGTGTTGGTACGCAAAACGGGGAGGAACGGCGCAATCTTTTTCCGTAACCTGATTTTTCGCATGAGTTATGGATAACTCACTATTCCTTAGAGCCTTGTTTCGCTATTCGTACCCGTTTGTCGCATTTTCGGGCATGGTTACGAACAAGTAACGTAGCGGCGTCAGGATTTGGCTTCGGCAGGGATTGTAATGGCTTCACGGATTATCGCCACTTCAACCAAAACCCTTGTAACTCAATTCTATCACTATATCTTTCCGCATTTCACTTTTTTGTAGTAACTTTGCATCGCAAATTAACTTAAAAGCTTAAATATATTTATATCATGTGGATCTATCACGTTGTAGCTTTCCTCACGGTGGCTATCTGGGGCTCTACATTCATCTCCACCAAGGTGCTGATTCAAAGCGGCATTTCGCCGGCCCAGGTGTACACGTTGCGGTTCCTGATAGCCTATGTGCTGATGTTATTGTTTTTTCATAAGCATATTTTTGCCCGTACATGGAAAGATGAATTGCTGATGGCAGGACTGGGATTGACAGGCGGAACGGTGTTCTTCCTGGCGCAAAACGTGGCGTTGGGTTACTCTACGGCCATGAACGTGTCGCTCATCGTGTGCTCGTGTCCGCTGTTCACTATGCTGCTTCACCGGATGTGGTTCAGGGGTGAGCCGCTTGGCAAGTGGCAAATCATCGGCACGGCCTTCTCGTTCGTGGGTATGGCGGCCGTGGTACTCAACGGTCAGTTGGCGCTCAACCTTTCTCCATTGGGCGACTCGCTGGCTCTGCTGGCTTGCGTGAGCTGGGCGGTGTATTCGCTGTTGCTCAAGAAAGCCAATGAGAAATATCCAACAACCTTCATTACTCGTAAGGTCTTTTTCTATGGACTGCTCACCGTGTTGCCCTACTATGCCTTTGAACCAGGTTTCCCCAGCCTCGACACCTTGGTGCAACCCAAGATATTGTACAACCTGCTGTTCCTGGGAGCAGTGGCTTCCATGCTCTGTTTTTGGTTGTGGACGTGGGTGATGTTGCGGCTGGGTGCATTGCAGGCAACCAATTATGTATATGTGAATCCAGTGACCACCATCATTTTTGCCACGTGGATTCTGCACGAGGAGATAACGGTTTACTTCGTCGTGGGTACCGCTCTGATATTGACGGGCTTGTACCTGAGCAGCCGAAAGGGGCGGGTACCCGCAGGCAAGACCGCCTGATGTAGCGAAGATGACGTATCTGCTGAGTCTGTTGCTGGGGGTGTTCACGGTAGTTGAACTGAACTGTGAGAACCTTTTCGACTGCCGCCACGACAGTCTGAAGCATGACGAGCAGTTTCTGCCTTCCTCTGATTATCATTGGACACCTAACCGTTATTGGAAAAAGGTGAACCGCATCGGGCAGACCATCCTGTCTTGTGGCGAATCGGACGACGGCTGGTCGCTGCCCGATTTAGTGGCCTTGTGCGAGGTGGAGAATGACAGTTGTTTGGTCGACTTGACCAAACGGTCGCTGTTGCGCAAGGCCCGTTATGAATATGTGATGACCCATTCGCCCGATGAACGTGGCATCGACGTGGCTTTGTTGTATTCTCCTTTCACGTTTCAATTACTTCAATCTTATTCTATTCGCATCCATCCTATGAAAGAGATGCGCCCCACGCGCGATATCCTGTACGTGAAAGGACGTGTCAGCTTGCGAGACACGCTGCACGTTTTCGTGGTACACGCACCCAGCAGAACCGAAGGTGAACGTCCTACGCGTGCCCATCGCAGATTGGTCACCAATCGGCTGTTGCAGGCGGTCGATTCCCTTCGTGCCTTGTCTGCCCATCCCCATGTCCTGCTGATGGGCGATTTCAACGACTATTCCACGGATGAGAACATCCGACAGTTAACCGATCATGGCATTGTAGATATTTCTCAGTATGCTGTTGGCACGCACGGAGCCAAAGGAACGTATCGCTTCCGGGGCGATTGGGGTAGCTTGGATCATATCATGGTGGATGAGCATACGGCGCAAAGGTTTGTGGAATGTCATGTGCATGATGCTCCTTTTTTGCTGAAAGAAGATGAAAAATACGGCGGAGTGCAGCCCCGGAGGAATTATTTGGGACCCCGCTATCAGAATGGTTTCAGTGACCATTTGCCCTTGGTGGTTAGACTTCGATGGGACGACTGATAGCATCACCACCCCTCTTTCCATGAAGGGTAGATACCTGACGCACAGGCTGTTTGTTTTATCTGGTTGTAAAAAAAAGCACATGGATGATGCGTGATGAATCTAAAAATTAGTATATTTGCAGAGAAATCATGTACTCGGTGCCGATTGGCACTGCGATGAAAATCATTAAATACCGATATTTATCATGAAGACAAACCGTAGAACGTTCTTGAAAACAATGGGGACAATTGGGCTTTTTTCGATTGTTCCACGTAAAGTCTTGGGTGGGAATGGATTTATTTCACCCAGTGACCAGTTGACAAAAGGAATCATTGGTGTGGGAGGAATAGGCAAGTCGTCTTACCATTTCACGAGTTCCGAAGCCTGCAGATTAGTGGCAGTATGTGATGTTGACCAAAAACATTTGCAGCAAGCCGTTGATTTAGGCAAGAAGAAATTTGGAACTACACTCACCACCTACCATGATTTCCGTGACTTAATTGGTGATCCCAACGTGGATATCGTGCACATTGCCACTCCACCTCATTGGCATGCATTGATGGCAGTTGAGGCAGCAAGGGCTGGAAAGGATGTTTGGTGCGAAAAACCCATGACCCGTACCATAGGAGAAGGTAGGAAAATTGTAGAGGCCATGCAACGTTATAATCGTATATTTAGGTTGAATACATGGTTCAGGTTTACGGATACGTTCTATGGACTGGGCACAACCATACAACCCTTGAAGAAGCTTGTGGAAAGTGGAATGTTGGGTTGGCCGTTGAAAGTCGTTGTGTCTGGTGCGACAGGCTTTACCTGGAAATTCTATTGGGTTGGTAAAGACAATCTGCAACCACAACCAGTTCCACAAGAGTTGGATTATGACATGTGGTTAGGTCCGGCTCCCTTCAAGCCTTACAACGCCCATCGTGTACATCAAACGTTTAGAGGATATTGGGATTATGATGGCGGTGGACTCACTGACATGGGGCAGCATTACCTCGATCCCATCCAATATTTCTTAGGCAAGGACAATACCTCACCCGTAAAAGTGGAAGTGGATGCACCTCAGCAGCATTACGATGCAGTAGGAATCTGGCGTAAGATTACCTATACTTACGCTGATGGTTGCCAAATTGTGCTTGAGGGTGAAGGTTACGAAAGCAAGGGAAAGGTGCCGTATATCGAAGGTCCGAAGGGAAAGGTGTACAAAGGTTTTGAATGTACCATTCCAGACGTGATGAACAAGCTCGCCGAATATCCTGATCCAGAACCGCAGAACACCGACTTCCTGGATTGCATTCGCACCCGAAAGAAGTTTGCGCTTAACGAACTGAATGGTCACCATAGCTGCACATTGGTCAACATGGCAACCGTGGCTTTGCGCTTGAATCGCAAGGAATTGGCATTCGATCCCAAGACACAGTTGTTCATAGGGGATGATGCCGCCAATGCTTTGGTCAATCAACCCATGCGTAAAGGATGGAATTTCTAAGATTCCTAGTTGATAAATGAATTGACAATCTAATCAATCAAATAAACATGAAAAAGCTTCAATATCATATACTTGTATTTTTGCTCTTGTGTATATGCACCGTTGGTCATTCGCAAGGGACAGACCAAAGAAACAGAGTAGCCTCGACCATCATAGCTGACGGATTGGCGCAGCTGCCCGCTAACAATGTAGAGACCTTCAACCAGGTGATGGAAGAGATGGCCCAAACAGGTGCGGATGGCATCAAGTCGTTGGTAGGGCTGTTCGGTCCAACCAGCAAAGGCGCTAATGCTGCCTATGAATATGCTGTCAATGGCGTGGTAGACTATGTAACCCGACCCGATAAAGCCAATCTCCGGGCTGGTGTGAAAGAGGGTTTGATTCAGGCTTTGCGTACTTCTAAGGATCAGGTTTTGCAGGCTTTCTTGATTACGCAGATACAAAAACTCGCCACAGCAGCCGATGTTGCCGTGATCGAGGCATATCTCAATGACAGCTACCTGCAGTCGTTTGCCATGAGTGCGCTGGCCACAACCCCAGGTATTGATCAATACTTGATAGGCTGGCTGCCTAAGTCGGACTTGTCCAAGCAGACACTGGCTCATCTCATCACGACACGTCAGTTGGTATCACCCACATTGGAACCGATGCTCTTGTCATGGATTCCCGGGGCAGATTCACAGACGTTGAATGAAGTTTACAAGGCTTTAGTAATCAATGGCTCTACGAAAGCCGCCAAAGTGTTGGGCAAACAGGCCAAATCTGTTGGTTATCAATACGAAGCAACACATGTAGCCGACGCCTACATGCAGCTGCTATCCCGCCTGGCAGGCAATGACCCTAAATGGATTGGTAAGGCTGCCAAGCAGTTGATAAAGCAACAAAGGCCAGCCATTCGTTTTGCCGCGTTGGAACTGTTGCTGAAGACTTCTGGTTCAAAAGCAACGTCAGAGGTGCTCAAGGCCTTGAAAGATCAGGATGTGCAGTATCGGAATACAGCTTTGGCCATGGCTGAAGAATGCGCTGGAAATGGCATTTTCAAAGCCGTTTCCAATCAGATTGACCGGCTTTCGGTGCCTGCTCAGATAGACGTGGTTCGTTGGTTGGGCAACAATAGACAACAGAATTTTGTGGAGGTTGTTCTCAAGAAAATGATGAGCAGCAATGATGGACTCTCCAATGCTGCCATCAATGCCGCCAGTCAGATAGGTGGACCGCAGGCATTGCAAGGACTGATGGCATTGTTGGGTGGCCCGAAAGCCGACCAAGCACTACAGGCACTCAAGTCATTTAAAGGCTCTATCCAAGCCGAGGCACTCAAGTCACTGGGCAATAGCAATGCGTCTGTACAAGCACAAGCACTGAAATTAATTGCTGAACGCCGCATGTATCAGGCTTACGACGAGGTGTTGCGACTGACCTCTTCACAAAATACTGTTGTAAAGACTGCCGCCTATGAAGCACTGGGTAGCATATCTGACCATCAACATTTTGAACCTTTGTGCGAAATGCTGGAACGTGCCGATGCTGCCACGGCTCCACATTTGCAGAAAGCCGCTTTGTATGCACTCCATCAGCAGTCGTCTGCAGAACAGTTCGCTGCCATTCAAAAACAATTGGCCAAAACTACTCGTCCGCAACTATATTATCCTATGCTGGCACAGGCAGGCAACCAACAAGCCATCCGTCAGCTGGTGGAAGAGTTCCAGAAACCTTCTATGGCCGATGAAGCCTTCAATTCTCTGTTGAAAATTGACAACGAATGGGTGATAGACGTGCTTGACCAGATTGTATCAACAACGGCCACTCGGAAAGACCAGGCGCTGAAGCGTGCCTTGACCCTGACCAAACGTTCTTCACTAAATGGCATGGAAAGGTATTTATTGTACCGTCGGGCCCTCGAAATGAACCCCTCTGTTTCGGTTGTCAACAGCTATCTGTCTGCACTGGGTAGCATTTATGAGCTGCCTGCATTAACTCTTGCCGCACAATATCTTGATAAGAAAGAGAATGCCTATCAGGCTGCATCCGTTGTGAAGACCATTATTGCTAAAAACAAAGCCCTGCAAGGTGGCGAAACCATCAAGACATGGCTCAACAAAGCCAAGGACATTTTCAGTGCCAAGACCGAAGATGCCGATGCAGGATATTCCATTGATGAAATCAAAGGTCTGTTGGGCAAGTGGCAGTCGGATGGCTTTATGCATGAAGTGGTTGACGGCAAGTGCAAGGGTAAGTCCTCTGTGGGCAGTGGCGACACTTTCGAAAACGTCGACCTGTATGTAGACTGGCGAAGCAAGGGAAAAGGCATGCTGTATCTGCGCTCTATGCCAGAGGTGGTACTGGATGGCACTACGGGTGCACAGTTTGTGCATGCTGCCGACAGTAAGCTCGTGGCTGTTGAGCAGAATGCAAAGCCTGGTGAGTGGAATACGCTACATGTACGGTTGGTCAACGACCGACTTTTGATTGAATCGAATGGCCGTGTGGTTGCCGAGAATGTCATCATCAAGAATACCCCGAGCCGTTTGCCAATCAAAACAGTAGGACAAATTTTCTTCATGGGCGGAGAAGAGGAGATGCAGATTCGTAACCTGATGATTCACAAACTGCCTTCTACCCCTGTATTTACATTGTCAAAAGAAGAGAAAGAAGAAGGTTACGAAGTGCTGTTCGATGGCCGTTCGCTCGACAAGTGGGAAGGAAATTTAGTCAATTACGTTCCCGTGGATGGCAATATTTATGTCAGTGCCAAGTACGGAGCCGGTGGTAATCTCTATTCAAAGAAGAAGTATAGTGACTTTATCTACCGCTTTGAATTTTGTTTTGTAAAGCCAGGAGTCAACAATGGCATAGGCATTCGTACCAAACACGGTGTTGATGCTGCCTACGACGGTATGGAGATTCAAATACTCGACCATGATGACCCAATCTACAAAGGCTTACATGACTATCAGCAGCATGGTGCTGTTTATGGTATCATTGTGCCGAAACATGTCAAGTTCGGTCCTTTGGGAACCTGGAATGTTGAAGAAATTCGCGCCATTGGCGAGCGCATCACCGTTACGGTGAATGGTGAAGTGATTCTCGACGGCAATATTCGTGAAGCTTGTCAAGGCCACAATGTAGCCCCCGATGGTGGAAAAGTGAATCCATATACGGTTGACAAGAAAAATCATCCCGGCCTGTTCAACAAAGATGGTTATATCAGCTTCTGTGGTCATGGTGAGGGTGTGAAGTTCCGCAATGTCCGCATTCTGGATTTAAGCAAGAACAAGAAAACGTCAAAGTCAAGAACACGAAGAAGATAGTATTCGCTGTCAACGAAGACAAACATCAGCCGGTTCCGTGCATGGGTCATGGAACCGGCTTTCTTTTTCTCATTCCTGTGTTCGGTTGTGTATAAACAAGTTCACGATAGGTCAGTGAGAATTTTTTAGAGTTCGTATTATGTTGATAATCAGTTGATTTGGTTTACTCATTCAAACTCAATGCAATTGTAGGCCAAACTCAATGCTATTGGATGCCAAACTCAATGACTTTGGAGGTCAAACTCTATGCTATTGAAAGCAAAGCCCTATGAGTGCTTGTCGAAGATGGAAAAACATACCGCCTTGTACGCTAGATATAATTTGTACAAAAGGACAATTTTTCCTTGATAATTTAAGCTAAATCACTTGGAGAATCGAAAAAATATATTACTTTTGCAAGAGGGGTGGAGGGTGCTTGTGCGGAGTGTTTACACCACGGCTGCCATCAGTTTGGCTGTTGTCAGTACCATCAAGTTATCGTCTCCCCAACATATTTATGAATACGCCTCACGCATCATTCGCTGCGTTATTGTATGGTTCTTTTCCACATCGCAGTGGGGATTGGTTTCAACGATAGTGGCAAACAAGAAAATAATTATATAGAAACAACATAAAACAATGTTTGAGAATTTAAGTGATAGATTAGAGAAATCCTTTAAAATACTAAAAGGTGAAGGAAAAATTACCGAGATTAACGTTGCCGAAACGCTGAAAGACGTGCGACGTGCATTGTTGGATGCTGACGTTAACTACAAGGTAGCCAAGAGTTTCACCGACCGGGTTAAGGAGAAGGCCTTGGGCATGAACGTGCTCACAGCCGTGAAACCGGGTCAGTTGATGGTGAAGATTGTGCACGACGAGCTGGCAGAGCTCATGGGAGGTGAGGCTGTTGGACTACAGTTGGAATCCAAACCGGCCATCATTTTGATGTCGGGTCTGCAAGGCTCGGGTAAGACTACGTTCTCAGGGAAGCTGGCGAATCTGCTCAAGAGCAAGCAACGGAAAAATCCTTTGTTGGTTGCTTGCGACGTGTACCGTCCCGCTGCCATCGAACAGCTGAAGGTTGTTGGCGGCCAGGTGGGGGTTGAGGTGTACAGTGAACCCGACAACAAGGACGTGGTTGCCATTGCCAAACAAGCCATTCAGCAAGCCAAAGCCAAAGGCAATGACGTGGTAATTATCGATACGGCCGGTCGTTTGGCGGTAGATGAGGAGATGATGGATGAAATTGCACGCCTCAAAGACGCTGTTCATCCTGACGAAACCCTGTTCGTTGTTGATGCGATGACGGGACAGGATGCCGTGAATACCGCGAAAGAATTTAATGACCGACTTGACTTCAACGGTGTTGTACTCACCAAGTTGGACGGCGATACCCGTGGCGGTGCCGCACTTTCCATTCGTACGGTGGTGACCAAACCTATTAAATTTGTGGGTACAGGCGAGAAGATGGAGGCCATCGACGTGTTCCATCCTTCGCGTATGGCCGACCGAATCTTAGGCATGGGCGACATCGTTTCTTTGGTAGAGCGTGCCCAGGAGCAGTTTGACGAGGAAGAAGCCAAGCGTCTGCAAAAGAAAATTCAAAAGAATAAGTTCGATTTCAACGACTTTCTCAACCAGATAGAGCAAATCAAGAAGATGGGTAACATCAAGGACTTGGCTGCCATGATACCAGGTGTGGGCAAGGCAATCAAGGATGTTGACATCGACAACGATTCGTTCAAAGGTATCGAGGCCATCATCAAGAGCATGACACCGAAAGAACGTACAAATCCTGAAATATTGAATTCTTCACGCCGTCAGCGCATTGCCAAAGGCAGTGGAACAGACATTCAGGAGGTGAATCGATTGATCAAGCAGTTCGACCAAACGCGCAAGATGATGAAAATGGTCACTGGCAACCGCATGGCAGGCATGATGAGCCGCATGAAAGGGATGCCGAAGATGAGATAATAAGTTAGAATAGAAGGAGGAAAAAACAGAAATGCAACTCATAGACGGTAAGGCTACGGCCGCTGCCATCAAGGCAGAAATAGCCGAAGAAGTGAAAACAATGGTCGCCCGGGGCGGCAAACAGCCTCACTTGGCGGCTGTATTGGTGGGTCACGATGGTGGCAGTGAAACGTATGTAAAGAACAAGGTGAAGGCGTGCGAGCAATGCGGATTCAAGTCATCCTTGATTCGATTCGAGGACGATGTCACCGAAGAAGAACTTTTACAGTGTGTCGACAAGCTGAATAAAGATGAGGACGTGGATGGTTTTATCGTGCAGTTGCCACTGCCCGAGCACATCGATGAACAGAAAATCATCATGGCTGTTGACTACAAAAAAGACGTAGATGGATTTCATCCCATCAACGTGGGACGCATGTCGATTGGGCTTCCTTGCTTCATCTCGGCCACACCATTGGGAATCCTCACCCTGTTGCAGTATTACGGCATTGAGATGAGTGGGAAAAAATGTGTTGTTTTGGGGCGAAGCAACATCGTAGGCAAGCCCATGGCACAACTCATGATGCAAAAACAGTATGGCGATGCCACGGTGACGATATGCCACAGCAGTTCTAAGGGCTTGAAAGATGAGTGCCGACAGGCCGATATCATCATCGCAGCCGTTGGTGAACCTGACTTTGTTCGGGCCGATATGGTGAAAGAGGGAGTCGTGGTGATTGACGTAGGTACTACGCGCGTGCCCGACGCTTCGCGTAAGAGTGGATTCCGACTCAATGGAGATGTGAAGTTTGATGAGGTGTCTCCAAAGTGCAGTTACATCACACCTGTACCTGGTGGGGTTGGCCCCATGACGATATGCTCGCTGATGAAGAATACGTTAGCGGCGGCAAAAAAGGAATATTACAAATGACAGCAGAAGAATACTACCAGCAAGGCAACCGCTATCGGCAGCAGGAAAACTGGCAGATGGCACTGAATTGCTATCTGCAGGCCATCGAGTTGGACTCCCAGTCGCCCGCCGTGACTGCCAAACAAATGGTAGAGGATATTCTGAGCTTTTACAACAAGGATGCCTATAATCCTTAAACAACTAAAACATGATACAATGAGCAAGATGAAAGGAGCCATAGTTGTGAATACCGATCGCTGTAAAGGATGTTCACTCTGCGTGGTGGCATGTCCGCAAAAGGTGATCGAACTGGCTCAGAAACAAGTGAACACGCACGGATACAGATATGCGCAAGCCGTGAACCCAGATGATTGTGTGGGTTGTGCGGCATGCGGCATCGTTTGTCCGGATGGATGTATAACCGTTTATAGAAAACGAGTGGAGGCGTAACAAGATGGCAGCAGAACAAGAAATAGTGTTGATGAAAGGGAACGAGGCTATTGCCAACGCAGCGATTCGCTGTGGTGCAGATGGCTATTTCGGCTATCCCATTACTCCCCAAAGCGAGATTATTGAGACGCTGGCAGTACTCAAACCGTGGGAAACCACGGGGATGGTAGTGCTGCAAGCCGAGAGTGAAGTGGCATCTATCAATATGGTTTATGGTGGAGCTGGTGCCGGAAAACGCGTGTTGACGAGCTCTTCGTCGCCAGGAATAGCGCTGATGCAGGAGGGTATCTCCTACATGGCGGGTGCCGAACTGCCTGGTGTGTTCGTCAATGTGCAGCGAGGTGGTCCCGGATTGGGCACCATTCAGCCTTCGCAGAGTGACTATTTTCAGGCAACAAGAGGTGGAGGAAACGGTGATTATCATGTCATCGTGTTGGCTCCTAACTCTGTTCAAGAGATGGCAGACTTTGTTGATTTGGCTTTCGAGTTGGCGTTCAAGTATCGCAACCCGGCCATGATACTGAGCGATGGCGTGATAGGACAGATGATGGAAAAGGTGGTTCTACCTCCATTCAAGCCCCGTCGCACCGAAGAGGAGATTAAGAAAGAATGCCCATGGGCTACGGTTGGGCGGACAAAGAATCGCAAACCGAATATCATTACTTCGTTGGAACTCAAATCAGAAGTGATGGAAGAGCGTAACTTACATCTCCAGGAGAAATACAATACCATTCAGGAGAAGGAAGTAAGATATGAAACACAGCAGATGGAAGACGCCGATTATATCATCGTTTCCTTTGGTAGTGCGGCTCGAATAGCCGAAAAAGCACTTGAATTGGCACGTGAAGAAGGGTTGAAGGTCGGCCTGTTCCGCCCGATAACCTTGTGGCCATTCCCTCAAAAGGAACTCGCTAAGGCTGCTCAAGGCAAAAAGGGTGTGCTGGTAGCAGAGATTAATGCAGGACAAATGGTGCAGGATGTGCGGTTAGCCATCAACAACACTGTCAAAGTAGAACATTTCGGACGTCTCGGTGGTATCGTCCCTGAACCGGAAGAGATCGTCAAAGCATTGAAGGAGGAACTGTAGGATGAACAATGATATCATATCTCCCGAGAACCTGGTTTATGCCAAACCTGAACTGATGAACGATACAACCATGCACTATTGTCCTGGTTGTTCGCACGGTGTCGTGCATAAATTGGTGGCCGAAGTCATTGCAGAAATGCAGATGGAGGAAAAGACTGTCGGCGTATGTCCAGTAGGTTGTGCGGTTTTTGCTTATCGCTATCTGGACATAGACTGGCAAGAAGCACCGCATGGACGTGCTCCTGCGTTGGCAACGGCTGTGAAACGACTGTGGCCCGACCGCTTGGTTTTCACCTATCAAGGTGATGGTGACCTGGCATGTATAGGCACTGCCGAGTCGATTCATGCATTAAATAGAGGTGAAAACATAGTCATGATATTCATCAACAACGCCATCTATGGCATGACCGGCGGTCAAATGGCACCGACAACCCTTTTGGGTCAGAAGACCAGCACGTGTCCTTATGGACGCGATCCCAAACTACATGGCTATCCACTCAACATCACAGAGTTGGCTTCTAAGTTGGAAGGAACCTGCTATGTCACACGACAGAGTGTAGATACCGTAGCTTCTATCCGCCAAGCGAAGAAGGCTATCAAGAAAGCTTTCACAGCTTCGATGGAGGGAAAAGGGTCTTCGCTCGTTGAAATGGTCAGCACATGCAACAGCGGATGGAAGGTTTCGCCCGCTAAAGCCAATGAGTGGATGCGCGAAAACATGTTCGATAAATATCCAAAGGGCGATCTGAAAGACAATACAGGCCTATAACCAAACAGGAGGAAACAACGTATGAAGACAGAAATTATCATATCGGGCTTTGGTGGACAGGGCGTACTTTCTATGGGTAAGATCTTGGCTTATTCGGGCTTGATGGAAGAAAAAGAGGTGACATGGATGCCTGCTTACGGACCAGAGCAACGTGGTGGAACGGCCAATGTGACGGTCATTGTGAGCGACGAGCGCATTTCATCGCCCATCTTAAGTAAATATGACGTAGCAATTGTGCTCAACCAGCCTTCGTTAGACAAGTTTCAACCGAAGATAAAGCCTGGTGGCATCTTGATATACGATGGTAATGGTATCGTCAATCCACCATCAAGGACAGATATACAGGTCTATCGTATCGATGCAATGGAACAGGCTGCCGAGATGAAGAACGCCAAGGTATTCAACATGATTGTGCTGGGTGGACTTCTTAAGGTATGTCCTGTGGTTAGTACAGATGGGCTGCAGAAGGCTCTCTACAAATCTTTGCCAGAGCGGCACCATCACATGATTCCACTCAACATGCAGGCTGTAGACATGGGAATGAAACTCATTACTAAACAAAGATAACTTGATTTTTATAACTCTCTAATTTTTTTTTCAGAGCTGGTCGTAGTGATTACGGTCAGCTCTTTTTACTTCTTCAACTTCGATACATTTTCCATTTTAGCACCATATTATTAGATTGGAAATGTAAAAAAATGAATACTATTTCTAAATATAAGTCAAGTATATGCTATAAAATGTCAAAATTATTCGCATTTCTTTGGAGATTATCGTTTTTTTTTCTTACTTTGTCTGTACAAATAGGAAACGAAAACATTATAATTGATTAAATTTAAGGTAAATGAAAAAATTAGGATTACTTATTACCGCAGCTGCCATGGCAGCATCTGTTTCAGCACAGACTGTAACAGAAAGCAAGACATTTGACAACTTTTATATTGGTATTAACGGTGGAGTTGCAACCAAAACAACTGGAAACAGTTGGATGAAGAATTTGAATCCCAATGCAGGTCTTCGCATTGGTCGCAATTTTACGCCAGTTTTTGGTATGGCTGCTGAGAGCAATGCTTACTTCTCTAACAAACCTCTCGCATCAACCGGTACGGCTGTCCGCGCGCTCAACACCAGCTTGTTGGGTACTGTTAACCTCAGTAATTGGTTCGGTGGATATACTGGTGAGCCTCGTTCGTTCGAGTTGGTTGGTTTGTATGGATTCGGTTGGGGCCACTTGTTTGGTAACACCGACGCTTACAAGAAGATGAATCACGACAACCTGATTTCCAAAGCAGCCGTTGACTTCGTGTTCAACTTAGGCACTGAGAAGGCATGGCAGTTCTATGTAGAACCAACAATTGTATGGGCTTTGAACGGTGATGGTACACAACCCATTGAGTACAACATCAACAAGTCATCAGTACAGTTGAACGCTGGTTTCGTTTACAAGTTCAAAAACTCTAACGGAACGAACAACTTCACCATCGCACAGCTTCGCGATCAGGCTGAAATTGATGGCTTGAATGCACAAATCAACAGTCTTCGCAGCGACTTGAATGGTAAAGACGCACAACTTTCTAACAAGGATCGTCAGATTTCTGATCTTCAGAAAGCACTTGAAGAGTGCAAAAACAAGAAGCCTGTATACGTGAAGCCAGCTACGGCAACCAACCTGCAACCAACGGTTCTCTTCCGTGTTGGCCAGAGCGTTGTAGACCGTTCTCAGATGCCAAACGTTGAGATGATTGCCAAATATATGAAGAATCATAAGGATTCTAAGATCACCATCAAAGGTTATGCTTCACCGGAAGGTCCTGCAGAGCTGAACCAACGTCTGTCAGAGAATCGTGCTAAGAATGTCAAGAACTTGCTCGTAGACAAGTATAAGATTGCTCCCAGCCGCTTGACAGTTGTTGGTATGGGCGTGACAGACAAGCTGTTCAAGGAATATGACTTCAACCGTGTGGCTACTTTCAATGACGATACAAGCGTTGAATAAGCAACCATAAGATTAAAATATCATCAAATCCCGATGTTCTTCTATAGTGCATCGGGATTTTTTAGTGCCCTGCCAACAGCCCGCATGCTACCTGTTTTCATCAATAGGAAGGATGAGAATGGCCATCATCAACAGCGAATAAGTTAGGTAAACTACTTTCTTTGCCTTCAAACCAGATTATTTTGCGGATGATAAAATATTCTTGCATCCAATGGGGTTATATCCTATAGCAACCCCTATTTCGCGCCTAAGCCTAAGGGGCTTGTGAAACATATACATCAATAACAACATGAAAACGAATCTTTTAAGTAAGGTTGGACGCTATCCCTTCCTGTCAGAACCCTTCCATTGCGACTTCTCACAACGGCTGTTCATTGGCTGTTTGGGCAATATTTTACTCAATGCCGCTGATTTCCACTCCAACGAACGTGGTTACGGCATGACCATTCTCCATCCGCTTCACAAAACTTGGGTGCTCTCTCGTCTGACCATCGAGCTGGAAGAGATGCCCACGGCTTATCAAAAGTTCTACGTTGAAACGTGGGTGGAAGGCGTCATGAAATACTTTACCAACCGTAATTTTGCGGTGGTTGACGAAGATGGACAAGTATTTGGCTATGGCCGTAGCGTTTGGGCCATGATTGATATGGATACACGCCAGCCCATCGACATCCAAACCGTCAACGATGGAATTGTCAGTCAGTATGTTGAACCCGAAAAAACATGTCCCATTGACAAGCCTTCTCGTGTGAAGATGACCGACGCTGCCCAACGGATACGCACCATCAGCACTTGTTATAGTGATGTCGATATGAACGGTCACATCAACAGCGTGAAGTATATTGAGCATGTCATGGATCTCTGGAACATGGATTTTTATCGCTCGCATCAGCTCAAGCGGATTGAAGTGGCCTATGTGGCCGAGGCTTATGGCGGAGATGAATTGGCCTTTTATGTGGAGCAGACTGGTTCCGAAGAATACTGTGTGCGAATCACCAAATACGCAAAAGCAGCGCCTCAAGAAGTGGAAGTTTGTAGGTGTAAATTGCTCTTTGTTCAAGCACGCCGCTAAACTGTCTTATACTGAAATAGCTTGACACATAATCAAACTCAAAAAAAGTAAAAAAACATGACGAAATCAAGTAAAAGAAGAGAGTTTAGTGATGCGTTCAAGCTGCAAGTGTTAAGTGAATATTTTTCTGGCGGCGGT
>JAQYPT010000082.1 GCA_028726625.1 Prevotellaceae bacterium | reverse complement strand
TTTGATATATGCAAACAAATAAGTATGTATTTTATTCATAATCAAAGACTTTTCGTATTTCGGATAACTATATTCTAGGCGATAGTCAAGTTAGTGCTGAGACAGAATTTATCATGAACAATATTGCTGAATAGTTACTTGTTTTAATCAATGAACGAAATATGATATTTAAATTAACTTAGTTTTCAAAATTGATAGATAACCGACAACGATAAATTGCGTCCGGGTTGATAACAACGACTTATTTCGGTTACCTCTTTCTTAGCTCCATCAGCGTAGGTTACGTCAGCAAACTGTTTATAATACACTTTCTGTGCTAACAAGTCGCGCACACCTAACTTAAGTTCCCAGTGTGTTCCAAACTTTTTAGAAGCCGTCAAATCAATGACATCTCGTGGCATCTCATAGCTATCGGGCACTCGGGCATTGATATTGTCGCCCGAAGTGGTGCCTTCACTACGTCCCACACCTATAATACGTTTACCTATGCGATTGTATAACAAGGCGATGTGCATTTGGTGTGCCTCGTTCTTATAAAATATTCCTGTGTTAATCAGATAAGGTGATTGCCCTTGCATGGGTCTATCTTTTTCCTTAGATCCCTTTTCAAACTGCACACTACTTTTAATCAAAGCACCATTGAGTGACCAACTGAAATGAGGAAGTCCGATGAAATCAAGCGTTTTCTTGATGTCCAACTCCAGTCCATAATTGTTGGCAGCCAAGGCATTGATGTAAGAATAATTCAAATCTGTACCTCCTGTCACCGTATAGGTCCACTCAATAGGATGCTTAAAGTGTTTGTAAAAAGCTGCTACAGATATCTGTTCACCTCGGCTTGGATAGTATTCGTATCGCAAATCGATGTTATCCACATACGCATTTTTTAAGTTAGGATTGCCTTTTACATCGGAAGCTAAGTCGAAATCATAATATACCGACGACGACACCTCACGAAACTCTGGACGGTTGATGCTTCTTCCATACGACAAACGCAGTTGATGTTGATCATTAAACTTATAAGTGGTGTTGAGAGAAGGAAACAGGTCGTTGGTCTTATAAAATGTACTGACATGACTCACTTCTGTGTCACGTGTATTTGATACCAACTCCATGTTGTTGTGTTCAAATCGGACACCGGCGTAGATACCTAACTTGCCAAAGGGGAGAGACATTGCCAAGTATCCTGCGCCTAATGTGTTGTGTCCGATATAGTCGTTGCGCATGTGCATCTGCTCCAGCAAATGCAACTTGTCCACACCAAAGTAAGAGGCATCGCTCAGCAGGGTTGGCATCTCCATGTACCTGAATCCGTCTGGCATGTTGTTGTTAGACGTGTTCCAATTGTATATCAATTCGCGAGTTGTGTAATCGCGGGTACGATATTCGCCATACGCACCATACTTCAAAAATGGCTCCCATTGTCCCCAATTAAAGGTTATCTTGTCGTTCACACTCCCCGATACAATGTGCTCATCCAACTGTGTCCACTCACGTGAAACATCATTTCCCGTCAACAATCCTAAGCGATTGGTCTCAATGGCATCGTTAACCAAATAGCGTCGGCGGTCGGGAATGTGCCGATTGGCGTATGCATAGCCCACATTCCAGTCCAACTCGTGCGCTCTTAGTGTATGCTTTCCGGTAAGCTGTGCATTATAGGTGGTACGGCTACGATAATAATATTCTGCCGATTGTTCATTGTTCGACTGTGCACTGATGCCGTTACGCTCGGTATAGCGATTGTTGCCCAACTGGTTAAAGATATTCTTCAATTGGTATTTGTTCTTGCCATTTTTTGACATGAGCGTAAGATTGAACATGCTACCCAAGCGCACATTGTTGTTAAACTGGTTGTCAACCGATTGGCGGAGATAGTTTTCACGGTCGTTTTGGGCGTCATAAATACCAAACAGGTTGTTCTCCATGTCCCGATAGGTTCTGTATTCATTACTGTAATTCAACACAACGATCATCCCCAGTCGATACCGATTCACGTCCCATTGATGATTCCAATTGGCAGAAAGTTTCAAATCTCCCAAAGGTTTCTTCGTCTTCTCGTGCCAGTCATTGTTCAATCCGTTATCCAATAAGCTAATCGCTTGATCTGATAAGGTTTTCAGTTGACTGCGAATACCGCCGTCTAACGAACGCAAACCACCATCAAATCCAAGAAAATCGGTATTCGAACCTTTGGCGTAGGTAAAGTCTTGAAATGCCGATTGGGTGTTCCAATTGCCTCCTAAGGATAGCGAGAACGAGTTTTCTGACGGTATCTCCTTTGTGTTCAACACGATAAATCCACCGCTATAATCAGATGGATATTCGGGCGATTGGGTTTTTACAATCAACAAATTGTCAATTTGTGAGCTGGGTACAATATCAAACGAGAAGGCCCTTGAGTCGGCTTCACTGCTGGGAACGGCACCCCCATTCACCCATACATTATTATAACGCTGGGATAGTCCGCGCACCATGACGAATTTGTCTTCTATCAAACTCACGCCTGGCACACGCCTGATCACCTCACCTGCGTTTGAGTCTTGCGTGCGACGAATCTCTTGCGAAGAGATGTTGCTCATCACATACGGACTCTCTTTCGCTAACTGAACCATGGCAGTCTCGGTAGTTTGTTTGACGGCAGCCGTTATCTGCACTTCTTTCAGCGTTTGCTCGTCGGCGCTCATCTCCACCACCAAGTCGGTGGTGCCGGTGAGAACCCCTCGAAGCGTTTTGGCCTTATAAGAAACGTACCTTATTATAAGCGTGTATTTTTGTTCCTTGAGTCCGGTAAGCTTAAACCTACCATCCATGTCGGTCACACCGGCAGGCTTGCCACCTGCTATCTCTATGGTCGCACCTATCAACGGCTCTTTGCTTTTAGCATCCACCACCGTGCCGCTAATCTCTTGGCCGGCCATTTGTAAACTCATCAGTAGTAGCATGCATACAGCTACCAATCCCCTTTTCATTGTCTTCATTAGAAATACTGAACTAATTTTTACGCTGCAAAAGTACGGGTATGATGTTGCATTTTTATATCCGTAATATGATGATAACGATACAACTATGTGACAAACTCACAACATGTATTTCATTACTATTGCAACTTGCTGTGCATCAAACCTGTCTGACAATAAATCACAACCTCATTCTTCCACATTTATCATTACACGTTAATGGAGGCGGAACTTGATGAATCACGCCCCCTGCGGTTTGTCCGATTTTTTATCAAAATAAGTCCCCTAAAATGGCAGTTGAAAACTTTCAATCTAGAAAAAAACAATAGGCAAGCAAGGAGCAAATAGCAGATTGTTTGGCTGAAAAATCGCTCTTTTTCACGAAAAGTAATGAAATGACGGTGCAAGAAGCATCACTTTGCGGGGCAATAGGCACGTTATTGCAGGCTAAAAGCATGCAGATTGGAGGTTAAAAGCTATGCTTTTGGTGACAAAAAGCCGCAGAAACAGCTACCAAATGCGTCACCATTCTCATAACACATTATACAACAAACACATACAAAAGTCGCTCATCCTTGCGTTATTTGCAACCACAACCATGACTTTTCGCAAATAAGCCAAGGATAAAGAGGTACGTTGTCAAGAATATTCATTGACATGAACTCACTTTTTTCACCATCTTTCAATGAGGTGTGAATATTTAATACTGGGTCAAAATAAAACTAAAATAATTGTTCGGTATGGTTTATTTTCGTACCTTTGAAATCTAATCAACAACTAACCATACCATCATGTCAGATAGCCAATACTGTGTCATTCTGGCCGGAGGAAAGGGTAAACGCCTTTGGCCTTGCAGTCGTGAAGCCAAGCCGAAACAATTCATCGACTTCTTTGGCACAGGACGCACGCTTTTGCAGCAGACATACGACCGGATGCTCAAGGTGGTTCCACCCGATAACATCTTCATCAGCACCAATCAGTCGTATCTTGATGACGTTCATCAGCAGTTGCCCGACATCCCGAAAGATCGCATCTTGGCCGAACCTATCCATCGTAACACTGCACCAAGCGTGGCATGGGCTGCACATCGCATCATGCGATTCAACCCCGACGCCAACCTGTTGGTGACACCGTCCGACCAAATGATTCAGAACGAGGAGGCCTTTGTAAGCGACATCCAAGAAGGATTTGCTTTCGTCAGTCAGAGAGATGAGCTGCTCACCCTGGGTATCAAGCCCACCAGACCAGAGCCTGGATATGGCTACATTCAGCTGGGCGAACCGGCGGGGAATGGCGTTTATCAAGTACAGTCGTTCACCGAAAAACCTGAAAGAGATTTTGCTAAGATGTTTGTGGAGAGCGGTGAGTTTTATTGGAACACGGGCATGTTCATGGCAAACATACGCTATTTGAGCCACTGTCTGTTCAAGTTGCTGCCCTCTGTGTTGCGCAATCTCGACGCCATGACACCCAATTGGACCATCGAAGAGGAGAACCATTTCATCAATAAAAACTTCCCACTGTACCCCAACCTATCGGTTGACAACGGCGTACTGGAGAAATCAGAACGGGTGTACGTCATGAAATGCAACTTTGGTTGGGCCGACATCGGCACTTGGCACAGCATTTACGAGGCCATGCAGAAGAGCGAATCGGACAATGTGGTGATTGACAGCGAAGTCATCCTTGAAGATTGCCAAAACAACGTCATCAAGTTGCCAAAAGATAAGCTGGCCATCCTCAACGGATTGGAAGGGTATATCATTGCCGAACATGGCAACGTATTGCTCATTTGCAAGAAAGAAGACTCGTCGGCACTGGTGAGAAAATATGTCAATGAGGTGCAAATCAAGAAGGGAACAGACTATATATAGACGTTCTTCGATTTGACCTTACCTTTTAATAATACAAGAACAATTAGACGAACGATTTCACATCACGAAGAATATCATCTTGATCACACTTGTGCTATGCGCCACCCTAACAGCTCATGCACAAACAGTGATACCCATTGTCATCGAACAACACCCACCACTAAAAGTGATTGCCGCAACAACGGCCATTGAATTTCGCTTAAAAATGCCCTAGCCATTACTTCCTCATCACCTTTCTGGTTGAACCATCACTGTATTTCAAGATGTTCAACCCATGCTGTAGGGTAGAGAGTTTCAGACCACTAGCATTGTATATCCCAATCAATTGATTGCCCGCAGCGCCATTATTATTACGTAAAAAGGTATGGTCGATAGCTGTTTCTGCAGAAGTGAGCTGCCTAGAGAAGGCAAAGATAGAAGCCACTGCGTCACGCCTTTGTTTGAAAGTAACACTTTCTACCTCCTTATTCTCATCAACCTCCAGGTAATTTTCGCTAATTGAATAATGTGGTGAGTGCGTGATATAGCCGTCGGTACGGATGCGTCCAAGTCGAGATAGCGCTTCCGTTCCTGTCAAATCACGATGAGCCCAATCGGGAGCCATGCAGACTTGTACGTCACTGTGCGTACCATCTTTGTAATGAACGGTTGCTTCTAGCATCGTAACGCCATTGCCACTAGACAAGAGAAAATAAAGAATTGGCGTCTTGAAGGGTTTCGCAAAGTGGATTGTCCCAGACGAACCGTTATAGGATAAGCTCAATCCATTGTTTTCATCATAAGCAGCTAACTGGTAATGTATCTTTTCGTTTTCAGAGATAATCGCCCCATCTTCGGGAATAGCACCAAGTTTTTTGACGCCTTTCGTATAGAAGTTACTGCGTTCACGGTCTAAACCAGCAGTGGTATATTGGTTAGATGGCTGAGCCTCAGCGATGAGATCAGCATTGAAACCGCTCTTCACTTCAACGGCTTCGGTAGCGATTGGTTGGGTAGTTGTTACCCCCAACTGCTTATCCATAAACCTGATTCGCCTTTTAATCCAACTCTTCAGATAGTTTATTTCATCCTGATAAGAGCTGCCGACATACGCATTTGGCCAAACATGTCGACCAATAATTTCGTAAGCTTGTTGATTTCGGTCTATAGCTCCACCTGATGACAGCAAGTTGGCAATAGAGTCTATCTTATTCATCACACGCTCTGTATCATACGACCCTTGTCGATATTCGGCCCACCGTGCCTTCATTTCACTGACATACCGTGGATCTTGCAGCAAATACGACCAGTAGAACGGAACCAACTCGCCATCATTACTGTTCCGACTATTAAAATCATATTGCCACATATCTGTCGATTCGCCCGAAAAATAGTTTGCATTCCCATAGGCTATGTTGAAATCCCACAGGCTCATCTTCCACCGATGGTCCTGCTTTTTCGCTTTCGCTTTGGCTTCACTGTATTTGTAGAGTTTGGTACTGAGGCGATAACCGTCTATGTTCAAGGCAAACTCTGTAGCCAACATGTAATCGATAAACGAGGTTACGTCAATGTATTTCCGATACCCAGTCAATGGATCTCGGTAGGAAGATGTGAGAAAAGAGTTCTCCATCAGGTTGATTTGCCGAATTAATTCCGTTTTTGTTCCGACGGGAAGGTCGCGAAATTCGTCCTCTTTAGGGTGTTTGTATTGGTATTTAATGGTTTTATCCTTCAACTCAGTACCACCATAATGCGTGATAGGGCGATGCGGTGACGGATAATTGGAATCATCATTTCGATCAATCTCCACTAGATAATCGCCCGTCAGGTCCTCGTATTTTTCACCCGGATCATCCAAGTTTAGCCGCTTACTGCCTTTCGTGGGGCGTTCTGTCATGATATAAATGCCGTAGTATGTGCCATCCAAGATAAGTTCACAGTATCGAGCACTCGGCACATAATCGAAATAAGGACGTGCCAGCTCAAAGGTCAACACATCGCGCATCATCGATTTATCGGAGTAAGGAGCCAATAATGCCCAATCATTATCTTTACCCATACCCAGTATTTTCACCTTAGCTTTCTTGGCTTTCACATCGGGTGCCGTCAAAGGTCTGAACGAAAAGGGCTTCTTGTCTGATGCATTGAACGAAGAGTTGCCACGATATTTCAAGGCAACAAAGCCCTCATAATCCACATTTTGGTTTGGATAAGCAAGGGTATCGCCATGGTTTAGCTTTCCTGCACCATTGTTTATGACTTTGAGTTGTGCCAAGATACGACCTTCCCTTTGTATCGTTTTGCCCTTCACATTAATGAAGACAAGGGGCAGATTGCTGCTCTTAATCTTTACATTTGAGTTCCATAACAAGCGTTTGTAGTTGCCTTGCTCCTGTGCTTGCAAGCCTAAAGCAGCGATGCAAGTGTAGATTGCAAGGCATAACGTGATTTTTTTCATTTATCATCCAGTATTAAAAAAGAGTTATATCATTGATACAAAAGATGTCAGCGCGCAGACATCTTTTTCAAGTTTACATTCAGTCCCGATATTTCCAACATCGGTTCACAACCACGAGTATCCTCTTTTTTCCACTTCACAATCACTGTTTTCTGTTCACCGGGCATCAGGTGGAAATAATTGTCGCTATAATCAACCGGCAAAATTTGCAGGGTATCGTTGCCTTTTAAGTTGATGCGGTTCATCATCGCGGGTGTGTCACTCTCGTTTTTCAGCACAACCGTAGCCTGAGTTCCTTCCCATTTGACATGCGTGGTCAACGTTACCATGGGCAAACGCCTAAGTTCTTGCAGGTTTCCTTCATCGGTCGAGCAGACATAGAAGTTGTCTGACAGCACCTGGTTGTTATCGTCTACCAACTTCATCTTCAGGAAGTAGACCGTCCCTGGCATGTCTGGTTCTTCTATTTTAGTGCATACAACGGTCGTATCAGGCTTGCTCTGCAACGCCATCTCATGGTAAGAAAGCCGTGTACCATGAATATCCAGCACCTCACATTGCGCCTTCAATGTCCCACTCACCACTCTATTTAGATTGACAACCTCCATGTTTTGCGTGCTTGCATTCCACTGTATGTGCAACGGTTCGCATGCTTTTTTCACACCAAAGAAGGCGGCTGTAGGTTCAAAGTAGTAGTCATACGTCTGCCATGTCATGCTGGGCCAACACGAATGGCTCATCCATATCAACAGACCCAACCGATCTTTGCTTCCTGACTCATACATAGCACGATAGCCTTCATAGTTCACCCACTGTGCAAGAGCGGTGAACTGCTTGGCATTTTGCACCTTTCCGAACGCCTTTTCGATGATTTTGTTGAACGAATCTCCTTGCTGTGCCCCTTGCAACGTGTAGTCATGCTGTCCCCATTGCGCATTCTGAGGCCACAAAGCCGCTGGACTCAGCGTCCTTGAGAGGCCCTCAAAGGTCATGACATTCGGCATTCCACGCTCCGAATGCAGCTTACCAGTCTGCTTCTCAAAGTATTCTTTCGCAGGCAAAGCACGGTATGGGCCATGCCCACTGATGCCATCATCGGCCGAACTGGACACATAACAAAGTCCTGGATGCAATGTCTGTACAAATTGACGCAACGCCCTATCGATCGATTCGGGCGGATAACCCTCGTTTCGTCCACAGTACAAACCGATACTCGGATGCTTTCTGATGCGGTACACATAATCCTTTGCATTCTTCAGAAACATGTCCTCGTCCATCGGATCGGGTCCATCGGCCGGATTAGCCAGCCAGAAGTCTTGCCACACCATGATGCCATAGCGGTCACAAGCCTCGTAAAACTCCTCATCACCGGTCTGTCCTACCCAGTTGCGTATCATGTTATAATTCATGTCGCGATGATACTTCACGGCAATATCGTATTCCCTACCCCGATAATTCAGATTGCTCTCGCTGAAACCCCAGTTGCCTCCAAGTGGCACGAAGCGTTTCCCATTGACATACATCGTCAGTCGAGTATCAACATCCCGATACCCCACTTCACGAATTCCCGTCTTGAACGTCAGCTCGTCCGACACCTTTCCATCCACTTCAAACTTAAATCCTGCATCGTAAAGATAAGGTGTTCCATAACCGTTGGGCCACCACAAGCGTAGGCGACGGTTCTTCAAAACGTCGAATTTCGATGGGTCAAACGTTGCTTCCACCGTGGCCAATGCGGGCAAGGTCACGGTTTTTTCAAACATCACCTCACCTATCCAGCCCCTCAACCGTCCTGTCACAGCATGCGACTCGTTGTTTTTCAGTACGACGGACGGTGTGACCGTGGCCAACGTATCAGGCAGGTTCAAGCACGAAGTCACCACAGGATCTGCCAAACTCACCCCACCTTCAGCAGACAGATACACATCATTCCAAATACCGATGTCACGTCCACGGATGGTAGATATCCAGTCCCACCCAATCGTGGCATGGAACGTAGGATTGTCATAACCCAGAATTCCGCCATTAAAATCGGTATTCATCTCATTTTTTTCCTTGACAGCACCGGGATGTTGATTCTTCACAATCTCCACGGCCAGCACGTTCTCGCCCGCCACGAGCAGTTTGCTGACATCGATTCTTCCACGAACAAACGCCCCTTCCATGCGATCAACCTTCTTTCCATTGAGGTAGATGTCAGCCTTCCAATTAATGCCATCAAAGTTCAGGAACACATGTTTGTCCAACATAGCTTGGGGAACGTGGAACGAACGACGATACCAAAAGTTGGAATTAAAGAACGATTCGGAAATCATGAACAGATGGTCGGCATAGTTTGGATTGGGTATGGCACCGATGTTCATATAGCTCGACAGCACCGTGGCAGGCACTGTGGCCGTTATCCACTTACTGTCGTCAAAGGCAGCTTGCGCAATTTGTTCACCCGTTGCCCGCACTTGCGAGGCACGCTGCAATCGCCAGTGTCCTCCATTGAGCGAAAGTAGGTTGCCATCCAGGCAGCTTTCAGCCTTGGGATGCGCCACCAATCCCCCGCGCCCCATCACTTCCAACTCACTAAGTGCATAGCGTTGTCCAGCCCTTGCACCCTGCATGTTCACACGCACATATCGGGCCGAGGCCTTGCAGTCGTACTCATCAAGAGCCACATTCTTGGAAGACAACTTACATAGCGGTCGCCATCGTTGGGCATCATCAGACACTTCAAGCTGTCCTTGCAAGGCTTTCTGCACCCAATGCAAACGAATTTTGTCAAAAGAGGCCTTTACACCCAAATCAACATACACCCATTGGTTGCCACCTCCCGCACTCATCCAACAGCTGTTGAAGGCTGACGAAGGCAACAGGTCGGTCAATGGCCGTCCGTCTTGATAAAACTTTAGTTCGGTAACGGTCCAGTAAGCAGCGCCATCCATGTCCAATGCCAAGCGAAAGTCGCTGAAAGTTCTGCCCTTGGTGTTAAGGTTGAAGCTGATGTTGACCTTTCGTGTAGGCAACAAGTCACTACCTGTATTCTTGTTAGGGTCGCTGTGTGCCTTGTATCTCGAAGCCTCTCCGGGCAATGTGTTTCCACGTTTCTCGTCCAACACCACCCACAGTCCTTTGCGATTCTTACCCATCACCTTGATGGAAAACCCACTCTTGGCCTCTTGGGGCTGATAGGCTACGCTGGCAAACAGCTTCACTTGGTTGGCCTTGATGCCCATTCCCTGCCAATGGTACTCCAACTTTGCCCGACTACCCATCAAGATGTTGCGGGTGTACTCTCCGCCATCAATCGTCCATTCGCGTTCTCGAAGGGGCAAAACACCACTATTGGTGCTCGCCACCAGATAGGCAGGCCCCTGACGAGTGATGATGCCATCGGTGAGCAATTGTGCCGTTAGGTTGTAATCATAGCTCGAAGAATGGTACGCCTTGCGATGCAAAGCAATGTTGCGGTAGGTGTTATCCTGCACTAACGTAGGCACATAAGCCTCTTGCACACGCCCCGGATAAATGCCAATGCCACGAGTATAGGTTTGTGCAAAAGCAAATTGTACCCAAAAAGTCATCGCTACCAAAAAGCAATAAAAATACCTTGAATGCCGTATCATATTGTATGTCGTTGAAAATTGATTGTTGATTGTTTGACAAAAATAAGCATAAAGTACAAGAACACAAAAGGTTAACTCAAGAAAATAAGTTAACCTTTTACACTATATCGTTTTATTGAAAGTCAAACGGTATCCTTTTTGCAAAGGTAGATTGATTTACAAATCTATTTGCTTCAAAATCTTATGGGTAGCACCCGCCTTTGATTCCACATAACTACCAGCCGCTTCGCCACTCAATCGCAAGTACTCTTGCTGAGTCATGAACTGTTGCATTATACGTGCAAACGAAGAACTATCCGTGATTTCGAACCCTCCCTTCGTCTTAATCAGTTCTTGCGCTTCTTGAAAACGCTGATGATTAGGACCAAAAAGTACGGGCATTTTCCATACAACGGCTTCTAACACATTGTGTATTCCTACCCCAAAGCCTCCACCAACGTACGCCACCTCACCATAATGATAAACACTCGATAGCAGTCCGAAGCAGTCGATTAACAAGCATTGAGCTTGTGCAGCTTCTTCGGGTGTTGTTGCTGTGTAACGAACCGTCTTTCCTTTGCATTTTTCTTCGATACGCTTCAAATGCTCTTCGCTGATGACATGGGGGGCGATGATCATTTTCCAATCCTTACATTCATTCATGAAAGGAATAAAAATATCTTCGTCTGGCGCCCAACTTGAGCCTGCAACAAACACTTTTTTATCTGCTTTGAAAGCCTCAACTATCGGGAGTTGCTGAGCTTTCTCCTTGATTTGCAACACTCTATCGAAGCGAGTATCGCCTACGACATCGACCGTATCTATCCCTATCGTGTGAAGCAAGTGTTTGCTCTTTTCGTTTTGGACAAAGAAATGCGTAAAACATCTCAAGACGCCTGCATAACTTTTGCCGTACCAACGGAAGAAGATTTGGTTTTCTCGGAAGATACTACTGACACTGTATACGGGCACATTGCGGTGCTTCAGGATGTGCAGGTAATTGTACCAAAACTCGTATTTGATGAAGAAGGCCATGCACGGACGCACCGTTCTCAAAAACCTGCGGGCGTTGCGAATGGTGTCTATGGGCAGATAACACACAATGTCGGCATGCTCATAGTTCTTCCTCACCTCGTAACCCGAAGGCGAAAAGAATGTCAGTAGTATTTTATATTCAGGATAATCGGCGCGGATTCGCTCTATCAACGGGCGCCCTTGTTCGAATTCACCTAACGAAGCGGCATGAAACCAGATGTATTGATGGTTGGGATTGACCTTGCTCTTGAGGATATCAAGGGTCTGGCGTTCGCCCTTCCACATCTTCTTAACTTTCTTACTGAAGATACTGGCCACGGCAACACCGCACAGATAGAGGTATATGGCTACTTGATACACGATGCAAAGAGGTTTTCCTATTCAGCGCTTTTGCATCAGGCAAGATGAGAAGCCACGGTGGGAATCTCCTCGATGGCCTTGCGCAAACGCCTTAATGTTTCGTTCTTACCCAGGAAAACCGAGATATCGAACATGCCTGGGCCTTTGCCTATTCCGACCAAAGTCAGACGGAACGCATTCATGACATCACCCAGTTTATATTCTTTCTCTTTGACCCAGCTCATGACATGCTGCTCTTGATTCTCAATGGAGAAATCGTCAAGACCTTCCAGTAAGTCGGCCAACTCGGTCATCTGCTCTGCCGAATAGGGTTTCCAACGCTTGCGAACCGTCTTCATGTCGTACTCCAACGGTGCTACGAAGAAGAAAGAACACAACGGCCAAAGCTCTTTAACGAAGTCGACACGGTCTTTCATCATGTGAACCACCTGGCGGATACGATCCATCGACTCATCTACACCGTTGTTGGCAACGATGGGTGCGAAGAGATCGGCTATCTCATCATCACTCTTCTGCAACATGTATTCGTGGTTGAACCAAATGCCTTTCTGGTAATCATACTTGGCTCCGGCCTTGGAACAGCGTGTGATGTCAAAGGCATCAACCAGCTCGTTGAGTGAGAATATCTCTTGATCGGTGCCCGGATTCCATCCCAAAAGGGCCAGGAAGTTAACCACTGCCTCGGGGAAATAACCGCTCTCGCGGAATCCTGACGACACTTCACCTGTCTTGGGGTCGTGCCATTCCAGCGGAAAGACGGGGAATCCCAGGCGATCACCATCACGTTTTGACAGCTTACCTTTGCCTTCCGGCTTGAGCAAGAGGGGCAGATGGGCAAACGAAGGCATGGTATCAGTCCAGCCAAACGCCTCGTAGAGCAACACATGGAGGGGCGCGCTGGGCAACCATTCCTCACCTCGGATGACGTGAGTAATCTCCATCAGATGGTCGTCAACAATGTTGGCCAAATGGTAAGTGGGGAGTTCGTCAGCACTCTTGTACAACACTTTATCATCGAGGATGTCGCTCTTAACAATCACTTCGCCACGAATCAAGTCCTGCACATGTATCTCACGACCAGGCTCTACCAAGAAGCGCACCACATATTGCTCGCCATCGGCGATGCACTGTTGGCACTCATCGGGCGTCATTGTTAATGAATTACGCATCTGCATGCGCGTATGAGCATCATATTGGAAGTTTTTTAATTCGTTTCTTTTGGCCTCCAACTCCTCCGGAGTGTCAAAAGCATAATAAGCCTTACCTGCATCCAGCAATTGCTGAACGTACGTCTTGTATAGCTCGCGACGCTCGCTTTGACGATAAGGGCCATGTTCTCCGCCGAAAGAAACGCCTTCATCAAACTGGATACCCAACCATTTGAATGACTCAAGGATATATTCTTCGGCTCCGGGAACGAACCGATGAGAGTCGGTGTCCTCGATTCTAAACACGAGATCGCCACCATGCTGACGTGCGAAAAGATAATTATACAACGCTGTTCGTACTCCACCTATATGTAAAGCACCAGTAGGACTGGGTGCAAAACGCACCCTTACTTTTCTTTCTGCCATTTTAAATAAATGAAGATAAGATATTAAATTTTGTGCAAAAGTAGTCATTTTTTTGCAGTATGCCGTATTTTTTTTGTATTTTCGCATGATAGTAGGCCGAAAGACCCTGTATCATGAACAGACAAAAGGTTCATGGCACACAAACGAGCCTTATAGGGATTACATCCCATCCATCAACACGTTTCAGAACAAGATATCTATTTTTTGTGACAAAATGAGTAAACTTAACATAACAGATTCGCAAAACTGGCAAAGCATATTAACGAGGATTATGCTCGTGGTGGTCACCGTTGTGCTCATTGTATGGAGCCTTCCACGCGACACGTCGCAGCAGTTTCATTACGATGTTGACAAGCCTTGGATGTATCATTCATTCATTGCCACCTTCGATTTCCCCATTTATAAGACAGATGAGGCCATCCAACAGGAGAAAGACTCGCTGATGCAGTATTTCCAACCCTACTTCAATTACAAGGCAAGTGTGGAGAAAGAGCAGATAGAACGGTTCAAAAACGACTTCAAGTTGGGCGTGCCAGGCTTGCCAGCGGCCTACATGCACATCCTTTTGGATCGTTTCCATCGCCTCTATCAGGCAGGCATTATCAACACACCCGAATATAATCGGTTCGCAAAAGACTCGACCAACATGGTCAGAGTGGTAAATGGCAAGGCGGCACAGAGCGTCCAAGTCAACTGCGTTTACTCTACCTTATCGGCCTACGAACAACTGTTTGCCGACAACAAGCTGGCTCCTTATCGCCAATTATTGCAGCGATGCAACCTCAACTTCTACCTACAGCCCAACTTGATTTATGACAAAGACCGGAGTGAAACGGAACTCAACGACCTTTTGAGTAGCATTCCGATAGCCAGCGGCATGATGATCAGCGGACAAAAGATTATCGACCGGGGTGACATTGTTGACGAATACACCTATCGGGTATTGAACTCATACGAGCGAGAGATGAAGCGCAGAAACGTTTCTGACCAAGAAACCAAGACCACTTTCTATGGCCAACTGCTCTATGTCAGCATCCTCATCATTCTGTTCACGGTCTATCTGTCGCTTTTCCGCAAAGATTATTTCAGCAAGCCGCGCAGCATCATGATGCTTTACGTACTCATTGCGCTGTTTCCCATCCTTGTATCACTGATGATGAAACACAGCCTGTTCAGCGTGTACATCTTGCCATTGGCCACTGCAGCCATCTTCGTGCGCATGTTCATGGATTCAAGAACGGCTTTCGTCACACAGTGCATCATCATTCTGATTTGTGCCGCGGCGGTGAAATATCAATACGAATTCATCATTATGCAAATCGTTGCGGCCCTGGTAGCCATCTATTCCCTACGCGAACTCACACAACGCTCGCAGGTATTCAAGACAGCTATCCTCGTAGGACTGTCGTATGCGGTGGTTTATTTCGCACTACAACTCATGCAAAACAGCTCGCTCGACAAGCTTGACATCGACATGTATTACCACTTTGCGGCTAATGCCGTACTGCTGTTGCTGTCTTATCCGCTGATGTATGTCATCGAAAAGATGTTTGGCTTCACATCCAACGTCACGCTATTCGAGCTGTCCAACACCAACCGGGGCATCCTGCGCGACCTCAGCGAGATAGCTCCCGGCACCTTCCAGCACTCCATTACCGTGGCTAACCTGGCCGCTGAGATTGCCAATAAGATTGAGGCCAACGCCCTACTGGTGCGTACCGGCGCCCTGTATCACGACATTGGGAAGATGAACAACCCCGCTTTTTTCACCGAAAATCAAGTGGGAGCCAACCCACACGATGGCCTATCGCCGAAGGAGAGTGCCCGCATCATCGTGAGTCATGTGCCTAATGGCGTAAAATTGGCAGAGCAACACAACCTGCCATCCTTTATCAAAGACTTCATCTTGACCCATCATGGCACCAGCACGGCAAGTTATTTTTACATTCAATACAAGAACGAACATCCCGATGAGGAGGTAGATCCTGCACCATTCTCCTATCCGGGGCCCGATCCTTTCACGCGCGAACAAGCCATATTGATGATGTCCGACTCTGTTGAGGCAGCCTCCCGTTCACTTCCCGAGTACACGGAAGAGAGCATTACAGAGCTCACCAACAAAATCATTGACGGACAAGTGAAGCGCGGTGCCTTCACCGATTGCCCCATTACCTTCAGGGATGTGTTGCAAGCCAAGCAGGTATTGATAGAACGCTTGAAGGCCATTTATCACACGCGGATATCATATCCGGAAGAGAAAGGTAACAGCATGAATTAAAAGAGGCCTCTACAAGTTAGATGTGGACTCTACCTCAGCGGAAACATTTGATACAGACCATGACCTTGGAGTCATAGACAAATAAACTATATGCCTACGCTCGTTCACGGACACGTAGGCATATAGATTGTTCGATAAAATACATGTAATGCAACCAAGATAGCTACTTTTTCACAGCAAGGGTGTAGAGAATCTCACCATCCTTGTTGATGGCATAGAGGGTAAGTTGTTGTTTGTTGGCACTAATCACTGTAAATCCTGTGGACCCATCGCACCAACGGGTTCCGTCTGTTGGCTGTACAGGACGTGAGAGAGCTGCTGCAGAGTTGACCCAATAATTAATATTGTCACCTTTCTTCTTGATATATTGAAAATTGTGTATATGCCCACAGCCATATACCGACACATTGGAATGTCGCTGAAGCACTGGCAAAAGATATTTCTGCATGTCGGCACGCTCTTTGTCCGACTTCGAAGTCTGTGCATAGATAGGATGATGACCCACACAGATCACCCAATCTTCGTGTGCAGCAGTCAACGTGCTGTCCAGCCATGCCAGCTCTTGTTCAAGGTTTTGCAAATGAGCGTCAGGATAAGTTTCGGTATTCTTTCGGTATTTACTGATAAGGGGAGTTGTGTCAAGAAATACGATTCGCACCGTACAGCCATCACCTTCGAATACTTTGGAGTAGTAGCGAGCTGGCATTGCCCATCGACGGCTCACATGAGCATAATTGAGTACAGCTTGGGTATTGCCACGATATTCGTGATTACCCAAAACAGGATACCAAAAACACATCAGCTCTGGATGAGAATAGATTAGTTCATAATTTGTCATCCACAAAGGATCGTTAACGCTTTGCACGCCGCTGAAATGATGAATATCACCTACAGCAATCACTGCCTCGGGTCCAACAGTCTCCGCCATGGTACCCATCAACTGGGCTATGGTTTTCTGGTCGTAATAGCCATTACGTCCCATATCGTTCACCCAATACAGGTTGACATCAGCTTTCATTTGTTTCCAATCAGCAGGGGTTTGCGCCTGAGAGGAAATGAAAGAAAAAAGTAAGGTGACAACAAATAGTATCTGTTTGAAAAACTTGTTCATTTTCATATTGATTGATGTTTATTTTGTTCCAAATGCTCCAAAGAAGTTACTGGCCACGGATGAAGAGAAATAATAATTTTGGTCATCAGTATTGCTTATCCATTTTACCCTCTTCATGCCAAAGAAAGCCAATCCGCCGGGAAAGTTAGGCTTCACTGCCGAAAGTGCACCAGTGAGTTGAGGGGCGCCAGGCTGAAGATGAAAGTCCCATGCTGGGTTCCATTTCAAGGGAGCCCCATTGGCAGGGTCATCGCTCTCACAGTTGATATTCATCTTATCATTTTGAGTAAACTTAATAAATAATTTGGATAAATCCTCTGGAGCCTGACTGGTGAGATTGTTGTCATCCCAAACAATCATCTTGAAGTCTTTGCCCTGTTGCTTTACTCCTGTATTTGTGGATGCAAAGAAATAATTGGGAGAAAGCACACTATTGTCAATATCAGCTCCATTCTTACTGGGTTGACGGATTCCATAGCGGTTGTCAACCAGTAAATTATTCACAAAAACGGGCGCAATAGCTTTCTCAATCCATACATTTCCACCTTTCTTATTCTTCGTTCGGCGCCATCCACAGTCAATAGCTGTATTGTTATAGATGACAAGCTTCGATGCAAAGTTCTTCTCCACACCCGACCCTGAAAGTTTAAACGCATTGGTACAGGCATTGTATATCAGGTTGTAAGCAATGTCGAGTATACATCCCGATTTCACATTGATGGCCTCACCGCCATCACTCTCGTTACCACTATCGGCAAACACGGACCTATAAATAATTCCATTTCCACCTGTGAAATAAGTCTGGTCGTTGTAATTGTCATGGAAGAAACAGTTAACGACAGCAAAACGACCTTTGGTATTGCAGAAATGGAAGGCAGGTACCCCACCATCAATAGTGGTCTTGAACAATTTGTTTTGAAAAGAAAGGGAACTTTCCGTTGGAGTAGCACCAGCATGGGCTATCTCAGTATGGCTTAACACTACCTCTTCACAATCGTATCCACAAATGATACCACCCCAGTCGTTGGGCTTGCCCGTATCTGAACTGATGACTACGGGTTTCTCTTTCGTACCCATAGCGTAAAAGTTTCCTAATGCCACAATCTCTATAGGATGATCTTCCAAGGGTTTAGAGCTGACGGTTACCTTCACGCCAGGCTCGATATAGAGGGAAGCGCCAGCAGGAATCTTGAACGAAGAGGTGAGTGTAGTATCATGTGACCAAACAATAGAGCCTGTTGGATAAGAAGCTATGCCCGTCTTCACTGTATTTGCGTCACCTGTATTGATGGTTATCGTATCGGTTTTGGCAGCGTAATCGTATGGATTAATGTTTTCATTCTCACATGAACTCATGCCTCCCATAAGGGTTACAGCTAATATGCTTACAAAAAAATTAAATCTCTTCATATTGAATTTTACAAAAGTTGATAATTACAAATTTACTCTCACTCCAACCAGAAATGTGCGTCCATACTTGTAGGTTCCTACAATGGTACGGTCGTTGGGGTGTCCTGGTATCTTGGTATTAAACTCATTAACGGTTTTTAGGTATCGTTCGCGCTTGGAGTTGAGCAGGTTATTGGCTTTAATGAATAAAGATATGCCATTGTTGAAACGCTTCTCGCCACTTAGGTCAAGCGAAAAGAGGTGCTTCTCCCACTCGTCAGAATCAAAATATGGAGATACTAATACTAGTTGTGTCCCAGTATAGGCTGCTGCCAATTGTCCATTCCACCCATGTTGCGTATCTTTATAAAGCAAAGATAAATTAGCGGTATGTGGTGCCTGATTGATAAGTGGCCTCGTTTGGTCAACATTCTCTACTTGATTCTTTGCAGTATAGCGTTTCTTGGTAGTGGTGATGGCTGAATGCGTATAAGTATAGTTGGCCTTGAATCCAAAGTGGCGGATATACTTCACCACATCAAGCTCTATACCATAGTTTCTAGCGTTACCAAGGTTTTGAGGCATATAGTAGCTGGCGTTACCCTGACGCTGGTCAACATCGAAAGTTGTCTCAATCGGGTCTTTGAGATACTTATAAAAAACACCCAAAAGCACCTGTTCATCTTGCGATGGTAACCACTCCCAACGCAGGTCGAGGTTGTCAATACGTGCACATTTTAATAACGGATTACCCTTCTCTGTGTAGTCCTCACCATCCACCTGATAAGGCACAAGTTCATAGAATCCTGGACGATTGATGCTTTTGTAATAACTGAAACGAAGATTCATCTTGTCCTTAAATGTCCAGCGAAATGAAACAGACGGCAGATAATCCCAATACGACTGTTCACCAAGAGAACCCGTTGTTTCAAAACGTTGCAACATTGTGTATAGTTGGTTGGTATGCTCGGCACGAAATCCAGCTACTAACTCATAGATTGGCGAAGTAAGTGTTACCATACCGTAGATAGCACCTATTCGTTCTTTAGAGTCGTAATTGAGTTGTGAGGCTTGCGAACGAGGTGTTTTGAGTGTCCAGTCAATTCCATGAAACACATCGATATCATTAGAAGACAGTAGGATACCATTATCTGAGGGTACAGATATGTAAGAGTAATATCGATTGTTACGCTTCTTGTTGCGATACATAGCACCTGTTTTCCATACTGCTTTCAGTTCTTCTCTGAAAGGAGTCGCCCACGAAAGATTGACATAGCCAGTCCAGTCCTTATCATCATTATGCTGGAAACGACGCTCCTGTGATGCTGGGAATATCTTAGTGACCTTGCCTTCTGTCACGGTGTTCTTGATAGTGGTATAGATACGGTCAGGATCTTTCTCTCTGGCATCGGCGAAGAGCCCTGCCCAATCTACCGTGAGGTTACGCGTGAAATGATGAGTTCCCTTGATATTGGATGCAAAGATATTCTGCGTTTGTGTCAAGGTACGCATCTCATCCGCACGTGTCCAGTTGCCATTTGCAAGGTCAAAGTCGTAGTCAGTCGTGATATCCATACTGTAGCGTGTGTTGTCCGCTTGACGACGCACGTACATATTATACCACTCTATCTTGTGATTGTCAAGTGTGATGTCAATCTTTCCATGCACACCCAGGTTAAGATCATGGATGGAATAGAGCCTTTTCTTGATGGAACTGATATAAGCAGCTTCCTCACCGTTAGCCATCACCTCCTTATTGAGCTCGCGTTCGGTGCCACGATACGTATTCTGCAGGTTGGTAGCGAATATCACTCCAAGCTTTTTATCCAAAAAACGATTACCGATAGAGATGCCTGCATGGACATTGGGCATTAGTACTTTGTGGCGTGAAAGCTGAGTTCCACCATTCTTAAAGTCGGCATTGGTCGCATCATACGTACTTCCATAATGCTCGTATGGTGCTGTAGAGGTAGTATTTCCGCGCTTAGCACTTAAAAAATCGTAACTGATTTGTCCGAATGGAGATTGTGTTTTATCGCCTTGCCAAAAAAAATCGCTTGCCCCTGTTGCTACATTCGCTTGAAGTCTGAAACTGCCTGGCGCATCTTTCATATTCATATCTACCACACCACCCGCAGCATCGCCTTCCATATCGGCAGTGAGCGACTTAGAGACAATAATCCTGTCCATCAAATCTGAAGGGAAGATATTCAAGGGAATATAGCGATTTTTGTCATCAGGACTGGGTATTTTCACGCCGTTAACCAAGGTATAATTGTACCTTTTGTCCATTCCTCTTAGAATGGCATACGAGGCTTCGCCCGACGCATCGTGCTGCATCGTTACGCCTGAGACTCGTTGCAGCACGGTTGCCACATTGACATCGGGTGACACCTGAATGGCTTGCGCACTCATCACATTGAGTACTTGCGACGAATTTTTCACCATCGCATAAGCGCTTACATCAGTGTCTTTTGTACGAAATCCCTTGACAACCACCTCTTTTAGTTCCTGTAGTTCTGGTTCCAGCTCCAGATTGATAGACTTTCCTGCGGACATATCCACCTGAACCTCCTTGGATTGATAACCAATATAGCTGGCTATCAACGTAATGTAGCCTTCATTGGGCAGATCTTTCAATACGAAAGAACCGTCCAAGCCTGTAGAGGTGGCATGATGTTTCTCACCTTTCACTTGAACTACGGTACCAATGAGCGTCTCACCCGTTAACTTATCTTTCACTATACCAGTCAAAGAATCAGCAAGACAGACAGGAATGATGCCTAAAATCAGCACTGTCGTTAATACAATTTTCTTCATAAAATTAGCCTGTTCACTTTTACGAATGCAAAATTAGGACATAGATGTTACAATCATGTAAAATAGATATTTCATCACCATGAAAAAGAAAAGCGGGATATTTTCATCTATCTCGCTTAAAAAAGAAGCAATATCGTCCAACGATATTTACATAGGATCCACGTCATAATATACTTGCAGGGCGGCATAACGCTTGTCCTGCAACAGTTGTTGCTGCACGGTACGCAAGTAAAGGCGCACCGCCTTTGGGTCGATACCGTTCTCCAACTTGATGACAATCTTGCGGATGTGCAGGTTTTTCACGCGTGCTATCGAAGGTTTGTCAGGACCTAAAATACGATCACCCAATCCCTGTCTGAGCCTGCTGCCCATCTCTATGCCGGCCGTTTCTACCACATCGTCGTGCCGGTGACGTAAAAAAACGTATACCAACCGATGGAAGGGCGGATAAGAAAACAACCTCCGTTCCTCCAACAGTGCTTCATAAAATCCTTGATAGTCATTCTCCACCACCTGCCTGATGATGGGTAGCTCCTTGTTTTTGGTCTGCAAGAACACTTTTCCCCGCTGCCCTTTTCGCCCAGCCCGGCCGCTTACCTGCGCCATCATCATGAAGGCGTGTTCGTAAGCGCGAAAGTCTGGATAGTTCAGCATGGCGTCGGCGTTGAGTATTCCCACCACACTAACCCGATCGAAGTCAAGCCCTTTGCTCACCATCTGTGTGCCGATGAGCAGATTGGTGCGACCGGAAGAAAAGTCATCGATAATCCTTCCGTAGGCGTTGCGGGTGCGCGTGGTGTCCAAGTCCATGCGGGCAACACGCGCCTCGGGGAACAATTGCCCCACATACTCCTCCACTTTCTCCGTTCCAAAGCCACGTCCACGCAGGTCGGTGCCGCCACATGCGGGGCAAACCGTGGGTATACGGTAGGTGTAACCACAATAATGGCAGGTCAACAAGTTCATGCTTTTGTGCATGGTGAGCGACACATCACAGTTGGTACACTTTGGAACCCAACCGCAAGTGCGGCACTCTATCATCGGTGCGAAGCCTCGTCGGTTCTGAAAGAGTATCACCTGCTGCCCGCTCTTCAACGCATCGTTGACGGCAGCAATGAGCGGTGGCGAGAAAGGACCCGTCATCATCTTGCGCCGTTGCAGATCCTTCGTGTCCACTACCCTAATCTCTGGCAGCTGGATATCCTTGTACCGCGAGGTCAAGGTCACCAATCCATACTTGCCCCGACAGGCGTTATAATAGCTTTCCACCGACGGTGTGGCCGTCCCCAACAAGGTCTTCGCGCCATACATCCTTGCCAACACGATGGCTGCCGACCGTGCATGATAGCGCGGCGAGGGGTCTTGTTGCTTGAAAGAGGTTTCGTGTTCTTCATCAATGATGACCAACCCGAGCCGCTGAAAGGGCAGAAACACGGCACTGCGCGCACCCAATATCACCTCGTATGGATGGTGCGAAAGCTGTTTTTTCCATATTTCAACACGTTCGGCATCGCTATATTTAGAATGGTAGATGCCCAATTTGTTGCCAAACACATGTCTTAGCCTACTGGTAATTTGCACCGTGAGGGCTATCTCCGGCAACAGATACAGCACCTGCTTCTTCTCTTCGAGTGCCTTTTTAATAAGGTGTATGTAGATTTCGGTTTTGCCACTGGAGGTTACGCCATGCAACAAAACCACGTTTTTCTTGAGAAATTGAAAAACAATCTGGTTGTACGCTTCTTGTTGAGCCTCATTCAAGCGTTTTACATTTTCAAGATGTTCCTCCCCATGGTCATTGAGCCGTCCCACCTCCCGCTCGTAGGTGAACAGTATTTTCCGCTCTACCAGGCTCTTGATGACGGCATACGAACAGCGCGACACGTTCATCAACTCCTCCCGGGTGATGTCCACAACCGGCTCCGTAGTCTGCGTTCCTTCAATCGTTTCCCAGTGTGAGATGCGCAAAAAGTGCACGAGTGCCTCTCGCTGGTTGCGCGCTCGCTTCAATAGGTCAAGGGCCACGTTCAGCGATTGTTCGTTGCGCAGTGGCTCGCACAGGTCGATATACGTCTCCGTACGAGGCTTATAGTTCTCCTCCACCTTCAGTCCGGCGGGCAAAGCGGCATTGTACACGTCCCCGAGCGGGGCCATGTAGTACCCCGACAGCCACTGCCACAGCTGGTATTGCTGCTCCAGAAGCATGGGTTGATCATCAATCACGTCAACGATGTCTTTAACGTTGAAGGCGGGTTTGTCCTGATGCACCCTCACCACGATGGCGGTATGCACCTTCGAGGCGCCAAACGTCACGGCCACGCGCACGCCAAACCGCACCCGTTCGGCCAAGTTGTGAGGAACCGAATAGGTGAACGTGCCTTCCAAAGGCAGCGGAACAATGACATCTACATACTTCATGTGCATGCCACAAAGTTAAGACAAACGAGAGAAAGAACAAAAAAATAGCTGCCCAAACTCAAACTGATGGGTTGTAAAAGACCTAAAAAAGGTGTTTTTAAACTTGTTTTCCACCCATTTTTCGATAGAATACAAGTTTTAAAAACACCCAGTATCTTGACACTTTTCAGATGCTATTTCACCACTTTAAAGGTCTTTGTTTGTGCGCCACAAACCACCTTTACTAAGTATAGTCCAGGGGCTACGCCTGCAAAGTCAACCTGATTGTTACCTTTCTGAGCACGTTGTTGAGCCATCAGCAACCCTTGTGAATCAAACACCTGAATGCGTCCGTCGGTTGGAAGGTCCACATGGAGGTAGTCGATAACAGGATTTGGATAAACCTTGACAGCCAAATAAGGCGTCTGAATAGCGTTCACACCGGTTGCTACTACGTCTGAATAGAACAGTTGGAACTCTGAAATCTGACAAAGTTCATTGCCTTTATTCTCATCGAGTTGCAGACGATAATACGCATAGGGCTCTGAATTGTCGAAAGAATAAAACTGTGTGATATGCCGATCGTAGAACAACTCATCGTTACGCTCATCCAGTACCACCCAATGGTTGCCATCATGAGAGCCTAACACCTTCCAGGATTGCGGGTCACGGTCAGGATTGTCGTTGGCTGAGGTAAGGCTATACAGATTGGCTTTCATACCTTCTGCTGCCTGATAGTCAACCCACGATTCGCCATAGAAGCTGAAGCAATACTTGCTGGATGCCGCCTTGTCAAACAACTTATCAACGACTTCACCGTCATTTACTCCAGGAACATAACAGGATGTGGTTCCTTCCCGACTGGTTAAATCTTGATTTGACACACAAAGCCCATGGAGTTGAAGTTCACCCAGCATAACAGAAGTGGCACTTGCACTCGCTGTTTTCTTCACCAGCAAACGATAGTAAACATACAAGTCGTTATTGGTTATTTTGAAGGTACGCAAGGCTCCCTTTTCTTTGACACTCATCGCATTGCCTTGATGTAATACACGCCAGTTGGTTCCATCGTTAGATGCTTGCAATTGCCAGGTCCTCGGATCTTTCTCTGCATCATAACCCATGCAAATAGAATACGCCGTTACCTTGGCTGGCTCGGGAGTTTGGTATTGTACCCATGCCTCGCCTTTGAACGGAAGCTCAGCATACGTGCGGGCATTGTTATCAGTCAACACCTGCAAATCGGCATAATTGGCCCCATTGGATGCCGTGAGCTTACCGCCATTCTTGGTGATGTCGTTATAAAGCGGGGCACTCGGCATGAGTTTTCCAATGAGTTGCCACTCATGGAGAGCCGTATGGGTTGCACCATGGTTGCCCGTAATTACCAGTCTAAAACTCTTGTAAGCTTCTTGAGAGACAACGGTGTAGAATTGTGTACTCTGTTCGACAGGAAACGTTTCATGGCGTTTGCAATCAAGTTCCGTCCAGTTTCGTCCATCACTGGACCCGTAGAGCACCCAACCAGCTGGATTCGCAGCAGCCTTTGAATCACCGTTAGTCAAACTATAGGAGGTCAGCACATAGCTTCCGGCAGCCTTATATTCAATGACAACATCCTGATTTGCGTCAAAAGATGCCATGGTAGAGGCGTTTTTGTCAATCAACGAAGAACCTTCTGGGTGCATCATACAGCCGCCATCGGCTGTGATATCATCATGCAAGAGACAGGTTCCCAGGAGTTTCCACTCGCCCATGTGCAACGCTTTGCCGCCATTTGTCGCGTTAACGAGCAGGCGGTAATCCGTAAAAGTCTTGTTGGTATTCACGCTGAACTGCTTGTTTTGACAACGCATGGTAAACGCTTGCGCTTCTTGTGTATCAAGCGTTGTCCAGGTCTGACCATCATTCGATCCTTGCAAGATCCAGCTCTTGGCATCAAACGATGCGTCACCAGTGCCACTACCTATCGCATATCCCTTCAAAAGTGCGGGTGCAATCGAACGATAATGGAACATGGCTTGCCCCTTGAAAGCAGGCATCGTGGCCGTGGTTGTCAATCGATTATCAATCAAACTCGCCAAGTCGTCCACCTGTTGATCGGTCATCAGCTGCCCACCATTATCTGTAATATCGCCAGACAATGCTTCCCGATCGGTACCAAACTGCATTTCTGCCAACCTGAAGTTATCCACCGCCGCAACATTCGTCTTGTTCACGAATTTCAGATACACCTGATGCATACCGTCTGTTGGTGCAACCGGTGCGGTAACGGTCTTCCAACCGGGCGTGTTGGGAATGGCAGCTGTGCCGATGCAGGGGCCATCAATGCTGTCAAGATGAACCTCAATGGCACATTGATAACTGGCATTGCCCAACTCGGAGACATAGAATGACACAGAAGTTGCGGGTTGGCTGCCAAAGTCAATCCAGTTATATCCAACATAATAATCATTCTTGATATTTGAAATCTCAAAGGGAGATTTCCCCGAATTACTTGCCGTCAAATAAACACCTTGTATCTCATTAAATTCATCTGCGCGAATGGGCTGAAACGCATCCTTGACAATACGACTGTCGTTCAGCGGCGCATTGAACGCTACCGATACGGCTGTGGAACATCCAAAGGGCTGATTGTCAAATTTCTTATCACCAAACATAAAGTCTTCACGCGATTTTGTCAGCCACGCAGAGTGAATCACGCCACGAGAATTCATGTTGCTGTAAGCCTGCATGGCGTTCTTTTGCATCCACGTCACATACTCGGGCTTGTTCAAATCGATGATGAACTTTCGCACATAGCGCATCAAGATGCCTTTAAAACCACACAAATCGCCGTCCACCACTTGACAAACGTTGATGATACCGTCTTGGTTACAAAGATGTTTCACGGTGTATTCCATGATTCGCTCTGCATCTTGCTTGTACTGTTCGTCGCCATAATGATTGTAAAGCATGACGGCTGCACCCAACATGGTGCCTTGGTTGTAGGTAGAAGCCCACCGATTGTATTTGGAAGGCAAGTTGGTTGTCGCGTCCCAGATAAAGGAATCAAACACTTGTCCCGTAGACGCATTGAATAAAAACCGGCGTTGTTTGGCATAAAGGTCGCGGGCTTTGGCATAATAGGTTTCATCACCTGTAGCCATGGCAATATAACAAGCGGCTACTTCAGCCGGACCATTGATACACGAGTTGGTGCCGTTGCGGTCGCCCGAGCTTTCTGCCCACCGCAGCATGCCCCATGGGTTGTACGCCCGTTGATAAATGGCGTCAAAATTATCTTTGGCCAATTGGGTGTAGGTGGTTGAGCCAGTGAGAAGTCCGGCACGAGCAGAAGCGATGATCATCCACATCACGTCGTCGTTGTAGTCTTGTCCATTCCATCTATACCCAAACCAAAAGTGTCGCAACCAGTTGTCCTTTACCTTAGACTTAAAATAGTTGAAGCCTTTTTTAAATAGGTCTAAATACGCTTCTTGACCAGACGTTTCGTATGCGTCCAACATGGTTTCCAGCATTTCGGCATCGCCCCATCCGCCGCCAATGCCAAACGAAACGTTGGCGCCACGGGCACGCACAAACTGTTTGGTCCATCCGTTCATCACCTCATCTCTCAGCTCACGAGTGATTTTGTTGATGGGTTCAACCTCCACCAACTGCCATATTTGAGAAGGTTCGGCCCCACCTGTTTGATTTTTTTGAACCACATCAACCGACAATGCCGCTCCATCATTCGTGCTGGTGGTGGTGATACAAAACGATTGTCCCCCGTCCTGCTGTACCAGTTGATATTGAGCAGCCTGTCCCGCCACGGCTTCTACTCTCCATTTGGAGGAAGAAAAGGTGCTGAAAGTGGTTTGGTACAATTGTGAAGTCTTGCCCAAAACGCCTCTCCGGGTCAAGAACTTACCACTATATACATTCTTAAATCCGAAAGAACCGTCGTCATTGCGCACCGCTTCCCATTGCTGAGAAGGCACATTCATATCGGTCCACAGCAAGATGTTAGCATTGTTTTCCAAGGATGAGTTTTCAATCAAAAGCGACTTGTCTTTCGCTCCAACAGAAACAAGGCGGTAAGTCTTGCCCTCAACCACAGCACTCCAAGCCAGGTGCATGAGGGAACAGAACACGCTTAGTAATAAGAATTTCTTCATTGTCGGTATCATAGATTGATGATATTGTTAAGATTTAGCGTTGCTATAAGGTTTCAGCAACCAACTGACAAACGTGAGATTTACCGTGAATGCGGGGCAACCACGAAGTGTCCGTCGCTGTGGATATACCCTTGTTCGCCCCTTCGGGTAGCCTCAAAGTAGGGATATTCCTCGCGCAACGAGATGTCATCATACTCAAACGGTGCCACGATGGTGTCTTTCCCATCGGGAAGTATCAGCCCCATCTTACCTTCCTTCTGCACGATGACGGGCATGGTCACCAGGTCATCCACATAAATGTAACACGTTCGAACGAAATCATACACGGGGTGAACCAAGATGTTGCCGCGATGATCACACAAGCCAAATTTGCCATCCTGCTCAATCACGGAATGATATTGAATGTACTTCGATTTGATGCGGTTGAGATAGAACACCCACTTGCGCTTGTCGTTCACCAGCTCGAGCATGTAGTTGAACGTGTCGCAATAGTTGGCGATGGCTCGTGTCAGCACGATTTTCAAGTCCAACCCGCTCAGCACCTTGCGGTTCAGGTCGATATACCGGGCGATGGCCTCCTCCTTCTGCGGTACGCTCAGGGTGGACAACTGCGCTTCAAACTTCTCCATCATGGCCTTCGTGCCCGACATTCCCTTGATGTAGCGGTGTATCTGGCGCGACATCTCGTCACAAACAAACTTGTCTATCTGCCGCTGTTCAATGGGGTCAACATATTTTTCCTCAAAATTGTCTTGCGTGATTTTCTCCATGGCTGTGTCCTCCTTTTGGGCCAAAGGTAAGCATTTTTTTTAATTCAGCGGAAGAACAGTAAGACATTTTTCCATACTTACATTTTTAGAAGAATAACACATCCCGCGCTCCGCTTCATTACCTGTCCAGCCAAACTCATTGACATTGCAACCCAAACCCATTGAGTTTAACCCCCAAACCCAATGCCTTTGGCGCCCAAAGTCAATGCAATTAAAAAGCAAGGGCAAAACTAAGGTTCTTGTTCTCGCAACTGCGTGGGTGTCAACCCGCAGCGTGTCTTGCAGAAAGCCCGCATGTTTTGCACAGTAGAGAACTTCAACTCGTCGGCAATCTCCTGGTCCGTGCGCGCCGTATGTTGCAGCAAATCCCTGAGTTGTTTCATGCGGTTCTTCGACAACCACGTTTGTGGAGTTTCTTTAAAAACCATCCGAAAATGCCGTATAAACGTGGGATAACTCATGTTGAGCTGCGAAGCCATCTCTTGTACCGGCAGGTATTGGCCAGCCAACTTCATCACGTCGTTGTAGAAACGCACGTTGGGATCGTAGATGGGAGCAATGAACGGCAGCAAATCTTCTGGCCGGTAATAGGCTTGCAGCACCGCAGCTAACTCTTGTTGCTTCATGGCATGCACGTTACAGCACATCAGTCCGTCGGTAATGTAGCCCGTCATCTGTCGCATAATAGCTAATATCTCTGGGTTCATGGGCAGCACCTTGCCCTGTTCTTTAGGTGGTTCACTTGGATTCAGCAGCAGATCTGTGTTCACGATGCGGTGACAAAAATCCAGTCCGTCGCCCTGTATGTACAGTCGCATGCACACACTATCTTCCATGGCGGCAACGTACGAATCCTTCGCAAACACGGCAGCTACCATCTCACCGGCCTTGACAACCGTCTCAACATTCTTTCTGAAACAAAGTTTTATCTTGCCACTCATCACGAATATCATCAAGGGTACGGGCAAGATATCTTCTACACGTTCACCACGCATGCCGGTTAACAAGGCAAATCCCATGGCCTTAGACCCAATGTAATTGGGACACTGGCGGTGTTTGTTTAAATTGTAAAATTTCATGCATCAAAAGTTTGTAAATCTGTAGCAAAACAGCAAACAGACTTTATTTTTGTAAATATATAATAATTACAACATGCTTATGCGAAAAATAAGCATAAATTAATACTCTTTTCTTCTGTTTAATAATTATTAACAATAGGGGGGTAAGGTAACTATTCAGCGGTGGTAATGGCATGCCAGATTTTCAAACCTCAAACAAGGCTTGAACAGCGTTATATGGAGTATTTCCGTGTTTCTTGGCGGTCTCAAAGACGGAATGAAGCTCGAGGAATGCGTCCGCCCCGAACTC